>JAPUDW010000134.1:3777-18748 GCA_027492915.1 Bacteroidota bacterium | reverse complement strand
GCAAGCTGCCGCAGTTGGTTATACTCGTGCTTGGCGAACATGTTGGTGCGGCTCCAGTTGCCCATGTAATTCGCGGTGAGGTGGGTATTAATCAGCACAACCGGTGTGTTTTCCCATTCCAACCGCGTAATCAGTATCCCCTTGTGGAGAATCCAATCGGCTAGTGCAGGGGTGTACCATAGGCCGCGCTCAGTGTACAAGCGGAACTCGGTTTCCACAATCGGGCAGCGTGCCATCGTCAGCAAACCACCTTTGGGCGCATGATAAAATGGCTCGTAGGCGCGTTCGGGATAACGCTCGCACTCGCGCTCGAAAAGGCGGCGGTGACGGTTCGACTGTACCTCTTGCAAACACACCGCTGACATATCCAGATCGTTCAAATGGTGGGCGAGTAGGCGCAAGCGGCTGCTGGTACCGGGGGTCGGTAAACCATAGCAGTTAAAGGTCAGCAAAGAAAATGTTGGCATTATCCCCCATCTGGCTCAGGTCAATCGTTTCACTATAGCTTATCATCATCTGAGTGTTATTAAATAGCATAAGAGGTTGCTTTGAAACGTCCTGATTTCCTACGCTACGGTATTTGGGCGGTTCTCGCGGCTACGGCTGATGCCAATCGGCGCGAGTACCGCATGACCACCACATGGCTGCCGCATCTGGTCGTGAACTCGGTGGCGCTGCTGCTGCCGGACGCCCTTCGTCTGCTCACCCCTGCCAACCGCAAG
This sequence comes from Bacteroidota bacterium, assembly GCA_027492915.1. Lineage (GTDB taxonomy): Bacteria > Chloroflexota > Anaerolineae > Aggregatilineales > Phototrophicaceae > CFX2. Next base: position 18,026 of record JAPUDW010000134.1, on the reverse strand, counting down.
CCGAATAATCTGGTTGAGGGCGTGATGGATGAAATGGTGCGTGATAACCCGAAATATGTAACTTATGTGTTCCCATTGGCGGCGGGTTACATCCTCTCGCATCCCAAGTTCAACATTTTTAAGGGCGATATGGGCGACATCCGTGTAGCTGGTTTGGGTTTGGATGCCATCCCCCACAGCGCGACTGGTTTTGCTTTGAGCGCCCTTGTGCAAGATACGCTTGAAACAGCAGCCGAACTCGAACCCGCCAGTGCCAGCCCACTTGCTCATCTGGTGCATAGGCTGAACAAGCGCCCCGCACTGGTGTCCTTCGGTATCCTCAGCATCATCACATTTTTCTGGGAATACGGCGAATATAGTGTTCATCACCGTGAACTCGAACAGCAGGGTGGGGACATTACCAAGATCAATATGATGTGGAGCGCCGACGACACCGCGCGTGATGTGTTCGCGAATATTTTGGGGTGGGTGGCTGTGCAGTTGTTTCGCGGGCGGAAATGAATTGCCGATTGAAGGGGTTTGCCGCCGGCAAACCCCTACGAGACCTATGATTGAGGGGTGTACGGCGTTCCAAATTTGCCGAGGTGGAATACTTCTTCGGGTGCTTTACGTCGCTTCTTGCCCTGTCCAATTTCCTTTGTCGGATAACCAAAAGGCAGAATCGCCAGCACATCCAATGTATCGGGGATGTTGAGCAGTTTGTTGACTTCGGGCATGGGTACAAAGCCCACCCAATTGGAGCCAACACCATCTGCCCACGCGGTTAGTATCATCGACTGGATGGCACGGCTGCCATCTGAAAGGGCGATTGGGCTTTCTTCGGTGACTACAACCACAGCGAAGTCGGCCTGTGCAGTATAAGGCCCGCTTTTGGCAACCGCGCCAAGCTGCTGAAGTTCGGCGCGACCTTCAACCAGAATGAAATGCCACGGTTGATGATTGCTACCACTGCCGGTCAGACGGGCGGCTTCGAGTATGCGGTTCTTAACATCGGTTGGAACAGGTTTATCTTGAAATGCACGAACGGCCAAAACGGTTTGAACAGTCTCAAAGACATTCATTCACAGGCTCCTTTTAAAGTGTCTGGTGAAGTGACGCGGTGTGGCGCAGGTCTCTTTCGGCTTAAACAGGCGCTATACGATATGCCTGAGATGGGTCTTATGTAAACTGAATGAGGTGATCGATAACGTAATAAAAGGATTTAGGGGATGTTTTATTGCACGGCGGGAATTTGGACGATCTCGCCGTTGTTGAACTCGACCATCGTCAGGCCAGCGCGTTTGCTGCACGTCAACTGCCCACCATAGGGTGCGCTAAAGCTGCCGGATGTGGGAGACACATCACGGTAATCTCGCCCGACGGCGACCGTTACATAACCAAGGTGTGGGCGGCGGTTGTTGGTGGGGTCAAACGCGACCGCGCACAAATGACCTTCATCATCCGGCAGCAGTACTTCAACCCATGCGTGTGAACCACCTTCGCCCAGCAAATGCCCCGACACGTAACGCGCGGGTAAGCCGGCACTCCGGCAAAGGGAGATCATGATATGTGAATAATCCTGGCACAACCCATGTTCGATCTCGAAGGCTTCCGCTGCCGTGGTTTCGACCGTCGTAAGTCCGGCTTCGTACTGCATCAGCCCATACACAAAATCGTGCGTGCGCTGGGCGAGGTCATGCACATCGGCGGCTTCATCCTGTAGTTCACGGGCGGCGGCACTGATCTGGCGGCTGGGGGCGGTCAGGCGTGTCGGTTGCAGGTAATAGCGCCCTTCTTCGGGCGTAATCATGGGCTGCATACGGTCTTCAAGTTGATTTTCGAGTTCAAGCATGATCTCGAACGACACAATGTTTTCGGCTGTCGGGATTTCCACCTCGAACACGCGGTTGCCGAAGCTGTCGGTCGCCTGCCGTGTGCTGATGGGTGTCGGGTGGATATTCAGGTGATGGTGCCGTAGGTGCTGGGTTCCGTACTTGTCAGCGGGGATGACGACAAGTCGCTGCTTCAAATCGTGGATCGGGCCGGGGTACTCGTAGTGAAAGCGGTGATAGAACTGACAGCGCACCCGTTTGACATCTTGCCACTGAAGGTTGAGATGGTCGATAAAATCCGAATGCTGAGAGGTTGGAATAGTTGTCATATTATACTGTGACCTGAAGCGGTGCGGCGCTCAACGTGAGTTGGTCATCCACTTGATCCGCCCATACCTTAAAGGTTGTCAACTGAGCGCTGCCGTATAACGTCGAGAAGGCCACGTCTACTGCGTCACGCCCTTTCGCAATCATCACCCGCCCGGTGCGCGGGATGTTGTGGCGTGCGTCAAATGTACGCCACTCTCCTTCTATATATACCTCAAACCATGCATGAAAGTCCATTGGGGTTGGGTCGTAAGGCACATTGATGTCTGGCAGATAGCCGCAAACGTAACGGGCAGGGAAGTTCAACGCACGGCAGAAAGATACGCCTAAATGGGCAAAGTCACGGCAAACCCCGTGCCCCTGTTGGTAAGCATCCCAACTGGTGGTGCTGGAGATACTGCCTTTTTGGTATTTGATGTTGGTATGCAGCCAGTCGCATACGGCTTGCACCTGCGCCCACCCACCGATGACGTTACCAAACAGCGCCCATGCGTCGTTGATAAATAGATCGGATGGGCATAAGCGGCTGGGCAGGGTGTAAGAAATGACTTCATCCGGCAGCATTTCGACCGGTGTTTTAGGCAAATAGGCGTGAATGGGGTCAGCATATGGCGAGACATCCGCCAGCGCATCGTAGACCAGCGAGAGCATCCCTGCGGGAGCCATCAGCCGCCAGATGGTGTTGCCAAAGCTGTCGGTGTAATCATGCAGGGTGACAGCGGGGTTTACCGTGCGCTGTTCTTCCACCAATTTGTGATGGTAGACCTGCGGCGGACGGAGCGCCATCAACATGGGCGTGGGTTGCAGTAGGTCGTAAACGATGTTGCAGCCAATCCGTACACGCATATGGGAAGTATCCTTATGTTTGTAAGGTGGCATTCTAACGGGTTTGACCAGCCAGCGCAATCAGTAACATGTGCCAATGATCGGCACTTACTTTTCGTGAGGGTTGGATGAGCGCCGCTGGACAATACAAACCGAATTCTAACCGAAACCCCTAGTTATTGGAGGCACACTAGGCTTTAAAAATACGTTATACTCCACTTAGGAAACGTGCGCGAAGGGACAAAATATGAGCCCGTCAAATAGTGTAGTGACAGCCCGCCCTGCAATTTATCAGGCGCGTAGATGGACGGATAGACAATTGGTAGAGCAAGGTTTTCAATATTATCGCCCCGTTAAACGTGTGTCGATGGTGCGCCCGCTGCCCGCTTCCGAGGCGCCCAAAGTCATTAAAACGTCATGGGATACGATTGTGGCAAAGGCTGGTTACATTATCGCGTATGTTGCTGGTGACAGCCTTAAGAAGTCGCTGGACGATTATGATCCGCGTCCGATTGAGCCCAAGATTTTTGCCAAGACTTACAAGCCGTGGGACGATCCGCGTTGGAAGCCTTCAGCCGCCGAAAATCACCTGATGATTTTGGGATGCAGACCTTATTACAAAGTTGCCGGTGTTTGGGCGAAGAAGCTCAAGCAGGATACGTATGTACAAAGTATCGAGAGTTCCAAGCCCGTGATTGCCCCTGCTGGCGCGTGGTTGTGTGTCGGTACAGAAGGCGAACCGTGGAGTGTGAGTGACGAATGGTTCCACACACGCTACCTAACCCCCGGCAGCACGGTGGGCGGCGTTCGCTAAGAGTTCCCTACTGCAATCAGTAGTTCTATCCGCCGCCTGTTATGGGCGGTTTTTATTTACAAAAGGAACACTCATATGAAAGTGTTGCGACCGTCTTGGATACCCGACCCGACGACGCGAAGTGGTACTTGACCGACATCATTCAGGAATTTAGCTTCGTGGGTGACTACGACAATGTTGTCTACAAAAATCTTATCTTAGTTCGTGCTGATTCGCCGGAAGAAGCCTATGAAAAGGCGATGTTACTCGGTAAAGATTACAATTTTAGCTATGACAATACCGATGGTGAAAAAGTAACCTCTACCTTTCGCGGGTTGAGGGATCTTTACGTCATCTATGAAGATTTCGAACACGGTGCTGAAATTCTTTATGGGGAATCAGAAGGGCTATCCGAGGATGAAATCCTCAACATGATAACGCCTAAAGCCGAGCTTGCCGTGTTCGCCCCGCGTGAGGTCGATGAGGACGATTAAAGTATCGCCTTCAATCGCTCACGGTCGATGTTGCCGCCGGATAGAATGCAGATAACCGTGCTGCCTGCCGGTACCTGTACTTTGCCGTGCAGCAGTGCCGCGAATGCCGCTGCGCCCGACGGCTCGACGAACAATTTCGCGCGCTCCATAATCAGCAGCATCGCATCTTTAATTTCGTCGTCTGTTACCAGCACGATGTCGTCCACATACGCCTCGACGTGTTCCAGCGTGTGTTTACCGGCGAACGGTGCGGCTAATCCATCGGCAATCGTATTCAGTTTCTCGGCAACCATTGGCTTGTGCTGCTGGACACTCGTCAGCATTTTGACTGCGCCGGTTGGCTCGACGCCGATCACCTTGGCTTTCGGGTAGTGCAGCTTAATCGCCGTGGAGACACCTGCGATCAATCCGCCACCGCCCACCGGCACCAGCACAAAATCCGGCTCCGGCCCATCTTCGACCAGCTCCATGCCGAGCGTGCCTGTTCCCGCGACCACCATCGGGTCATCAAATGGATGCAGGAAGGTGAGCTTCTCGGTTTCCACCAATTCCATCGCTTTGGGCATCAGGTCTTTACCGACGCCGTGCAGCAGTGCTGTCGCCCCGTAACCGCGTGTGGCGGCGACTTTGGCCTTTACCGCCGCTTCCGGCATCACAATCGTAGCTTTCACACCCAAGATCGAGGCAGCATAGGCCAACCCCGCCGCGAAGTTCCCCGCCGACATCGACACCACACCGTTGGCTTTCTCGGCGACGCTTAAGCTGTTAAGCTTGTTCATCGCCCCGCGCGGTTTATACGAGCCAGTTTTTTGCAGCAGTTCGGCCTTGAATAGCAGCTTTACGCCCATCATTTCGCCGAGGACAGTGGCCGTCACCAGCGGCGTGCGGTGCAGCTTGCCTTCGATTACCTGCCGTGCCTGTTGAATGTCGTCGAGTGTGATGAGTGTCATGGGTGTTTATCTCTAGTAAGGATGAGGTTAGGGTAAGGTATGCGTGAACAGGGCGCAACATGCTGCGCCCTATTTTTCTCTTTGTGTTAAATCGCTCTGCGGTTAGGTTTCTTCTTCCGGCGCGAGGAACGCCTGCCACGCCCCCTGCATCCCGCTGTCGGTGACGCCGTAGTACACGCGCAGCTCGCCATCAATCCGCTGTACAAGGTCGTAGCGCGTTTCGCCGCTTTTCACATAACGCTGCCACATGCCGTTGTCGCTGTGCCATGTCACCTTGTCCGGTCGCGGTTTGTTGCCCTCGTGCTGCTTAATGGCGTAATGCCATAATCGCCGCGCCGATGAGCGCGTGACGTTCTGCACGATGTTGCCGTTTCGCAGGTCGCGCATGGTGTAATAATGCTCGTCGCCGCGCTGTTCCGCCCCGATAATCTCGACCCCGCCGGTTGGGGGTGGTGTGCTAGAAGTGGGAGGGGGAACCGGGGCGGGTGTTTCCGCCACAATCGGCGCAAAACGCTTGGCCTTCGGGCGCGGTGGATCAACCGGAATGATCGTCGCTGGTTCGGGTGCTGCCGTTTCGACCGCTGGCTTCAGGCTTTGTCCCTGCCGTACGAGGTTCACGATTTCGTCACGCACGGCGAGGCTTGTATCAGCCTCATCGCGCACGTAAATCTTGTTGTCCTCGATAGCGTAAGGGCGGTCGCTGCCGGATGGCACTTGAATACGAATGATCGTTTTACCTAATGTTTCCGGTGCGTCGATCTCGACATCCAACCGTGGGCTGATGAGGCGGCTGATTTCCTGGTGCAGCGAATCAACCCCTTCTTGCGGCTGCTCGATTCCCAGTGGTGGCTTCTTCGGGTCGGAGTTCAGCCCGATATACACCGTGCCGCCGTTGGTGTTGGCGAAGGCACACACGTCAGCGATGATGCCGTACATGCGTCCGCCCATTTTGGTCATGCTTTCGTGGAAGGACTGCACCAGCGACGCACCTTCTTCCCGTGCCGCCTGAATGTAATCGAGCGGTTGGCGGCTGGGGTTGTACGGGCGCGTGCGCGAAAAATCGGTACCCTGGAACATTTCGAGCAGCGCTTCAAACGTGCGCTCTGGCAGCAGCACTTCGGTCACACGGTCGCCCACGCCGAGGTTGGCGTTCTTAGCATTTTTATCGGCGTTCGGCGAGGCATTCAGGCGGTGCGCGTCCGACCCTTGGATGCAGCGCATCCGGCGATCATAACCGGCTTTCGTGCCGTTGAAAAAGCGTTCGGTGCTGTTGCGGTCTTGCCGTCCGAGGTCGGTGACTTCCAGCGCGTGTAAATAACGGTCTTGGGTATAGGCAATCCGCGTCTGCCCGCCGAAGTCGAAGCCGCGCATGGCGACACCGTGGCTGCTGTTCACATGGGCGGCGATACAAATGCCACCCGCTTCGGTAATGGTTTCATAGGCGGTCAGCACATCTGCCGACGCGCCCACTTCCGAGTTGCCTTCGTCCAGCACATGCGCCGGAACGTTCAGGCTCAACAGCAGGTGTTCCGTCAGGCGTATCGGCGTAGTCGGGGCGAAGATACCCAGAATGTGAAAGCCAAAGGTCGCGGTAAATTCGAAACCGGGCAGCACGAGGATTTTATCCAACAGCCGCCGGTATTCCGCCAGCCGTTTAAGTTCGTCCGGTTGGGCGCGGCCTAAGCCTTCGAGGTAAGTGAGTTGCTCAATGTCGCGCATCATGCGCCCGTAACCTGCAAGCGAGTTGTGGTCGGTGAAAGCGACAATATCTAAACCCCGAAATTCGGCTTTACGCAGAATATCAAGGTAGGTTGTGTTTGGTTCTTGGTAGTCGGCGGATGCAGGGGTGTGCAGATGGAGATCCATCCTGTACCACTGATTGCGCGACTTTTTACGAGACGACATATCGGTTTTGATTTCTTGATTCGTTTCTAAGCGCTGATAATATAGCGCATTACTTGATAATGGGCATCAGGTACTTGATGTACTCATCTAGCCCGTCTGGATCACCCTTTGACGGCAGCAGCACCACCGAGTTTGCGCCTGCTTCGCCCAACCGTTGGATAGTGGCGGCGGCTTGCTCCGGCGTGCCAGATACGGAAATTTCGTCCAGCCACGCTTCGGGGATACGTGCGGCGGCTTCTTCTGCGCCGTAGGTATCGAGCAGGGCGGCGGCTTCATCGGCGATACCCAGCGGTTCGAGGTGCGGACGCGCCCAACTCAGCGTTTCGCTCAGCACACTACGGATTGGCTTTCGTGCTGCTACGCCGTCAGGGTTGACTTTGGCGTGAGCAAAAACAATCAGATCATTTTCTGCTCGACCGCTATCGCCCATACCAACTTTAATCAACTCCCGCGCCCAGCGCACATAGGCAGGGGAGGCCATCTCGGTGAGGATCGTGCCGTCACCCGCGCGTCCAGCCAGCCGCATCGACTTTTCGCGGATTGCCCCGACATATAGCGGTGGTGCTTGCTTGGGGACGAGTTCCAGTTTCACATTGTCGAAGTGAACATGGTCGCCTTGCAGGGTTACGGTTTCGCCGTTGAGCAACCCGCGCACAGCGTTTACCGTTTCTTCCAGTGCCTTCATGGTCGATTTAGGCGCTGCGCCGATCTGCTTCAACCAGCCATCGACCCCATGCCCGAACCCCGGCTTAAAGCGGTTTGGGTACAGTTGACCGAGGAAAGCCAACTCCATCGCCGAAAATAACGGGTTACGGGCGGTGGCTGGCATCAAGCCGATGCCGACTTTGATGTGTTCGGTGGTCGCCAGCACGGTTGCGGCGGAACTTAGTGCCCCCGCCCAAAAGCTGTCTTCCCACAGCCACAATTCATCAAATCCAGCGGCTTCCGCTTTACGCGCAAAATTGACCAGTGTTTCCGGTGCGAAGTACGGGTGAAAAATCACCCCTATAGAAGGTTTTGTCATGAGTGGCTTCCAAAAAGATGTAACTATTCGAGGATAATTTAGGGTAAGGGCGCACGTTGTACGCCCCTACATAGCTGCTCTGTACTTTTTTGCGGTTAACTTTGCTGCTTAAACGCTTCTAAAATTTCGGCTTCCTTTTCCAGCGAAAGCACGCGGCCTTCAATCCGTTCTTTCAGGTTGTCGCTCTGGAAGCCTTCACGACGCAGCCATTCCAGCGTTTCGCTGATGCTCTGGCGCAGGGGGCGTTCGGTGTAACCTGCCGCGAATACCTTATCGACATTCGCCCGCATGATACCTTCGGCCTCCGTTGGAACCCAGTAGCCCACGCCATCCACAGGAGGGATGTCGCGCACCTTCAGCAGTTCATCGCCCACATAGCTTACGGGTGTGTTTTTACCCGTCAGGCTGACGACCGTATCCAGCAGGTCATTCATTTTGACAGGGCGTCCCGTCATGTTGTACGCGCCGGATAACTTCTGCTCAACAGCTTTGAACAGCCAATCCGCCATATCCCGCGCATGGATAACCTGCACACCTTGTTCCGGTCGCCCCGCCACCCGTTCGCCATCTTGCTCATAACGCCAGAGCAAACCCGGTAGGCGCGGCACAGCATCATACGGCCCGATGATGAAACCCGGTCGGGCATTCAAGCCACGGTCGCCAAAAGTCTCAGTCACCACATTTTCACAGGCGACTTTGAGTGCGCCGTAGTATTTGGGAATGTCTTCGCTGTTGGGGTCGTCGTCCATCGTGTTCAGCGCGGCGTTTTCATCCGCGTTGTCGGAGTCGACATATACCGAGATGCTGGAAATGAATACATAGCGTCCAACCGCATCTTTGAGGAGTTCCGCCGACTGCTGCACCACACGCGGCAGGTATCCGCTGGGGTCGAATGCCACGTCCCACTTGCGGCCTTTGAGCGCGTCGAGGTTACCGTCACGGTCGCCGACCAACGTTTCGGCCTGTGGGTACAAACCGGGGCCAGTTTTGCCACGGTTGAAGAGCGTAACTTGATGTCCTGCTGCTAACGCGGCCTCTGCTAAGTGCCGCCCGACAAATTGCGTACCACCGATGATTAAAATGTCCATTGGTGCTCAAATACCCAGCAGTCGGTTGAACAGCGTCGCTAAATCGCTCGGTTCGAAAGGCTTGATCATAAAGTGGTCAACACCCGCGTCTTTCGCCTCGTCCTCCACATCCAAGCCGGAGGCCATCACAATCGGCGTTTTGGCGAATGCATCGGTTTTACGCAACACGCGTACCACATCTACACCATCCATGTCAGCAAGGTGATAATCCATGAGGAAGATGTCAGGTTTAGCATTTTCGGCGATAGGCAGTACATCTGCGCCACGCCCTGCCACCTCGACCACAAAACCGTCTAGTTCCAGCAGCGTTTGCAGCAGCTTCACTGTGTTGCGGTCATCATCCACAATCATTACTTTTGGCACAGGTCATCTCCCGGTCATATAAAACGGCATCCACTAGATAGCATATCATGGATCGCTCGCACCGCCTATTGCACCTACTGTGATGACCTGTCCCGTAATTGCAACCAGATCAAGAAATAGTCAGCATAGAACGTGTTCAAGCGATCTAACGATCATCATTACATCTCTACGCTGACTATACACTACTTTTTGGCCTTGTGCCCATTCTTGCTTGCTGTCTTGGGCACGAGTGCTGCATCCAGCACGTCCTCGACATGTTCGGCTAGCACGAACTTAAGCTGCTTGCGCACGTCGGCTGGCAGGTCGTCCAGATCATTCTGGTTTTTCTTCGGAATGATAACCGTATCCACACCGAAGCGGTGCGCCGCCAGCACTTTATCTTTAATGCCGCCTACTGGCAGCACCTGCCCGCGCAGGGTAATTTCGCCGGTCATCGCCACGTTGCTCTTGGTCGCACGTCCGGTGATGAGCGAGGCCAAAGCCGCCGCCATCGTCACGCCGGCTGATGGGCCATCCTTTGGCACGGCACCCGCCGGAACGTGAATGTGAATGTCGTTCGTTTCGAAGAACTTCTGGTCAAGCCCGAATTCATCAGCTTTCGAGCGAATATAACTCAGAGCTGTACGGGCGCTTTCAGCCATGACTTCGCCGAGCTGACCCGTGTACTGGAAGCCCTTACCACCGGGCATCCGTGCCGCCTCAACAAACAGCACATCGCCGCCAACGGGTGTCCATGCCAATCCGGTCGCCACACCCGGTATATCAGTGCGTTCTTCGATTTCCTCACGGTAGCCGTAGCGTGGTTTACCGAGCAGGTCGCGCACCTGCTTTTCCTTGATAACGACTTTACGGGTCTTGCCCTCGGCGATGCGTGTCACGACCTTGCGTGCCGCCCGCCCGATTTCGCGTTCCAGTGTACGGACACCCGCTTCACGGGTATAGTCGCGCACAATCGTTTGTAAGGCTTCGTGCGTGAACTCGATTTCCTTGGGGCGCAGGCCGTTTTCTTTAGTCTGGCGCTTCACCAAATACTGTTCAGCAATTGCCACCTTTTCGGCTTCGGTGTAACCACTCAGTTGGATGATCTCCATACGGTCGCGCAGTGGGCCGGGGATCGGTTCTAGTTCGTTCGCGGTTGTGATGAAGAACACATCGCTCAGGTCGAACGCCACATCCATGTAATGGTCACGGAATTCGGCGTTTTGCTCAGGGTCGAGCACTTCAAGCAGCGCACTGGCAGGGTCGCCGCGGAAATCACGCCCCAGCTTATCGACCTCATCCAGCATAATCACCGGATTGCGTGACTCAGCACGGCGGATGGTTTGGATCATACGCCCCGGCATCGCGCCGATGTATGTCCGCCGGAAGCCGCGAATTTCGGCTTCATCCCGCACACCGCCGAGGCTCATGCGGATGAACTTGCGCCCCATCGCACGCGCGATTGACGCACCGAGCGAAGTCTTACCGACACCGGGCGGGCCGACGAAACACAGAATGGCTCCGCGCCGTTCACGCCGGATGTTGTAATCCGATTCCTTTTCGCCTTCCAATTCGTCGGCGCGTTCCTTACGCAGCTTGCGTACCGCGAGGTATTCAAGGATGCGCTCTTTAATATCCTTCAGCCCATAGTGGTCTTCGTCCAGCACTTCACGGGCGTGGTTAATTTCAAGGTTGTCCTCGGTCGTCTTTGACCACGGTAGGGTGGTCATCCAGTCGAGGTACGTGCGGATGACACCGTATTCCGCTGCTGCGGTTGGCAGCTTGGATAGGCGGTCAAGTTCGCGTTCAGCTTCCTTCTCGGCTTCTTCCGGCATACCGGCTTCGGCGATCTTCTTGCGGAAAGTCTCAACCTCCACCATCTGCTCGTCGGATTCGCCGAGTTCACGCTGGATGGCCTTCAACTGCTCACGCAGGTAATATTCGCGCTGTACCTTTTCCATCTCGGTTTGGGCTTCAGTCTGGATTTTGCGACCCAGTTCCAAAACTTCCAGTTCTTTGTTGAGGATGGTCATCAACCGCCGCAGCTTGGCGTCGGTGCTTTCCAGCTCAAGGATCGACTGTGCATCACCGAGGCCGATGCGGATATACGTCGAAATGGCATAGGCCAATTGCAGCGGGTCAAGTTCTTCAACATTGACGGCGTTGGTAATCAGTTCGCTGGGGATGTTCGGCACAAGGTCAGCCAACCGTGTAAATTGGTCAGCCACGTTGCGAACCAGCGCCTCAACCTCAACGGTGTCTTCCAGCGTTTCGGGGATGGCGGTAACCTTCGCCCGTAAGTAAGGCTCATTTTCGACATATTCATCAATACGGATGCGCGCCAAACCCTGCACCAGCAAACGGATGGTGCCGTCCGGTGCGCGGAACAGGCGGTGTATCGAGGCCAGCGTACCGATCTCATATACGTCGTCGGGGCCGGGGGTTTCCATGTCGGGGTCTTTTGCTGCCACGAGACCAATCAGCCGGTCGCCGGAAATCACATCATCTACCAGCTTGATACTGCGTGGTTGGCCGACTGTTAGCGGAATGGCTGTTTGTGGGTACACTACCAATCCACGCAGCGGCAGAATAGGAATTACCGCTGGAATGTCACTCTTGGATTGTTTGGTATTATCCTCAGGCGCTTCGGTAGCATCCTCAACCGTGATGTCGAGTTCGGTCTTGGCAGCCTGTGCTTCTTCCTCTTCATCTGCGAAGTAACGGGCTTTGGTTAGCTCTGCTGTTCGTTTGGGTGTCATCTTTTCGCCTTTATGCGTCACCGCTGACATCCACTACAGGGATGGTGCGGGAAGTCTTACGTGGTAATTCTACTGCCAATAAACCCGCCTCGTAGCTGGCGGTAACTGCTTCACGTTCGATTGTCCACGGTAAATCCAGTTCTACTTTGAATTCACCGAAGCCAATTTCGAGCTGGTGATACGCGGCATGGTGATGCTCCGGTTTGCGCCGGCTGCCACTGATCGTTAAACGTCGTTCATGTAAGCTGATGTTTAAATCGTCGGTTTGCATTCCAGCGATTTCCACCAGCACGAGTATTTTGTCCGCCAGTTCTATCACATCCGTCGGCGGACGGTGCGTGCGTGTCGAACGGATCATAAGCCCTTTATCCCTTGTGTATCCTGTTCAGTCGTAACAGGGTTAGGAGGTTTGCTTGTAAAAGCCAACTGCCTTTTGCCTGATGAGTGTTGATTAGATGCACTGCTGGTGACATTAGCTTACTGTCAACATGTAAGAACCTTATTAGATTTTCTAAAGGGGCGTATTATAACAGACGAGGGAATAAAATGGGGACGTGTTTCAGGCAAAACAGATATGACCGACCTGATAAACAGGCGATAACAGGCAACCTTACGCTGAATATTACAAAACTGATGTTGTGTTGAACGTGTGCAGCCGAATGCAGTGCTGCATGATGCTAAGCCAGCCAACGGAAAAAGGCGGGTGAATCAGCAGGGTAGGCGAAAAAAGCAGGTGTTCGGTTTGCTTTTCCAAACGTTTAGGCAACTGCTTTCTAACCTGTGATTGCGTTTTTGAGTGATGGTTGCAAAGTAAGTGGCGCGGGCTGGAAAAATCCAGCCCCTACAACTTGGTTTCAATTGTTATTGAGTTTCGACTTATACCACTTACCATATGACTACTACCTTTTGATTTCACGCACTGGTGCTTCTGCGTATAATATCGTTAAACGTTTTATTGGCTAACTTGAAATTTTATGCACATTTTCATCAGCTACGCCCGTATTGACGAAGCATTTGCGCGGCAGCTTGCATCTGCACTGTCCCAGATAAATGCCGATGTCTGGCTGGATGTCGATGATATTCCTGCGGGTATGAACTGGAGCAGCGCCATTCAGCAAGGGCTTGATCACTGTGACTTGATGTTGGTCATCGTGTCGCCGGAATCAATGACTTCGCGGAATGTTGAAAATGAATGGCAGTGGTTTATTGATGAGCATAAGCCGATTATTCCGATTTTGTGGCGTGAATCCCGTTCCCATTTTCAGTTACGCCGCCTGCAATACATTAACTTTAAAGATCAAGCATTCAGTGATGCCTTTCAGCAGTTGCAGGGTGAAATTGCGCGTGTCGTCGGGGTTCCAAATGGCGATGTGCTGCCTGACCTACGCGTTAATCCTCAACTTCCCTCTATCCTGCCTGCGCCTCAATCATCGCCCCCTCAACCAGCAAAATCTGCTATCCGCACCAAAAATCCATTGGGCAACCTATCGCGCCGTTGGATTGTGATTGGGGCAACCGCGATTTTAGCTGTCGCCTTGATTTTCTTAGTTGTTGTTCCAGCATTAAACCCCTACAAGGACGGTCAAACATCGCTTGAGGACTTAACCGCCCCGCTTCAAACGATGGCGGTACAGCAAACCGAGACGCGCATCGCCCGAACACAGGTCAATGTCGATCAAGCCGCTACCAGTGAAGCCCTGATTGCTGCCACGGATGTCGCTAAAACGCAAGCCGCCGCTGGCCTACCTACGTCTACTCCCGTTCCCGTCAACTCGGTTCCGGTTGTCACCACGAATGCTGATTGGACAGCCGTTTATACCGTATTTAATGGCTCTGAGATGGCGCTGGTTCCCCCCGGCTGCTTCATGATGGGTGACGACGGCGAGGAAGAGCAATCGCCCGCGCATGAGCAGTGTTTTGATCAAGCCTTC
>JAPUDW010000134.1:0-3767 GCA_027492915.1 Bacteroidota bacterium | reverse complement strand
TTCTGGATCGACCGCTATGAAGTCACCAAACAGCAGTTTGGTATGGCGGTAAACCCGACGAGCGATCATCCGTATGACGAGGTAAGCCGGTATAAGGCACTTGATTTTTGTACATCGCGCGGCGCACGATTGCCGACTGAACGCGAATGGGAATATGTTGCCCGTGGGCCAAGTAACCTCATCTACCCGTGGGGTAACGAATTTGCAGCTGATAATGTGGTTTATGTGGGTAACTCTAATGATGAATCGTCGCCGGTTGGAAGTCGCCCTGCGGGGAATTCATGGGTCGGTGCGTCCGATATGAGTGGTAATGTGTGGGAATGGGTCAGTAGTATTTATCAACCCTATCCCTATTCCCTGAGTGCGGAATCTGAGGGCGATCTTTCGGATACTACAGCTCGGTATGCAATTCGCGGTGGTTCATGGAACACCGATGCCAATGGTGTTCGTTCAGGCATACGATCCGGGTATCCTCCGTATTTCGAAATTGCGGGTATCGGCTTCCGCTGCGCCCGTGATTACGCAGTTGCCGAGCAAGTCTCCTTATCCGCACCTGTTCGCTCGAATGTGGATTGGCGGCCTTTTTACCGCGTGATTGAGGGTTTCGAAATGGCGCTGGTGCCGGTGGGCTGTTTCACGATGGGGCAGGATGGCGGTGAGGAAGATCAAGCGCCTGCTAAGGAACAGTGCGTTGACCAACCGTTTTGGGTTGATCGCTACGAAGTCACGAATGCGCAGTTCGGCTCGGCTGGGCACTTCACGGGTGCTGACCAACCCCGCGACTCGGTAAGCTGGTTCGAGGCGCGTGATTTTTGTAAAGCACGAGACTATGGACGTTTACCCACCGAACTGGAGTGGGAATATATCGCTCGCGGGCCGGACAGCCTCCTTTACCCGTGGGGAAACAGTGATGTGGCGGATAATGTGGTTTCGGTCGAAAACGCGGGTGATGCAACCGCCTCTGTCGGCAGCCGCCCAGCGGGGAACTCATGGGTCGGCGTGTCTGACCTGAGCGGCAATTTGTTGGAGTGGGTAAGCAGCCGGTATATGGGTTATCCCTATGCGGTGTCGGACGGGCGCGAGGTCAACAGTGAGGATGCCGATATGAGGCGTGTCCTGCGCGGCGGCTCGTACAAAGATGACTCGAACCAGTCCGCCCTGCGCTTTGACGATTACCCCATGAACGCCTATGTCAATTTCGGTTTCCGCTGTATGCGACTTTATTGAATCGTTTAGGATTTCGCCATTAGACCTAAGATCGGAAGACATGGCTCAGGATTTCGTCTACAACGTTGATGATCGGTTGTGTAGCATCAATGATGATACCATCGTCGGGTAGATCCTCTTTTGTAGCGCGTAAGTGTAGGATGAGTTCTCGCTCGCTTTTGCTCTTGCCCCAGTCATCATCAGCACGGTTGTCGAGCCGTTCATTGAGTGTCTTTGCATCCACGTCGAGGATAAAGACTGCATCAAAAAGGCTGATGAACTGATTAAAATTTCGTGAACCACCGCAGAAAAACGTGGTTTCGTCGTCTGGATTGCCTGTCAACTGCCTTACTTTTTCGACATCCCAAATATTACTCGCATGGCTGATTTCGGCGGCGGACATGGTTGGGCGCGTGCTGCGAACGCTTTCGGTAGTCGCGTCTCCTTGTTGGCGCAGTTCTCGATCACCGTTGATGGCTGCGTAACCGCGCCGGCGCAGTTCGTGGCATACCGAGGTTTTGCCTGTGCCAGAGACTCCCTCGATAAGATAATTTCGCTTTCCCATATCTTTATGCCGTTCTTCGATATATCAGTTTTGGTGCGGATCATAGATATACTTTGTCATATCGTCCACTTTTTGACCAGCGTTTGTCTGACGCTTGGTAGCACATTTCCATATCAATCACCTTCATCATTGACCCATCTACCAATTTCTAACCATTTCCAAACTAATTTAACAATCTTTTTCCCTCAAAAGGGTTGGTAGCTTCGAGGCTTAAAAGCTACCAAATGGTCACCCTAAACCCCACAAACTATGCTACGATTTACTCATCATTGTGTCCCTATGTCTAGGAGCTTTTGTGTTATCTTCCTCTCTGCATTTTCTCTGTTCCTCTGTGGTCAATCCGTATTGCATTTACCTTTGCATATTCGGCGGATCGCTCCCGTCCATCTGCTGCGACGACACCGACATTTGCGACGCGGCAGACACACGGGAGGTTGCCGCCGATTTTTTTCATTTCAGCGCCGCGCTCCCTCACTCCCGCCGACACAAAATGACAATTCGGCGGAACTGAGAGAGTCTCCCGCCCGCCATTTCGGCAGAATATCTGCAAAATCTGCAATTCTTATCGCATAGTAATAATCACGATTCTAAATTTCTATCGACTAAAGACGACCGACTATCGCCTGCCAGTCGGCTGTCTGCACCAAATCAGCAATCGGCAGGGTAGGAACGGGAACCTGTGGTGGGGGTTGCAGCGCCATCTCAAAAAAGCCCACGCCGTACCACTGCCCAAACTTGTAGCCAGCGTTATGCGTAATGCCGGTTGATATGAAGCCTACCGCCTCGTGCAAGCCAACGCTCGGATCATTCGGCAGCGTGATACCCGCGACTGCCTGCACAAAGCCTTGCAGCCGCAGCACTGTAAAGAGGGCGTGGTAAAGTGTTCGCCCGATGCCGCCGCGCCGCGCGTTTGCATTCACATAAACGGTTGTCTCCACCGTCCAGTCATATGCCGCGCGGTCACGCCAGCGTCCCGCATAGGCATAACCCAGTAAATCGCCATCGCGTTCCATGACCAGCCACGGATAATCATGGTCGAGTTTGCCCCGGATGCGCCCGCGCATCTCCACCTCGGTCGGCACTTCGTACTCAAACGAGATTACGGTTTCTCGCACAATCGGGGCGTAAATTGCTAATATTTGGGGTGCGTCATCCTCGGTCGCCAATCGTAAAAGTGTAGGCATCGCTTAATTCTCCATTAAAATGTTTGACCCCATCATGGCGCATTCTTGGGAAAGTAACTAGAAGCTGACCGCACGAATTTCGAGGGTGTTTTTTGTTGAATTTAGGCTGTTTACCCACTAAAAGCGAACGGTTAAAACCGCATTCCCTATTGTTCACCGTAGTGGCATCGTTGGGTAATAGGTACGGTGTGCATCTTGGACTATGCCCGTCATGCGGTTACAATGGGCAGATTGCGGTCTAACACGGAGCTAGTGCGTTATGGCTTATGGTCGATTAGATGTGTTTTGGCCGGAGGGTCAGTTTATGACCTTTCCACTCGTTGACAATTCGATCTCGGTTGGACGTTCAACCGGCAATACCATCGCGTTGGAAACCAACACCATCTCCCGTTACCACTTCAGCCTCGCCCACGATGGTCAAAAAACAGTCATTACCGATATGGAGTCCGCCAACGGGACGTTTGTGGATGGTGAACGGCTTGCGCCCAACACCCCCCGCGAATTGGATGGTGGTGACGAAATCCAGATCGGCCACCTACGGATTATTTACCACCAGCTCGACGAAATGGCGACCCAGCCGGTGAAGGTGGTGGATGAAACTACTCAGCGGATCGAAGTCGCCGCGCTGGCCTTCCGCTTGGATGTCATTGGCCCACCCGCGCCGTTTTCCCCCGGTGCGCATATGTCCGCTGAAGTTAATATCACCAACACCTCGGCAGAAGCCCACCGTTTCCGCGTCGAAGTGACCGGAATGCCTGCCGAGTGGATACGGCTTGACCGCACCGAAATTCGTATTGACCCCGACCAGAGTG
>JAPUDW010000133.1 GCA_027492915.1 Bacteroidota bacterium | reverse complement strand
TTTGGCAGCTTGGGGAAAAGCAATTCGGCTGTCCGGTAGGCTTCTTCCAAATGAGTGTAGCCAGATAAGATGAAGGACTCGATACCGAGGTCAACATATTCCTGCATCCGTTGGGCAATCGTATCAGGATCACCGACCAATGCCGTACCTGCCCCGCCCCGTACCAAGCCAACACCCGCCCACAAGTTCGGGCTAATTTCGAGATGTTCTTTGCTGCCTTTATGTAAGGCTTGCATCCGATGTTGGCCGACTGCTTGTGAACTGGACATCAGGGATTGGGCTGAGGCAATCGCTTTTTCATCGACATACTTGATGAGGTCATTAGCAGCGTCCCATGCTTGTCTTTCGGTCTCTCGCACGATAATGTGCAAGCGAATGCCGAAGCGCACAGTACGATTATGTTCTTCGGCGTAACGTTTCACCTTTGCGATTTGCTCAGCAACCTGATTTACCGGTTCACCCCACGTCAGGTATAAATCGGCATGTTTGGCAGCAACGCGGTGAGCCGCATCTGACGAACCACCAAAATAAACGGGCGGATGCGGCTGCTGGATATTCGGGAAAACATTGTGGCCGCCATAAACTTTCAGGTGTTTCCCCTCAAATGTGACCTGCTCACCCCGGCTAATGCCTTTATAAATCGTCAGGAATTCATCGGTCAGTTCATATCGCTCATCATGGTCGAGCTTCAGTCCATCTGCGGCGGTATCTGCGTCACTGCCACCCGTGACAATATTCACGAGTACACGACCGTTACTGATACGGTCAAAAGTTGAAGTGGTTCGTGCCGCCAAAGCTGGTGCAATCAGACCGGGGCGGAAAGCGACAATGAATTTCATGCGTTTAGTGACCGCAGCTAGTGATGCCGAAACGATCCACGCATCTTCGCAGTGTCGGCCTGTAGGCAACAACGCACCTTTGAAACCGAGATTATCGACAGCCTGTGCGACTTGCTGCAAATAATTGAAGTCGGCATTTCGTCCACCAACATGCGTTCCTAAGTAACGCCCATCATTTCCGCCTGTTGGCAAAAACCAATTGATTTCCATGTTGCTTCCTTAATACTTCGCCATTGATGCCTAGGGTGGATTTGGGCAACATAGGAGTTACCCAAATCCGTTATTTCCAAGGGATGTTGCCTAGCCGCTTGCTGCGGTGGCTTCCGGTGTACTTTCGCTTTCTGTAGCGACTGCGGTTTCCTCGGTGGGGTTAGTGCCGCCAATCCAAACCACGTCCTTGATAACGAGCGGTTCGGGGATCAACTCTAAATTGAAGAAAATGTCGGCCACAGCTTGTTGGGCTGCAATAGCTTCATCGTCAATCCAACGATACTGCTGCACTTCAGAACGGAGGCTGAACTTGATGACTTCGACTTCTAATCCTGTTTCTTGCGCCAGAATCTCAGCATACTCATCTGTGTTGTCGTAGATCCAGCTTTGCCATTCGCGTACCTGCTCTAAAATGACCTTTAAGGCATCAGGATATTGAGTGACGAAATTACTTGAGGCTTCAATAAAACCATTGGATTGCGCGACATCCTGACCTTCAACCAGCGCACGAGCATTGATTTCCTTGATGGCGGCTGACCGGAATGGGTCCCAAATAGTCCAGGCATCGATACTGCCACTTTCAAAAGCTGCGCGAGCTTCGGATGGAGCAAGAAATATAGGCTCGATATCCTCATAGGTAAGACCTGACTGTTCCAGTGCTTTAACCGTCAAAAGATGTGCGCTCGAAGCTTTCTGGAAAGCGATCTTTTTGCCTTTCAAATCAGCGACCGTTTGCAACGGTGAATTTTCAGGCACGACAATTGCGCTTCCAGCGCCCGACCCGGAAATGACCGACACATAAACCAGCGGCGTTCCGGCTGCCTGAGCGAAGATCGGCGGGGTATCTCCGGTTGAACCAATATCAATTGACCCCGCATTTAGGGCTTCCAAAAGTTGTGGCCCAGCAGGGAATACAGCCCAGGTGATTGTTGCGTCAGGGAAGAGTTCTTCAAGAATCCCTTTAGCTTTAATGAGCGGCCAAACGCCATTGCGCTGATAACCGATACGAATTTCTGTGGGTGTTTCGCTGGATTGTGCCTGTACTGAAATGCCAATCGCGAATAGAGCGAGTAATACAACGAGTGTGGTAACAAAACGGGTACGCATGTTCAATATGCTCACTTTCCGACCGCTATAGCAGCGGGTTGATTTTGCGAATGGATGAGATGACGGGTCAAGGCGTGGATGGTTTTATCCAACCGCTGCTCAATTGCAGGGTCAAGTTCGAAACCATCGGTATATTGAAGTTGTGAATCTTGAATGTAAAGTCCATTCAAGATATGTTGTGCGCCTAATGCTGAAAGTACGGGCTTCAATGCATAGTCGATAGCGAGTAAGTGCGCTTGTGATCCACCTGTAGCGATTGGAAATACAATTTTTTCCGCGAGGATTTGCTGTGGTAGCAAGTCTAGAAAGACTTTCAGCAGTCCGGTATAGGCTGCTTTATAAACAGGGGTCGCCACCACAACAACATATGCATCAGTAATCGACTGAATGGCTTCCTTAATACGAATATCGTCTGATTTGCCCGATAACAGTGCCTCGGATGGCAAGTTACGTACATGGATTGATTCAGTCGTAAATTGTCGTGCTTCAAGCCGCTCACGAATGATTTCAAGTACAGCCGAAGAACGAGAAGGATAAGAGGGGCTGCCGGCAATGGTCACGATATCGGACATTGTATTTCCTTTGGAGTCACTTTAAGTGAAACGGGCAATAAAAAAGGCCGCTCATGACTGTAGCGGCCTTTCAACACAGATGGTCAACAAAGCATCAGGGCGTGCAGCGGCTACAACATGGCGAGAACATGTGACAAGAAGTACAACACATCAATTTGGAGGAAAATTGCAGATAAGCCATGTTTAGATCAATTCCTGAATCCAATTCCCTGAAGAAGCAGTTACCTTAACCTCTTGCGGTGACAAATTCAGTTTCATGTTGGTGACAAAACGGTTATATTTTTTTGCTTCTTTTAAGCAGAGGATGTTGGCCTATTCACTAATTAGCTACACGCACACTTAGCGATTTTAGATAAGGCCTTCTTTAGCTAGGGTGTAAAAATGTATTGATAACAGCACCCAATTCTTTAGGCCGGTGCCAGGGAATATCGTGTGCTGTGTCTGGCATCACAACCATATGAACATGTGGCATGTTTGTCTTTAGCAGTTTCAGAGCGTGCTCGAGCTGGACATCTGCCTTATCGAGAGATGTTGTAGCCGCGACCACGAGCGCAGGGCAGGTCACAAGTGAGAAATAACCGACCGGATGAATGCCCCACAAGGCACGCGCAATCTGCATGTGATTGGCAAACGTTAGACGGGGTTGAACATCGTTGGGGTCGGTTGTGTCGAAGATCGACAGCGCTAACGGCAGTAGTTCGGGGCGATAAAAACTGCCGAGCCACTTTTGGCGAATCATCAATTCAATGTCATCAATAGAGCGATTGGTGTAACGTGGGGGAGCCATTTTTACTTCGGCTTCAGCCCACGTTTCGAAGGTGTCACCCATCGTTTTTATGCCGCCATCAATCAAGATTACGCGCTCTACTGGATGATTGGCAGCGTAGTAGAGTGCGGTATATGCTCCCCATGAATGCCCTACCAAGGTGACGGGATACTGCCGCGGGTTAATGATGTCGAGAATAGCGTCGATGTCTTGAGCGATGGTTTCGAAGTCGTAGCCGTAATCGGGCTTGCTGGATAAACCATGCCCGCGTTGATCGAGCGCGTACACATGGTAATCGGATGGAATTAAGGGTGCAATCAGATCAAACATGTGAGAAGTTGATGCAAGCCCGTGTAAGCACAGCATAATCTTGGAAGCTGTCCCGCCCCAGTCCCGAACATGAAATTGACAGTTATTTAAGGCGACAAATTGACTTCGTGGCAGCATGGTGTGTTCCAATATTAGGGAAAGCTGGCTTGATATAACCATTTCAAGTGGTTGTCAGCAAATGCTTGTGATTTTATTTTTGATGTGCTACATTACATTTATGGCTAACTTTCGTGTCCCCCAATTCCTATTTTATGGTTGTATGTGTACTTACAATCATAATATTCGATTGCAAGGACGTATGATTCGGTAGCCACAGCTTTAATTTAGTTTGTCTGCAAGAGCCATCCGTTCAGGATGGCTTTTTTGTTTTCTATAGGGAGTACTATGTAATCAATTCGCGGATCACACTCATACCAAACTGAGTAAACATCAATTCAGCAGCATCGTAACTTAATCCGTAGGAAATGGAAAGTACTCATGAACATTAGACGCACTGCAACGCTTTTCCTGTTTTCGGTTTTTGTACTCAGCTTAGGCATTGTTCCGCTGAGCGCACAAAATGCCGACGGCGAAACCATTACATGGCCGCTTGAAGGCATTACCGATCTTGTATCGCTCGACCCGCCACGCGCATCCGATGCACAGGGCTATACGGTGCTCGAACTCCTCTATGGTGGGTTAGTACGTTTGGATGGCAACCTCGATATTGTTCCTGATCTCGCCGAAAGTTGGGTCATCTCTGAAGATGGTCTGGTTTACACATTTACCCTGCGGGAAAACATCCTGTTTTCAGATGGTACACCTATCACAGCGCAGGATGTTGTTTGGTCGTTGAACCATGCTGTCGATCCGGCTGTTGGTAACTGGACTGGCCCGCTCTATCTTTCGAGCATTGTGGGTGTGCAGGATGTGGTTTCTGGCGCGGCGACGGAACTTGCCGGTGTAAAAGCCCCCGATGATCGTACCGTTGAAATTACAATTAGTGCGCCTTCAGCTATCTTCCTTGGGCGTTTAACCTTTGGCACGGCAAAGATCGTTTCACAAGCGGCTGCCGAAGCGAATGAAAATTGGGCAGAACTCCCTGTTTCGAGCGGCGCTTTCCAAGTTGAAGCATGGAATCATGGTCAAGATATTGTGCTGATTCCGAACCCGAATTACTGGCAGCCCGCTACGATTTCACGTTTGACACTTCCTTTCATTCAGGACAGCGAAACCGCCTACCAACTTTACCGCACCGGTGGAGTAGATATTACCGGGAATGTCCAGAATGGGGTTCCCGCAGTGCATCTGAGCGACGTACGCGATTTGCCCGATTTCCATCAAGCAGTAGCCTTCTCAACCCGTTACCTCGGTTTTAACCAGACGAAGGCCCCCTTTGATAATGTCAGTGTACGTCAGGCATTCGCACTGGCGATTGATAAGGATGTGATTGCTAATCAAATTTTGAATGGCGCGGCATCTCCCACCGACCGTATTTTACCCCCCGGCATTCATGGTTCAGAGCATCCGGTTGAAGGTCTGCATTTTGATGTTGAGGCCGCAAAAGCCGCACTCGCTGCTGCTGGTGTGACGCCGGAGAGCATCGGCAATATCACATTAAGCTATGCGGCTGAAGGTGATAACGAACGTGTAGTAACTGTTTTGCAAGCCCAATGGCTGGAAAATCTGGGGATTAACGTCACGCTGGAACCGCTGGAACTCTCGACTTTCAGCGCCCGTTTAAACGAAACCAGCAGCACCCCTGAAAGTGGTTTGCAGCTTTACTACAGTGTATGGACTGCCAGCTATCCTGACCCACAGACATTCCTGTCACAGCAGCTTCGTACCGGCGTCGGCAACAATAACGGACATTTCTCGAATGCCGAGTTCGATGCGATCACGACCGAGGCCGACGCATCGGTTCTCGATCCTGAACACCGTCTCGAATTGTATAATCAGGCCGAGCAAATTGCAGTCACAAATGTGGGTTGGCTGCCGCTGCTGAACCCCAACTTGAATGTGTTGGTGCAGCCCTATATTGAGGGCTTCGCATTCACAAGCAAGGGTGTGATTATCGGCGATTACTCGGCGCTGCGCGGACGGCCTGCACAGTAACCACATCGTTTTATATAATTGCTTCTCTGTGACCTTGTGCGTCCTGTTTTCAGGGCGCACATGTTTTTGTTTGGGGACTTTTTACGCATGTTCCGACTTATCTTTAGGCGTTTCATAAGCTTATTTTTTGTGATCTTGAGCGTTACCTTTATCACCTTCCTTGTCGGCTACTTTGCGCCCGGCGACCCTATTCGAGCGATGATGGGCGCGGAACAAGACCAAGCAACCTATGACCGTTTAATACATCTCTACGGTCTTGATTTGCCGTGGTATGAGCAATATGGCAAGTATGTAGGCGGTCTGCTGCAAGGCGATCTGGGGCTGTCGTATCGCTTTCAAGGGCGGCCTGTATGGACGCTGATTGAGAACGGTGTGCCCATGTCGCTCGCGCTCGGTTTGGCTGCGTTATCTCTGGCGCTGGCAATCGGTATTCCATTGGGAGCATGGACAGCGATCAAACAAAATACCACTTTTGATCGTTTCAGTATGATATTGGTGTTAGCTGGTTATTCGATTCCCAGTTTTGTGCTCATCCCCATTTTTCGGTGGGTTAATTACCAGTTCTACCTCTACGGATTACCATCGTTACCCGTAGCGGGGTGGGGTCGCCTCGAACATTGGATTATGCCGACCATCATCCTCGCAGTACCCTATATGAGCTATATTGTGCGTTTGACCCGTGCCACCATGTTAGAGGTGCTGCATCAAGACTATATGCGAACGGCATGGAGCAAGGGATTGTCCGCATCCCATGTTTACTGGCGACATGGTTTCCGAAATGCGATGCTGCCGGTGATTACGTATATCGGCCCGGCGCTGGCTTTTCTGGTCACCGGTGCGTTTGTTATCGAAACCCTCTTTGTTATACCCGGCATTGGGTTTTTGTCGATACAAGCTGTTGCCCAACGGGATTATCCGGTCATTCAAGGGACAACCCTGCTGTTGGCATTGGCTCTTGTTGTGACGAATTTGGTGGTCGATTTATTGTATTTGGCAATTGACCCACGAGTGAAACTAACGAGCTAATGCAATGAACACACCTGTAAACCTATTAGTTACCTCTCGCGAAGATCAGCCTGTTGAACTTAAACGGGGTTCTTTTTATGATTTCTGGCATGGTTTTCGCCGTAATCGCACAGCCTCAATCAGCCTACTGATTCTAATCAGTTTGATCGTCATTGCCATTTTGGGGCCGGTGATTTACCCGCAAAGCGCCATCAAACTTGACTATGTAGCAATCAACGCCAATCCGAGTGAAACGCATTGGTTGGGAACGGATAACTTAGGGCGCGATACGCTGGCGCGGCTGATGCTCGGCTTGCGTGTGTCGCTGCTGGTAACGCTTTACGTTGAAGCACTCAATATTTTGTTGGGGGCAACGCTCGGCCTTGTTGCCGGTTATTTCGGTGGCTGGATCGATACCCTTGTGATGCGTGCTGCCGATATGTTGTTCGCATTTCCGGGGTTATTGCTGGCAATTTTGGTTGCGGCGACCTTTGGTGCAGCCGTAAGCGAACAGTTTGGCGGGATAGGCCGTTTATTGTTGGTCGCTGGCTCCTTGAGCCTCGTCAGTTGGCCCATGATGGCGCGACTTGTTCGCAGTCAAACACTGGTACTGCGGGAACAAGAATTCGTGATGGCGGCGCACATTTTAGGTGCGAGCAAGCGGCATATTATTGTCGCCCATATACTCCCAAACTTAGTTGGTTTGATCGTGGTTACCAGTACGCTGAATGCAGCCAGTGTAGTTGTCAATGAAGCTGTTCTAAGCCTGCTCGGATTAGGCATACAACCCCCTGACCCCAGCATTGGCAAAATGATTACCGATGCTACGCCCTATCTTGAAAAGAATATGCTGCAAATTTTTCTCCCAAGTATGGTATTGATGATGATTGTTTTGAGCGTGTCGTTCCTCGGTGATTTCTTGCGCGATGTGCTTGATCCGCAAACAAGACGCTAGCACGTAGAAAGTCGATTTGTCACCCACTGAAAGCGTTTCAGTCACCCTATCCGACACTTTTTCTCGAAATCGCGCACGCATCCTGATGCCAATCAGAACAACGAAAGTGGCGATATAAAACCAACGCGGGTGAGGCTGGTGGTAAGCGCATCCGATTTTCAATCCATCAAGACTACCTGGTCTCGCCGTCCCTCTATTCTCCCGATTCTCTTAGGCTACTAGCGAGTTTTCTAAGAATTAATGGGCATTATCGAGAGGGTGAGCGCTGGTTAAGACCGTTTGCGAACAGCCTTCGCCAATACAGAAGTTCCGAGTGGAAAGGCAATCCGTTCTTCAAGCAGCAGCATGGTGTTGACGATTCGAGCCGCTAGTGAGGTTTTGTCGCGCTGGCTGCCGAGGGGATAGGCTTGGTGGCGCAGACGGCTGTAATAAAAGGCGATTGGCACCAGCAGCATCCCGAAGTAGCGCATGTATTGGATGTCAAAATAGGGTGCAAGCTGCTTCGCCAAAAATTGACGGTTGTAACGCCGGAAATGCCCCAGCAATTCATCGTGATAGCCGAATACCCACTGTAAAGCCGGTACGCTGACCAGCAGCAAGCCACCGGGTTTCAGCATGGCGGCTAAACGCCCGATGGCCTGATCAACATCGTCGATATGCTCTAATACATCGTTGGAAATAATGATGTCGTAGAGACCGTTCGGCTGAAAATCTTCAATACTGCTTTTGGTAATGGATATGTTTTGGAGTGAAAGCTGTTCTTTGAGGAGCCGCGCCCGCTGGATGCCCTCTTCATCGACATCAATAGCATCAATATTCCACGAGGGGTTATGTCGCGCCATCAACGCATTCATTTCGCCCGAACCGCAGCCAGCATTGAGAACATGAAGATTGTCAATATGCGGCAGCCACTTGAGGATGATCCGATACTTGGTGAAGGCGTAAGGATCAGTCGAGCGGAAGTCGTAATCATCGTGTTTATAAGCAAGATCTTCGACGGTGCTTTTGGTGGGCGGGGTTGAGAGCGAATTCAACGGCACTTATCCTTAACTAGCGTAAATTATGATGATATAATCGCGACTTCATTTTGTAAATGTTTTAGGGAATTGAATGAACTTATCCGATCTGCGAATCAAGATTTTTGCTGATGGTGCTGATCTGGCCGCGATCATCAAACTGGCTGAAAATCCACTGATTAAGGGCTTTACAACCAACCCGACATTGATGCGGAAAGCTGGTATTACCGATTACGCCGGTTTTGCGAAGGAAGTCTTGCAGCACATCACCGACCGTCCGATTTCGTTCGAAGTCTTCAGCGATGAATTTGACGAGATGGAACGGCAAGCCCAAATTATTAACAGTTGGGCGGATAATGTTTACGTCAAAATCCCCATCACCAACACCCGCTCTGAGTCCGCTGTGCCGCTCATCCACAAACTGTCGCACCAAGGTCTCAAGCTGAACATCACGGCGATGACCACGCTGAATCAGGTGAGTGCGGTGAGTGAAGCTGTCAAGGGTGGAGCGCCGTCGTTCATCTCGGTATTCGCGGGGCGGATTGCCGACACGGGCTGCGACCCGCTGCCGATCATGAAAGACTCACTCGCGGTACTCAAAGAATCTCCACAGGCCGAACTGCTGTGGGCAAGCCCGCGCGAACTGCTGAACATTGTGCAGGCGGATGAAATCGGATGCCCGATCATCACCGTAACCCACGATCTTCTTGCAAAGTTGAACACACTGGGTAAAGATTTAGAAGAATTCTCACTGGACACCGTTAAAATGTTTTACCGCGACGCGCAAGCAGCGGGCTTCCAAATTGTTTAAACCCGACGGATTTTGAAGCCTTCTACGCCCTGCGCTAGAAGCGGTCATCAAACTCGCCTAACCGAAGGTAAATCAGTATGTCCGTGCCTCCAAAAATCAGCTTGATCTTTCCTGCCTACAATGAAGCCAAAAGTATCGCGAACACCGTCACCGAAGCGCAGCGTTATTTCGAGGCGCGTGGCTTGACGTATGAAATCATTGTCTCGGCGGATGGTGACGACGGCACGCGCGAAATTATGGCTGAGATGGCAAAGGACGACCCGCGTATTAAAGTGATTGGTGGCACCGAACGGCGCGGTAAAGGTTACGGTTTACGCCGTGCGATACCGCTGTGTAAGGGCGAAATCATCGGCTTCACAGACGCGGACAACAAAACACCGATTGAAGAACTTGACAAATTCCTGCCCTACTTGAACAACGGCGTACCGATTGTCATTGGATCGAGAGGGCTTTCGAGTTCGCGGATTGAACGCAAGCAGCCGCTTTACCGCCAGTTGGGGTCGCGCGGGTTTGCGGTGTTCATGCATCTCGTCATTGGCCTGCACAACATCATTGATACGCAGTGTGGCTTTAAATTTTTTCAACGCGATATTGCAATCGACCTCTTTGCGCGGCAAAAAATCGACGGTTATATGTACGATGTCGAAATCCTGTATCTGGCGGAGCAAGCCGGTTACAAGATCGAGCAAATACCGATCCGCTGGCGGGATGATGGTGACAGCCGCCTTCAACTCCTAAGCGGTAACATCCGCAACGCGACTGATATTTTCCGCATTCGGTTCATGGCGAAATCCGAACCGATGCGTGACCCTGTGATGGCTTTAGCGAAGTGGGATATGAGATAACTCTATGCAGACTTTTGTGACCGGTGGTGCCGGTTTTATTGGTAGTAATCTGGTGGATAGGCTGCTGGCGGAAGGGCATTCCGTCACGGTTTACGACAACTTCAGCACGGGACAATCGGCCTTTTTGGAAGCGGCGGAAAAGTCGCCAAACTTCCGGTTGGTTAAAGGTGATTTGCTGGATACCGAAACGCTAAACGCGGCGATGGCGGGATGTGACTTTGTGTTTCATCTGGCAGCGAACGCCGATGTGCGCTTTGGGACACAGCACCCGCGCAAAGACCTTGAGCAAAACACGACTGCCACCTTTAATGTGTTGGAAGCCATGCGGGCGAACGGGGTTAAGCGCATCGCGTTTTCGTCGACGGGTTCCATTTACGGTGAGCCGAGTGTGTTCCCCACACCGGAAAATGCACCTTTCCCCGTACAAACCTCGCTTTACGGCGCATCCAAACTCGCCTGTGAGGGGTTGATTACGGCGTACTGCGAAGGGTTCGGCTTTCAGGGTTACATCTTCCGCTTTGTGTCGATCCTCGGTGAGCGCTACACACACGGACATATCTTCGACTTCTACCGCAAGCTCAAAAACGACCCCACCAATTTATATGTGCTGGGGAACGGTCAGCAAACCAAATCCTACCTGTATATTCAAGACTGTCTCGACGCGGTGCTGATGGCGATTGAGAAGGCACAGGGTAAGGTGAACATCTTCAACCTTGGCACGAACGAATATTGCAAAGTGACCGACTCGATTGGCTGGATATGCGGGCATCTGGGTATTCAACCAACGCTGACTTTTGAAGGCGGCGAACGCGGTTGGATTGGTGACAGTCCGTTTATTTTTCTTGATGCGGCGCGGATGCGGGAACTCGGTTGGCAGCCCAAGCTCACCATTCAGCAGTCGGTTGTCCGCACGCTGGAGTATTTAATCTCGCAGCCGTGGTTGTTGGAGCAGCGATGATGCAGATTTGTGTTGCTGGCCTGTGGCACCTCGGCACGGTGACCGCCGCTTGTCTGGCAGAGGCGGGGCATCAGGTTATCGGTTATGATGCAGACGAAACCGTTATCCACAAGCTGCAAGCGGGTGAAATCCCCGTGTTTGAGCCGAAGCTGCAAGACCTCGTGCAAAGTGGATTAGCCAGCGGACGCTTACACTTTAGCAGCGACCCCGCAACCGTCGCAGAGGCGGAACTGGTGTGGGTGGCATATGATACGCCGGTCGATAATGACGATGTGGCGGATGTGGGGTTTGTGGTAGCGGAAGTTCAGCGCTTGCTGCCGAATCTCGGACGCGGCACGGTGGTGCTGATTTCGTCACAGCTTCCGGTCGGCACAACAGCACAGCTTGAAGCCATCTATCAGCGTGATTTCCCCGATGGCGCGGTGAGCTTTGCTTACTCGCCGGAAAACTTGCGGCTGGGGAATGCCATTCGCGTGTTCACAGAGCCGGATCGGGTGGTGGTCGGCGTGCGACATGAGGCAGACAAAGCCCGTATCACCGAAGCACTGAAGCCGATTACTGATAAGATCGAGTGGATGAAGGTCGAATCCGCCGAGATGACCAAACACGCCCTCAACGCCTTCCTCGCGACATCGGTGGCCTTCATGAACGAAATCGCGACTGTTTGCGAACAAACCGGGGCCGATGCCCGTGAAGTTGAGCGCGGCTTAAAAACCGAAGTGCGAATTGGTTCGAAGGCGTATCTGCGCCCCGGTGGTGCCTTCGCGGGTGGGACTTTGGCGCGTGATCTGGTGTTTCTAACGCAGTCAGAAGCCGCCGCCCAACTGCCGCTGCCGCTGCTCAACGGGGTGCTGGCAAGTAATAACGCCCACAAAAGCTGGGCATATCGTCGGTTACAAAGTCTGCTCGGTACGCTAGCCGGTCAAACGATTGTGCTGCTCGGCTTGACGTACAAACCGGATACCAGCACCCTGCGCCGTTCGACTGCGGTTGAACTCTGCGAACGGCTGCTGGTGGACGGGGCTAGTATAAGGGCGGTTGACCCCCACGCCGAACCGCTGCCCGCGCACCTGAGCGACCGTGTGCAGGTGGTAAACAGCTTACCGGATGCGCTGTCACAAGCAGACGCGGTGGTTGTTACGACCGAATGGCCGGAGTTCCGCGCTGTCACGGCGGAGATGTGCCAAACGTTGATGCGGCGACCGCTGGTTTTGGATGCGAACAGTTTCCTCGCGGGGCAGTTAGCCACCCTTAGCGATTATTATTCCGTAGGCAAGCCATGACACTTCAAAATCGTTCAGCGATTATTACCGGCGCGAACCAAGGTTTGGGGCAGGCGATTGCCCAGGCGTTTGTCGCGGCGGGTGCAAATGTGTACCTGTGTGCGCGAAACGGCGATTTGCTCGAACAAGCGCGGCAGGAGATTGCGGCACACGCAACCGCAGGGCAGCAGGTATTAGCGGAAACCTGCGATGTCTCCAAGCCGGAACAGGTTGAGCGGCTGGTGGCGAATGCTATCGGCGCGTTGGGCAGCATCCAAATTCTGGTGAATAACGCGGGTGTTTACGGCCCGATGGGCGAGAGCGAAACGGTCGATTGGGCGGCATGGCAGCAGGCCATCGAGATCAACCTGTACGGTACTGTTTTGCCAACACACGCCATACTGCCGCACTTCAAAGCGGCACAGTACGGCAAAATTATCAACCTGTCGGGCGGCGGGGCGACCAACCCGCTGCCGCGCTTCACGGCGTATGCGGCCTCGAAAGCGGCGGTCGTGCGCTTTAGCGAAACGATTGCTGAAGAAACCCGCGCCTTCCATATTGATGTGAACGCGGTTGCCCCCGGTGCGCTGAACACCCGTTTGTTGGATGAGGTGCTCGAAGCGGGGCCACAGGTGGTGGGCGCGACCTTTTATAAACGCGCCGAAGCTCAAAAGGCGCAGGGTGGCGCAGGGCTGGATCGCGGCGCGGATTTGTGCGTTTATCTGGCATCCGCCGCTAGCGATGGCATTAGCGGCAAGCTGATTAGCGCGATCTGGGATCCGTGGGAAACCTTACAGGATCACCAGCAAGACCTGCGCGGTGATGTTTACACACTGCGCCGAATTATCCCCAAAGATCGTGGGCAAGATTGGGGTGACCGATGAACGTTGGCATTATCGGCTGCGGCTTGATCGGGCAAAAACGGGCGAAAGCTTTGGCAGGGGCGCAGTTAGTCGCGACAGCCGATGTGGTCGCCGAACGCGCACAGACACTTAGCCGCAGCGTGGCGGGGGCGGCAGCGTTCACCGATTGGCAGGAACTTGTCGAGCAGCCGAACGTGGATATTGTGGTGGTGGCGACCACCAACGACATGCTGGCACCGATTACCTTACGAGCGGTCGAGGCGGGTAAGCATGTAATGGTCGAGAAACCCGCCGCGCGGAACAGCCGCGAACTGCAACCGATTATCGACGCGGCAAAACAGGCCGGTGTGCAGGTGCGCGTGGGCTTCAACCATCGTTACCACCCTGCGCTGTTGAAGTGCCGTGAGATCATCGCCAGCGGTGTAGTCGGGCCGCTGATGTTCATTCGTGGGCGTTATGGTCACGGTGGGCGCGTGGGTTACGACCGCGAGTGGCGGGCTGATCCGAAGCTAGCGGGCGGCGGCGAACTGCTGGATCAAGGTGTACATCTGATCGACCTCGCACGGTGGTTTATGGGCGACTTCCCCACAGTAGAAGGTTACGCGGGAACTTTCTTCTGGGATATGCCGGTCGAGGATAACGGCTTTATGCTGCTGCGGACACCGAGCAATCAGGTGGCGCACCTGCACGTAAGCTGCACCGAGTGGAAGAACCTGTTTTCGCTTGAAATTTACGGCAAAACCGCCAAGCTGCATGTCGAAGGTTTGGGCGGCAGCTACGGGGTGGAACGCTTAACTCACCACCAGATGCTGCCGGAGATGGGGCCGCCGGACACCACCAGTTACGAGTACCCGCGCGGCGACCAATCGTGGGCGTTAGAGTTTGCCGAATTCCTCGACGACATCCGCCTGAAACGTACACCCGCCGCCAACCTGCACGATGCGCTGGCAGCGTTGGAAATTGTCGAAACGATCTACGCGCGGAGTTCACTGGATTTCACATGATTATCACACGCAGTCCCTTACGCATTTCGCTGGGCGGCGGTGGTACGGATTTGCCTTCGTACTACCGCGACCACACCGGATTTGTCATCTCAGCCGCCATCGACAAATATGTGTATATCACGCTGCATCAAACCTTCGTCACCGACCTCATCATCAAGTATTCCAAGATGGAGCGTGTGGCGACGCTTGATGAAATCCAGCATCCCATCATCCGCGAGGCTATGAAAATGGTGGATGTGCCGCCTGAATATCTCGAAATCACCAGCATGGCGGATATTCCCTCCGGCACGGGGTTGGGTTCGTCCGGCAGCTTTACGACTGCGCTGCTCAAGGCGCTGCACGTCCACAAGAAACACCTCATCCACCCGCGTGAACTGGCAGAACAAGCCTGCGAGATCGAACTGGGGCGCTTGAAAGAACCGATTGGCAAACAAGACCAATATATCGCCGCGTTCGGTGGCATTACCTGCCTCGAATACCTGCCGAACGATCAGGTGAACGCGTGGCCGCTGAAGATCGACAAACAAACCCTGTATAACCTTGAGGACAATCTACTGCTATTTTTCACCGGTTATTCGCGCTCGGCCTCGTCGATATTGAAGGAACAGGACGACAAGAGTAAACAGCAAGACCGCAGCATGATCGACAACCTACACTTCATTAAAGACCTCGGCGAGAAAAGTAAGGCAGCGCTGGAAAGCGGTGATTTACATACTTTCGCCGAACTCATGAACGTCCATTGGGAACACAAGAAGCAGCGTTCCGGCTCGATGAGCAACACCCGGATTGACGAGTGGTACACCCTCGCCCGTAAAAATGGTGCGCTGGGCGGTAAGCTGATCGGCGCGGGCGGCGGCGGCTTCCTGATGTTCTACGCGCAGGATAAAGTGGCGCTGCGGCATGTCCTCACCAAAGCCGGTATGGAAGAAGTGCGCTTCCGGTTTGATTTTGAGGGCACGAAAGTGGTCAACCAATGAGCCTGCCACCCGTCGCCATCCTCGCGGGCGGCCTCGCGACGCGCTTGTACCCCATCACCGAAACTATCCCCAAGTCGCTGGTGGAAGTCGCTGGGAAGCCGTTCATCGTGCATCAGTTGGAATACTTGCGGCAGCAGGGCATCGAACGGGTGGTGCTGTGCGTCGGCAACCTCGGTGAGCAAATCGCTGAATTGCTGGGCGA
The DNA here is from genome assembly GCA_027492915.1 of Bacteroidota bacterium. Lineage (GTDB taxonomy): Bacteria > Chloroflexota > Anaerolineae > Aggregatilineales > Phototrophicaceae > CFX2. The sequence continues at coordinate 3,012 of JAPUDW010000133.1, read as the reverse complement.
TGGTCACAAGTACGGCCTCGACATCCAATATGCGTTCGATGGGCCAATTTTACTGGGGACAGGTGGTGCGCTTCAGGCGGCGCTCCCGCTGCTCGATGACACATTTTATGTGCTGTACGGGGATTCATACCTCGCCTGTGATTATGCGGGACTGAATCAATTTTTCGGCGAAAGTGGCGCCCAAGGGGTGATGACCGTTTATCGCAATCAAGGACTTTGGGATAAGAGCAATATCGTGTTCGACGATGGACGCATCGTGACCTACGATAAACACACGCAAACGCCCGATATGCACTACATCGACTATGGGCTGTCGCTGCTGCGGCGCGATGTGTTCGCAGCTTTTCCGGTAGGGCAAAAGCTCGACCTCGCCGATGTGTACCGTTCGATGATCGAGGCCAAGCAGATGGCGGGATATGAAGTGTTTACCCGCTTTTACGAAATCGGCTCACATTCAGGACTTGCCGAAACCCGTGCTTACCTCGCAAACAAGGGCTAACCACCCCGTCCCATATACACATAACCGATTGAATGAGGCCAAAACCGCGTGCCAAATGGTGCTATTGGCATTTTAGAAGGCCTGTGTTATTCTGATGACCGTTGTAAAGAACACTCAGTAAAGTATTGAATTCCGACCAATAATGACTACTCTCCGCTGCAAGATTATGCTACCGAACATGTGCTGTATGTGTCGCACGACACATATAGAGTTTTGCGCGGGTGGCTGTAACGGATAACAGCCCATGTAACTGCCGGGTTGAATACGACTCTGGAAGCCCCGATGCAAAACATCGGGGCTTTTTGTTTGTGTGTCCTGTATGGAATGAGTGTGTTTTGAATGTCGACCTATTTCTTACGCCGTCTGCTGCTCGCAATTCCGCTGTTAGTGGTCATCTCAATATTGACCTTCCTAATTGTGGAAATTGCCCCCGGTGACGCTGCTCAAATGTATATCGACCCTGATCGTGGGGCTAACCCTGAATACATCGAACAGGTGCGGCTGAGCCTGGGCTTAGACCAACCTTTTTATGTGCGTTACGTCGCATGGTTGGGTAAAACCGTTACCGGCGACTGGGGCTTTTCTTTCCGCACCCGCCGCGCTGTCAGTTTGGAGGTGGGCGACCGTCTACCAAATACCCTCCTGCTCAGCGGCACGGCGCTGTTCTTGTCGTTCGTGCTGGCCGTACCCATCGGTGTGATTTCAGCAGTTAAGCGCTACACCGCTATCGACTACGCCCTAACCACCCTGTCGCTGGTAGGCATCTCCGTACCGATCTTCTGGGTCGCTCTGCTGCTGTTACAGGTGTTCGCCATCCAGCTTGATTGGCTGCCGGCCTCTGGTATGCGGTCGGCGCGGGCAAATTATCAGGGGACACAGGCTATAGTTGATGTTGTCCACCACATGATCCTGCCGACTATCGTACTGAGCCTCGCCCAAATCGCCAGTTGGTCGCGCTACCAACGTTCGGCGCTGCTGGATGTGATGGGGCAGGATTACATCCGCACGGCACGCGGCAAAGGACTGAGCGAACGGCAGGTAATGTTTCACGCGCTGCGCAACGCCCTTATCCCGATGATTACGCTCGTCGGCCTCTCGGTGCCCGGGGTGGTCACAGGTGCTTTTATCACCGAAACGATTTTTAGTTGGCCGGGTTTGGGGCGACTGGGTGTCGATGCGGTCAGCGGGCGCGACTACCCGATCATTATGGCCGTGACCATGCTTTCCGCCTTGCTGATCGTGGGCGGCAATTTACTGGCTGACTTTGCTATCGCTTGGGCAGATCCGAGAATACGTTATGAGTAACATTCAAAGTCTTTCACTGGATACGGTTGACCAACACACTCCCACAGAACGGGTGCGGATTTGGCGTGTATTCAAGCATCACCGCCTCGCCGTTGCCAGTGCCCTGCTGCTCATCGTATTCAGCTTCGTTGGCATTTTCGCTGACCGCATCACGCCCTACGACCCGAACTCGACGAATACATCTTACGCCAAAGGTAAGCCGCAAGCGCCATCCGCCGAATACGTACTCGGTACCGATAACTATGGACGTGATTATCTCTCGCGCACCATCAGCGCCATCCGCATTTCTCTGTTCGTGGGTGTCACCGCTGTCGCCTTCCAACTGGTGATTGGTGTGAGTGTTGGCGCTGCGGCTGGCTACTTCGGCGGGCGGTTGGATAACCTGTTGATGCGTATTACGGATGTGTTTCTCTCTATCCCCGGCTTCATGCTGCTGCTGATTATGGCTGGCATCCTCGGTGGCTCACTGACCGCGCTTATCATCGCCATTGGCGGCTTGAATTGGATGACCGTCGCCCGTTTGGTACGCGCCGAATTTCTCTCGCTGCGTGAACGCGAGTTCGTGCTGGCGGGACGCGCCCTTGGTGCGTCGCACTGGCGGCTGATCACCCTTTACCTGCTGCCGAACACCGTATCCTCAATTGTTATTTCTGCAACACTTTCCATCCCCGGCGCAATCCTTACCGAGTCGGCCTTGAGCTTCCTCGGTTTGGGCGTGCCACCGCCGAACGCCAGCTTGGGCAACATGCTTCAGGAGGCGCAGCAGTGGATACGCTCGTCGTGGTGGATGTGGGTTGTTCCCGGCCTCACAATCTCATTGATTGTGCTCGCCTTTAATTTTGTGGGCGATGGCTTGCGTGATGCGCTTGACCGTCAATTGGGTTAACCGTATGGGGGGAATCATGACCTGTTGTAGCTGCTAAATGTGTTCTGAGTCGTTTTTCACCTCATGTTTAGTGTACTAGGCTCTTTATCTTAGCGAAGGAGATACCATGCGTAAGCTGAGCCAGATTGTTCTTTTGTTCCTCGTACTAAGTTTGTCGGTGGTGGTTACAGCCGCACAGGATGATGTCCAAACCCTCATCGTGCAGGGCAATGGTGACCCACAAACCCTGAGTGGTTTATATGCCAATGACGGTAACAGCTTGTCCGTCGTCACATTCCTTGCCGAACCGCTGATCCTCGGTGGCGAAAATTGGGGCGACAAA
>JAPUDW010000132.1 GCA_027492915.1 Bacteroidota bacterium | reverse complement strand
GGGGGCGGGGGGCTTCTATCTCCTTCCCTTATCTTGAATGTTAATTACAGAGACAGCCTAATAGATCAATTGCCACTACAATATCTTCATATCCACCAAAAAATCCTAATAAGTGGTTTCGCATTTCTGATGACAGCCAGTAAATAATGTCTTTTACTAATTGATCGATCAATTCACCCATGAACCGAATATTGTGTAAAAATCCATTGCCATTTTTATCTTTCAATTGAGAGAATGAATCAGGGGAGGCTGAAGTTAAAAGTTTTTCAAAGTCGACTTCATAATTATGGTCAGCCCAACGTTGAGCAATACTTTCGATTTGAGAAAACAACAATACTACTGTTGGCCGTTTGTCGGTTCTGTAACTGACACTATCAAAAGGGGTCTTTGAGTGTTCATCTAATTCTAAATCAGCATCCCAATTCTTGATTAAGATCTGCTGCCAGCGCTGAACTGATTCTACTGTGCTGTCGTAGAATATGTTGATTTCGCAGTGTTTGAATAGTAGTAAAGTGACTTCTGCAAGCGATATAACTTTCATTAACCACCATGCTTCGGGCTTGGCTTGTTCCGGTGAAAATTGAAACGCAAATTCCCGTTCAATGCGGTCAGTGATGGTGCTGAAGTAGTCGAGTGCTGAGTCACTTTGGTAAATACCTTTACCCCATCTGCCCATTGTTGTTACCTCATGTTTAAATCGCCTACTTTGAACACTGTGGAAGGTCAAGGCGGTATTGGAATGAATAGATTTATTCCGGTTTCGGGGTAACTTCGAGTTGTAATCGCGACCGAAAAAAACAAACATCAAATGCCATCAGGAAGTTGACTTGGCCTAGTAATAGCGGAACTGTATCTAGCTCAGTCCATGCAAAAGCTAAATCGACGGGTGGGAATGAATCTACGGTTACTTGTGCCAATACGCCTACAGCCTGAAATCGTCCCAAATTCCCTGCTAATCGCAGTCCTCGTTTATTCTCATCCCAAATATGACCGAGTGCCAATCCGATGGAATAAGGCAGCACATTGACCGCAGCACCCGTATCAATTAGTCCTGATACATTGATACTCCGCCCTTTATAAGACAAATTGATGGGTATGCTTGGCACAAGCCCGGTTTCACCTGATTCATTATTGGCTGCTGCATAAGGAAAAATCTTACCCATTGGATATTGAACCTTTTTTGTTCTCTTCCAGCATCGCCAACAGTTGGTCAGCCGCGCCAAAAGCATCAATCGGCGACCAAATGTGGTATTCGCCTTCTGGCAATGCAACATTGTCTTCAACGGCTAACTCTTGGACGAGCGCTTGAACGGTGCGGAATTTATCGGTTCGGCTCAGTTTTTTGAGTTCGGGGAGTAGTTCTTCGAATGTCATGTCGATTACCTCATTTGCTTGATTCGTAGTGTACTACAAGCGAGGTTGAGATGTCACCTAACCCTTTCGCCTACTTTGAACACTGTGGCAGGTCGAGGCGGCCTGTAATCCAGCACTGGATGGCGAGGATGCCGCGCAGGTTGCGCTTGAACTCGGTGTCGCGGGTGCCAGCCAGTTCGACATCTGCCGACAGGATACCCTGCCCATCGGCCCAATTGGCTGCCGTGCCGCTGACCGTGTAGGCATCAAAAGGTTCGCCGTAAGGATAGCCGGAAGCCTCGCTCAAGACTGCCGCAAGCTGTAATGAATCGACTTGATCGTTACAAGTGCCTTCAAAGATGCCGTTCGCGGCTGCGTGATAGAACAGGGCTGCAACCGGACGGGTGCTTTGCATGAACACAGAAAGCGCGGCGGTTTCCGGCTCCGAGAATGGGCGCTCACCGGGGTCAACCGTGCGCTGCTGCCAGTACGCGGTGGCTGACCAATCGCAGCCCCAATTGCGGTTGAGATCGACCTGATTGCCGTTGAAGCGGCCTTCAGAGGTTCGTCCACGCGCCAGTCCGTCGGGGTTCAGCACCGGAATGAAGATCACCGACATGTCCGGCAGCACGTCCATCGGCGTAGCTTCAAAATGGTCGATCAGTGCGTTGATGAGCAGCACCGTATTGGACTCAAAGCCCGCATGAACACCCCCGACCAGCAGCAAGATTTTATCGCCCGTCCCGAAGCGCCACGCCAGAATATCGCGACCCCGCGCTGACTGCCCGATCACAAAGGTGTTAACGGCAGGGAGTCGGGTGAGAACCGGTGTGCCGCTGGGTGTAACGTCCGGCTCAAGCGTGGCGAGATTATCCGTAAACAATGGCGGTGGCGCGAGGGTTGAGATGATCGCTGCGGTTGGCATTGAGGGCGGTGTGGATGTTGGCGCAGCGCTGGGAAAGGCTGTTGGCATGAGCGCGGTGATCGGGCGCGGCGTTTGTGTAGGGCGAATTTCTGCGAGTGTAATCGGCGTTTCAATAGGTAAGGTGGTCAGAGTTGGTGGTACTGTCGTCTCTTGGCAAGCTGAGAAGAAGATGAGTATGATTAGCAAAACAACGATACGGCTGATTATCTGATTCATATTATTGATGTGAACGGAGGGGCATTATGGTTTCTAAAAAGTTTGCTACTCTGCTGTTTGGGCTTATGTTCTTGCTGCTGGCCGCCTGCCAACCGCAAGAAGAAGTGGCGGAACTACCCACGCTGGCGGTGCTGCCAACCTTAACGCCAAGCGATACGCCAACGATGTCTCCCAGCGCGACCCATACGCCGACGGCAACCAGCACGCCAACAGCGACCGCCACGGCAACGTTTACACCATCCAACACACCGACGACGACCACAACCCCGACCATCACGCTGACATCAACCTTCACCATTACACCAACCAACACGCTTACGAATACGCCTGTCCCAACGAATACCTCAACGGCGACCAGCACACCTGTGTTTACTAATACGCCGCTCGCGCCAACGATTTTATCATTCACTGCCAGCGCAACCAATGTTACCGCTAACAGTTCGATCTCGCTGGTGTGGAGTTCAGACGCTGAGTCGGCGCGGATTGACCAGTTGAACGCGCAGGGTCAGGTTTCGCAGACGTTTAATGTCGTTCCCTCCGGCACGCTGCCAGTGACAGTACCCGGTAACTTAGGCACACTGGTGGTTTACCGTCTGACGGTGTTCCGTGGGGCGACACAAGATACCCGTTCGGTGGCGATTACCGTGCAGTGTGCAACGTCGTGGTTCTTCGGTAACGAATATGCACCGCCGAATTCCGGCTGCCCAACCGGCCCACAAAGCACAGGGCAAGGTGCTTTCCAAGCCTTTGAACGCGGGTTTATGATCTACATTAACGATTCGAACCGTAATACGATTTATGGTGCGCAAAATCAGGACTCGCGCTTTATCACCTACGGCAATAGCTGGGATGGTACGAGCACCTACAGTTGCTTTGGTACGCCTACGGGGGGCTTGCAAGCCCCACAGGAAATGTTTGCGTGGGCGTATTGCAATACGAATGCACCCATCGGCGGTTGGAGTGGCGCGATTGGCTTCGCGACCACGGCGATTGATAAGGGGAACCGCACTATTCAGTTTGAAGATTCGGGTGCTGTATACCTCGACTCACCGCTTGGTGTGTTCCGCTTTAGCAATAGTACCGGCACATGGTCAAAAATTAAGTAACATACATGGATGAAACAGGGCAGGTTTAATCCTACCCTTATTGATAATAATTATTGATAACAGGACACGATGACGGAATGGCTATCGAAAAAACATTGATCGTAATGGCGGGGATGCCGGGTAGTGGAAAGACAACTTTAGCTCGTTTGCTTTCAAAACGGTTAGGTATTCCGGTGTTCGCCAAAGACCGCGTGCAGCGTGTTTTGCGCGACCACAACCTTGCTAAAGAGAACACAGGCGATGGTTACTATATCATCCTCGATATGGTGGATGAACTGTTGGGGTTGGGGTTAAGCTGCATTTTGGATGCTACCTTTCCGCTTGACCATTTTCGTACCACCGCCAGCGAAATCGCCCAGCGTCACCAAGCCAAGTTCTGCGCCGCCTACTGTCACTGCTCGGATGACGCGGTGTGGCGAGAACGCATGACCGACCGTGTGCATTACGTCCCCGGCTGGAAGCCCGTCGGTTGGAATGATGTGCTGCGAATGCGTGAGTATTACCAGCCGTGGAATGATAACGCGCTGGTGATGGACTCGATGCACAGCCCTGACGACAATTACCCGCTGCTGGTCGAGCATATCGAGAAGGCGACACGGCGTAAGTATGTGCCGCACCAGCCGACCGAGGATAATGAATACTGGCAGTGGGAAGGGTAAATAAAAATGGCGCACACGCGCCTTTTTATTTATATTTGAGGTCGTTTTAGACGGCAACCGCTTCTAACGCTGGCTCGTACTTCGGCAGTTCAAACCAGAACGTGCAGCCACCTTCTTCAGAGCAATCCAAACCCACTGTACCGTTATGCAACTGAACCAACTCTTTGACAATCGACAAGCCTAACCCGCTGCTGCTTTCGCCGTTGGTTGGTCTTGGGCTGAGCTTGGCAAACGGCTCGAATAAGCTGCTCTGTTCAGCAAGTGGAATGCCAGGGCCTTCATCGGTGACATTCAAGCGCACCTGATTACCGTTGACTTCGGCGGAAATAGTCACGAAGCGGTCGTTGGGGCTGAACTTGATGGCGTTGCTGACCAAGTTACTCATTACTTGCATGATGCGGTTGGGATCTGCCAGAACGAGACCTTCGGTTTCGCCCATCAGCAGGGTAATGTTTTTGACATTGGCCGTTTCGCTGTACCGTGAGACGACTTCCCAGATCAGGTCTTCCATCATCACGGGTTCAAGTTTGAGGCGGGCTTTGCCTTTTTCAAGGGCAGCCGTATCCAGAAAATGTGTGATCAGGTCGTTCATGGTATCTACTGCCATTTCTATGGTATCCAATGCTTCTTTAGTCGCGGGTTTATCACCGAGTTCGGTTTGCAAAAAGTAGTGAGCCAAACGGACGTTATTGACCGGATTTTTGAGGTCGTGAGTCACGATTTGTAGGAAACGATCTTTCTTCTCATAAGCGGTCTTGAGGTGGGCGATCATCTCTTGCTGCTCGCCAGCACGTTTTTTGCCGTTAATCAAACGGCGGACACGGGCTTTAAAGACCTCGGCAGAAACGGGCAGCACCACGAAGTCGTCCGCGCCCATATCCAACGCCTGTACGTGGTTGCTGGCTTGGCTGGCGGAAACGACCATCATCACTGGAATAGTGGTCATTTGGGCATTGCTGCGCAGCGCCTTTAACGTTTCGAGTGTTCCATCGACAATCATCAGATCGTAGTCGGTGGGGTTCGCTAGCTTAAGCGCCTCATCCAACGTGCTGTTACCGGCGACTGTAAAGTCAGGCAGGAGCATGTGGCGAACAGGCAGACCTGCTTCGGCATCCTTAAAGACGACGAGCAAACGGGAACGTTCGGTAGAGCGGGCAGATAGCAAATTACTCATTGGAAATGTGTTGTACGGTACGTACGAACACATGCCTCCTTAGTTACATATCGCCAACAGCGATTGATGTGAAGATAATTTAATCGTTGTTATGTTTATAATAATATCACAAATATCAACTGTGTCGCAATTATTATCTCTATTCTGTCTGAATTTTAGGTAAATAACAACAGGACTAAGGAGCTATGCAATTGTGAAAATCGAAGAATTCCTCCCTCAGTTTTGAGGAGGAGGACATGGTTTTTGCGCAGAGTGAGTGGATAATTAAGGTTTACGTTTCAAGTAAATTGGTCTTTATTTTTGCCTGCAATTCATTATTCACACCGGCAGCACTACGCAGATAATTCTCAACGGAGCCATATTTACGCTGGATATGATCAATAGCGGTTTTGAGCGTGGAGGGGTTAGAGATAAAGAGCGGTTGAATATCTTCGGCAGTCAGCCCTGTCCAACCAATCGACTTAATGGCTTGCTGCCCGAACTTGATAAAGCTGTTGTAGTAGATGTTACTGAGTGAGTAATCGGCAAGGATGACATCCTCAGGCACACCGAGCAGACTGAGGATAAGCATCGCCGCAACACCTGTGCGGTCTTTACCCGCCGTGCAGTGGATGATGGTTGGTAGGTTATCGGGGTTGGCAATGCGACGCAAAATGTCGCCGTAGAGATGCGCATTGCCGTCAATAATAATGCGGGTATACATATCGGGCATCATTGACGCGAATTTGCCCCGATTGAAGAATAAATCGCCAATGCGTTCACGACGGTTGTCTGCGGCCAGCAGGGGCAGATGCAGGTATTCGGGCGCAGAGTCGGTGGGCAGTTTATCCGGTGCGTCTACTTGTTCCTCATTACTACGCAGGTCGCAGACCAGTTTGATGCCCAACTTGCCGAGTTGCTCCAAACCGGTGGGGCTTAACCCGCTGAGCGCACCGGAACGGTAGATGAGGCCGGTACGCATCCGGCGACCGTCGGCAGTTTTGTAACCACCCAAGTCGCGAAAGTTGATGGCTCCATCGACCGTTAGGATGCGCTCAGGTAGATCATCAGCAAGGCGGATAATGAGGGACTCAGGATCGATACGTTCAACGCGATTACGCTTATTAATGTATGCGCCGAGGCCGACTAAGGCACCAACCGCGCCGAATAAACCAATCCATCGTTTCATATGAGTGCTCCAATACGTTCGGCGGCTAACTTCACGCCGATAAAATTACGGGCAACGGGACCGATTTCAAGTTCCGCCAGTGAGCCGGACACGAATAGGCCGGGTGACCAACATAGATGATGGTCAACAATCGGGAAGCCATCGGCGGCGACTGGCAAACCATAGTTGTTAATAGCGGTGTCAAGCCACGCGCCACCGGGGCGTGAGATTTCGAAGCCGGTCGCGAGAATAATCTGGTCGGCTTGCAGCGTATTACCGCTGGTTAGGGTGAAATGCAGCTTAGGCGAATCCCCTTCCGGCTGTACCTGCAAACGGCTCACTTCATCTATACGCTGTTCGAGCAAGCCGTGTTGCACAGCCTTTTCAAGTTCGTCGATGACATCGGGCGGCATGGAACCACGGTGACGGGCGGTGCGAATGAGCTGCCGACGACGCGCATAATCCGTATCCTGATAGAAGCTATCAAGGTGCTGGTGCGTAATCCAGCCCAAGTCTGAGTCAAATTGATGTACACGCGGTTCATGGCGCATGAGCAGGGTAATGTTACCGGGAGCTTCGAGCGAGAGTGCGGTAGCGACCTGCGCGGCGGTGATGCCCCCACCGACGACCAGCGTTTTGCCGGATGGGGTTGAACGGCGGTAGGCGGGGTCGAACAGGTGATGAATATCGGCACCCTCGGCTTGCGCTGTCTTTGCCCACTCCGGCCAGAAGGGGCGTTCAGTGTTGCTGAAGGCGAGGATGACATTACGAGCCTCGATAGCATCAGCATCGGTTTGGACGCGCCAGCCTTCTGCCAAACGTTCCAAGCCTTGAGCGCGACCGAGCAGCCGCAGCGCATCCAGATCATAGCGTTCGATCAAGCGCTGGCTGTGGGTGTTAAAGAGTTCGAGCGATGGACGACCATAGGGCGGGATGAAATCGGCTAAGGGCTGACCATCGCGGGTACGGGTGAAGGTTATCAATGAAAAGGGGTCGTAGTGCAAGTTATGGGCATGGGGTGAGCGCAGGTAGCTCATGCCGGTGTTGGCGGTGAAGTGCTGCCAGAGCGCCAAAGGCTGCGGGTGAGGGTCGAGGACACGCACCTGTTCTATAGAAAGCCGCTTGCGACGGGTTAGGTAAAGCGAGAGGTAAGTTCCGTGAATTCCACCACCGATAATGAGCCAATCGAACATGTTTCTCGCCTGTGAAGTATTTTACAATCCGCCTAATAATAGCACACGTTTGCACCCAGAAAGGGTCAAGTAGCAGGAAATCAGTTCTTAGGATAGAATAAACCGTTGATTAACAATACGTAAACACATGCTGGAATAGTAGCAATCGGCGTGAGTTCGATAGGTGTTAGATTGACGTGCCGCAGTCTCCTCCCAGATCGATTGGGGGATTATCGAAGGCGAGGGAAGAATGAGCTTCGACGAAGAAAACCTATCTGGCCCAGATGTGATTAAGGTTTCGGCAAAGTCGCGCTCGACCGCAGTGGCGGGGGCAATCGCTGGTGTCATGCGAGAGCATCACTACGCCGAGGTGCAAGCCATCGGCGCAGGGGCAGTGAACCAAGCGGTGAAGGCGCTGGCAATTGCACGCGGCTATCTGGGTCGTGATGAGATTGATATTGTGTTCACCCCTTATTTCACAGAAGTGATGATTGACGGGCAAGAGCGAACAGCAGTCCGGTTCTCGGTTGAGCCGCGTCCGGCAGGTTCGGTCAGTAGAGCGCCGCGCCAGACAAGCATTTCGCATCGGACTGAAGATTAGCTGTGGTGAGAGCCGACCTACATCTTCATACGACAGCATCCGACGGTCAGCTTCGACCTGCGGAACTTGTTCAGCTTGCACGAAAACATCACTTGAATACCATCGCTATAACGGATCACGACACAACCGATGGCCTGCAAGAAGCCCAGCAGGCCGCGAATAACTCGCCGGTTGTGATTGCTGGAATCGAGTTAAGCGCGGACGATAACAATGTTGATGTCCACATGCTGGGGTATTACATCCAGCCGGAGGACGCGGCGTTTAAGACGGCGCTGGCGCAGTTCCAGAATGACCGTTTGCATCGTGGCGAGGCGATGGTGGAAAAGCTGGTGGCACTCGGTAAGCCGATTAGATGGGCGCGGGTGCTGGAACTGGCGGACGGCGGGTCGGTGGGGCGACCGCATGTGGCACGGGCGCTGGTTGAGGCCGGTCATGTCGAGTCTATGAACGACGCGTTTGACCGCTATTTGCGGCACGGTGGCCCTGCTTATGTCTCGCGCAAGCGCATGTCGCCGGAAGAGGCGATTGAGCTAATCCACGCGGCGGGCGGGGTGGCAGTGATGGCGCATCCCGGTTTGGTGCCGGAGTATTTGGCGATGCTGGAACGGCTGGCGGTGGCTGGCCTTGATGGTGTCGAGTTTATGCATCCCCGCAACTCGGCGACCGTTCGTGAAAATATACGGGCGGTGGCGCTGCGGCACAACTTGATCTTGACGGGCGGCTCCGATTTCCACCGAGCGGGCGACCCGATTGGGGCGTATAACGCACCGCAAGAGGCGCTGATGGGATTGAGGGAGAGAAGCAGCAGTTACAAGTCTTAAGTTTCAAGTTAACCCCCTCCGTCGGCGACTCGACACCACCCCCGCCCACGAGGGAGGAAAAAATACTGTGAACTTATCGGTTTCGAGAAGTGAGTGATTTTCGATGTAGAGCGTGGACGAAAGTTTGCGCTCTTTTTTTAGTCGTCAGCTATCAGTCTCCAGTCACCCGCTTAAAGGCGAATACAAATACATTTAACCGCCATCCACAGGAGGCTACGCACAGTCGCCAAGCACGCTAAGATCAATGCAGAGATTGAAGGGTTTATGGCGGCGGCGGCGGCAGTGGGGTGCCAATACAGCTTTTGGCGGTTAGCGATTGACTTTTAGCTCCAAATCTAATGCAATTTTATGTCGTCCTGCGGGAGGCTGCGCACAAATGTCGTCATAGTCGTCAGCGTCGGTGATGACATTTGGCAAATTTGGCGGCAATTTCGGCAATTTCACAGATGGCAAAGGATAGTCTTTAGTCGTCAGTCAACAGTCATTAGTCAAATGCAAAAATGCAAGTCGTTCGTTATCCACTAAAGGCACACGAGCGGAACAAGCGGCAGAGGCGGCGCGAAATAAGTTGTTGAGCTGCGGCGGGTAGACCCCCTCCGTCGCTGACGCGACACCTCCCCCGCAAGCGATGGAGGGCATTCAAAATGCAGAACAAGCGGCAAATGCGGCACAGGCGGCGCGAAATGAACGGCGATTTTGTGCGCGTTGGGTTCTATGCGGTTGTTAAGGTGCGTGCGGGTAACAAGCAGGATTTGCCAACGGCAAATCCCTACGACCAGCCCTGTAAATAGCATAATTGAAAAGATGACGTTAAGGGTGACCATTTGGAAGAACATTTGGTAGCTTTTAACGCGGGTTGGCGCTAACCATTTTGAGGGAGTGGGGATGTTAAGCGGGGTGGTGGATGGTTGGAAAAGGGTTTGTGGCACAAACCGAATTCAAACGTAAGTGATAAGAAGTCGTTAGTCGATAGTCTTTAGTAAGTAGTCAAAGGCAATTTAACGGCAGAGGTGCAGAGAGAAAGATTTAAACCGCCAAGACGCCAAGATTAATACAGAGGGATTTTTAACGCAAAGGCGCGAAGGTGCAAAGATGCAAGGGGGGTAGGTTTCCGGCGAGAGAATGGGGTTTGGGGGTGGGTGATGGGGCGAGAGGTGCGGAGGGTGGAATGATGTTTGAGGTGGTCATGGATGCTGGTATTCATAATAGAAGCGCGGGAGCATCCATTCCACATCAATAATGTTTCCATCGACTTGTGGCTGCCATTTGTAGCCCAAGTTGTGTTCAATATAGACTGTGTGACCATCGCTGGATGCATATACTAAGCCGAGATTGGTGTCGTAATCGGCATCATTCAGTGGAAGCTCACCAAATTGTGTCCAGCAAAAGTAGGAGTTGCTTTTAGATGGGATGCTGCTTGCTGACGCACGACAAAATTGGACACGACACGTACCGATTTCTGCGCCGCAGCTTTTGATGTAATGACGATCCGAAGGCGTTAACCACTGTACATCCCATGTGCCACCCTGTGGAAAACTTTGTGAGAAAATCTTTAGCAGTGACCTGTTTACGCCACCCGAATTTATGGTGTTCAAGGCAAGGCCGTAACGCGCATCCGGCGATAAGAGAAGATTATGGTATTCGGCATCGGATTGTAAATCACGCAGGAGCCAACTTTCGCGATTGCCATCCGGCGAATACGACAAAAAGCGTCCGTTTCCGGTTAGTGAGATGGGCAGTATTGCCTGATCGGTTTTTCCGGTGATTATGCGCTGCGGGTTAAGCGTTTGATAGAGTTCGATCATCCACAAGCCGACTGCATCAGCGAAAACCAAGCTGTTACCGTCGTTACTCCACGCGGCTTGCCCTTGAAGCGCTTCGATAGGGATTGAGGCGGTGGTATTTAATGGGATGCTGGTGAGTTTATAGGGTACGGGGAACGTGTAGTCCGCTATTCGCTCAGTTACAAAATAATAAATATCTAAGGTATTTTGGTTCCAAACCGCCAATGCATCATTGGTTGTGGAAAATAAGCCCACTTGCCCATCAAGCAGTACACAGGCTTGAGCATAATCGGTACACCCCCCAACATACTGAAATAGAAGTGTGGCAGCGCTTTTACGAATGAGTTCAACGCTGGCATCCGGCGATAAAAGGACACAATCGTCTTGATAACAATTTTCGGGCGCAATGCCTAGTTGACCCGCCAGCCAATTATCTCCTAGCGGAACAACACCTTGCCCATCCATTGGCAGCATCACTTTTTTGCCGGTATCGGTGGTTAACAGGATGGGCGCGGTTGGCGGCAGCGGCATACCCTCGGAAATAGGGTTCGTGTTGGGTGTTGGTGGTGTTCCACCTTTTTCTTGAATAAGCTCAATCAAGCGTTCTTCGGTCGGAACTGACACGGTGTTCCAGTTGGCAGGAGTTTCATCAGCTTGAGGATCTATCTTGGTATAGGCAGTCGTTTGATCATCAAACTTGGAGAACACTAATCCATAACCCAGTGATAAAAAGGTGCTATAGCTGCCGTCTGTGTTACGCCGCAGCGGGAAATAGCCACTATCGCCAACGCTGACATTCTTGACGCTGCCGCCAAAAAAGCATCCTTGTTGCCCAAAATTATTTCCAATTCGTATCGACAACGGGCTGGTATTGGCTAACACCAATTGTTTCGGCGGCATGGACTTCTGGCTTGATATGACATCCAGAATAAAATTCTGGTTGGCATCATCAGCCGCGATCACCTGAGCTTTAACTACGTAGTCCGACCAATCCAGCATATATTCGATGCTGAAATCGACTTCCCTACCGGTTCCACCACTACAAGCGAGTGTTGGCTGCATGGGGATGGCAAGCAGTGGGATTAACATCATTATCAACATGAGGCGACGCATGGTTTATGCTCCAGCTTTTAATCTGCCTAGCATAACGTGACTGCGTTGTTATCGGATGCCAGCGTTTGGTTGTCGCCTATTAATCGTCAGATTAGGGGCACCCAACTAGCTACAATTGTTTCAACCTGTTAGACTAACACCTGTTCTAATTTCATTATGTTGTGATTGCAAAGTAAGTGATAGTGTGAAGCGGTAGCGCGGACGAGATGTATCTCGTCCCTACATTGTGAGCGTATCGTTTGTCAGTGCTAAGTTGCATCACTTACCTGTTGACTATTACCTTCATTAAATACTGAGATAGACCTATGATTCCGTTACGGCTTGAACTCAAAAACTTTTTGGCTTATCGCTCGCCCGACCCGCTGCGGTTCGACGGGATTCATCTGGCGTGTTTGACGGGGGCGAACGGCGCGGGGAAGTCGTCGCTGCTGGATGCGATTACGTGGGCGCTGTGGGGGCAGGCGCGCGCCAAACGTGATGATGAGATGGTGCATATGGGTCAAACTGACATGCTGGTGCAGTTGGATTTTGACCAAGAAGGCACGACTTACCGCGTGGTACGGCGGCGGTCACGCAAGGGTCGCGGCACGGGTTCGCTGGATTTGTTCTCGGTGGTGGATGGACAGGTGACGACGCTGAGCGAACCGTCGATCCGCGAGACGCAGGAGAAGATCAACCGACTGCTGCGGTTGGATTATGAGACTTTCACCAACTCGGCGTTTTTGCAGCAGGGCAAAGCCGATGCCTTTACGACCAAGCCACCGGCACAGCGCAAGCAAATCCTCTCGGACATCTTGGGGTTGGCGCAGTGGGAACGCTACGAGGAGTCGGCGAAGGAAGCGTTGAAGGCACTCGCCAGCGAATTGGCGGTGATCGAGCAGCGCATTCGGGACATCGACGAGGAACTGGCGAAAGAGCCGCGTTTGAAAAGTGTGCTGAACGAGGCCGAAGCCGCACAGCAGGAAGCGGAAGCGGCGCTGAAAATTGCCGAGGCAAAGCTGGCGGAGGTGGCGGAGTCGCCCGCGCAGATGAAGGCGGCACAGGAACGCAAAGCTGAGGTCGAGCGGCACAAGCGGGAACGCGAACGGGATATACAGGCGATTGCGACGGACATCACACGGCAGGCAGGGCGCATCAGCGATTATCAGGCGGTGATTGACCGGCGCGAGGAGATTGAGCAGGGTTACGCTGCGCTGCAATCGGCACGGGATGCGGACACAGCGCTGGGCGACAAGCTGATCCAACTGAGCGACTTTGACGAGGCGCGGCGGGATTTGGAGAAGCGGCTGCGGGATGCACGGGCGGAACTGGAGAACGAGGCCAGTGGGTACACAGCGCAGATGGCAGAACTGCAACGGGCGCTGGCACAGGCGGACGCTGATGCCTTGAGCGCGGCACAGGCGGACGTGACCGGATTGCAGGCGTTGGAAGCCCAGCGCAACGACCTGAATGAACTGATGACAAACTTGAACGAAGATGGCGCGTCGATGCGTGGTTTGCTCAAGACGCTGGAGGAGGACGGCAAGAAGCAGGGGATACGGATTGACCAGTTGAAGGCGACTGAAAGCGCGACCTGCCCGTTATGCGGTCAGCCGTTGAGCGAGGAACACCGGTTGGAACTGGTGGCCCAGCTTGAAAGCGAACTGGCGACGATGCGCGGGGAATACCGAGGGCATCAGGAACGGTCGGCGGCGATCCGCGAGGAAACGGGCGGATACAAGACGCAGATCGGCGAGTGGGACACGGAACTCAAGCGGCTGCAACCGCTGCTGGCGCGGGTGGGTGTGCTGCAAGCGCAGATGGACGCGGCGAATGATGCCGAGACGCGGCTGACGGAAATTAGCGCCAAGCTGGAAGCAGTGCAAGCGCTGCTGGCGGCGGAAACATTCGCGCAGGACATCCGCGACCAATTGACGGCGCTGGAAGGTGAACGGGCGCAGATCGGGTATGACCGGAGCAGCCACGACGCGGCCCGGCAGCAGTTGGACACGTATCGGGCTTATGAAACACAGCAGACGGAATTGACGGTGGCGATTAAAGCGCTGCCGGATGCACAGGCGGCTCTGGAAGCGGCGACACTGCGGCAGGAGCGGACGCAGAAGGCGCTGGACGAGGACGGCGAGGCGATTGAGGAACTCAAGACGGCGATTGCCAAGCTGGATGTGCTGGTGAAGGAACAGCAGGCGCGGCAGCAAGAGGTCAACCACCTGCGGTCATTCGAGCGGACGCAGTACCAACGGCTGGTGAACGCGCGGCAGGAACTCGACGCACTGGACAAGCAGCGGAAGCGTAAGGGCGAACTGGAAGCGCGGAAAGCGACACGCCAGCATGACCAAGTGGTGTATGACGAGCTGCGGAAGGCGTTCGGCAAGAACGGTGTGCCGGCAATGATTATCGAGGCGGCGATACCGGAACTGGAAGAGTCTGCCAACGGTTTGCTGTCGCGGATGACGGACGGGCGGATGAACCTGCACTTTAGCACCCAGCGCGAGAAGATCAACGCGGAAGGGGTAATTGAGACGCTGGATATTGAGATCGCGGATGAGTTGGGCACGCGCAGCTATGAACTGTACAGCGGCGGCGAGGCGTTCCGTATTAACTTCGCGATACGGGTGGCGCTGTCGCAGATGCTGGCGCGGCGGGCGGGGGCGCACTTGCGGACGCTGTTCATCGACGAGGGGTTTGGCACACAGGATGAGGATGGACGCAATAAGCTGGTGGAGGCGATCACGGCGATTCAGGACGAGTTCGACCTGATCCTCGTGATTACGCATATTGATGACCTGCGCGACTCGTTTCCTGTGCATATCATGGTGGATAAGACCCCAAACGGGAGTCGGGTGAGCGTGCGGTAGGGAATGGGATTAACCGCAGAGGCACAGAGAAATACAGTTAAACCGCCAAGACGCCAAGAGCGCCAAGATCAAGGCGGAGATTATTCCACCACAGAGACACAGAGCACACAGAGGAAATGCGGAGAGATAGAAGAAATACGAATCGCCAAGTACGCCAAGATGATGAACCTGAAAATTATTGTTGATGGGGTGTTTTCAGCAGGTAAGACAGAGTTCATTCGCGCGGCGAGTGAACAAAAAGTTGTGACTGTTGATGTTCCAATTAATCTCCCTAAGACTTATATTGGGATGGATTATGGGGTGATTGAAGGGGTTGACGATACAATAATTATCCTATTAGGGACACCAAGCGCGATACGCTTTTCGTTTGATTGGCCTGTGACAAAGAATTCTTTGATCGGCTATGTAATTATGGTTGATAGTGCTTATCCGGGGACATTTCGTGAAGCGAAAAGCATTTTAGAAGTATTTCGAGCTTATTGTCGTGAACCGTATGTCGTTGTTGCGAACAAGCAGGATAAAGAAGGTGCGTGGGAGATTGATGATTTGCGACGGGCGCTCAATCTTCGAAAAGAGATTCCGGTGCTGCCATGTGTGACGAGCGACAAGGAGTCAGTCAAGCGGGTGCTGGTGGCGCTGCTGGATAAGGTGTTGAAGGTGTTGATTACTGGTGAGTCATGGTATCGGCGAGGCGGTTGGGGAAATGAAATTGACTAACACCAACGAAGAAATAGTACGGGCGATGTGGGCGGCGTTTGACCGTTTTGAGTTCGCGGCGGCTGCCCTGCTGCTGCATGACGACTTCGTGTTCGAGCTGCCACAGTCACGGGAGCGGGTGATCGGGCGTGAAAATTTTATCGCGGTCAACGCCGAGTATCCGGGGCGGTGGCGGATTACGGTGACACGGTTAGTCGCCAGCGGCGAGCAGGTGGTGACGGAGTGCGACGTGAGCAACGGCGAGGTGACGGTGCAAGCGGTGTCGTTCTTCACGCTGAAGGCTGGGCAGATCGTGCATATCCGCGAATATTGGCCGGATGCGATGGAGGCGCAGGCGTGGCGGGCGCAGTGGGTGGAGCGGTATTAGGTGAGGGTAACTGGTGATATAATCGACTTGAACGAAATGCAGGAGGCTGTGATATGGTCGCTTTACCAATTCGTAAGCAGATTGAAGATAAGCTCATACGTTTGAATGATGAGCAGCTTGCAGAGGTTCTTCGTTCTATTGAAGTCATGCAGTTGTCAGAATTGCCAACTGATTATGATGAGGATAATGATCCTAGTGTTGGGTTCTTTGCTGGAGAACCTGATTACGCCAGCAGGTCAAAAGAAATCTTGAATGCCGAATTTGGGATGCGGAAACCCTCGAATGAAAAAGGCTAAGGCGTAATGATTGCTCTGGCGGATACCAGCTTTATTGTCGCACTTGGCAACAAAAACGATAAAGATCATGAAGCCTGTAACAACGTTAAACGCCGTGAGCAGATTATATATATCCCACAATCTGTCTTAGCGGAAGTTGGATATATGCTTAAGCGTGAACTTGGCAGCCGTGGTTTGGCACATTTCCTGAGGACTTTACCTCAAACCAAATATCGCGTTGTGCCGGTAGAGTTGGCTGACATTTTGCGCACAGCAGATTTGCTGGATCAGTATGCAGATGCGCGGCCTGATTTTGTCGATTTGAGCATTGTGGCGGTGGCGGAACGGATGAATGTGCCGCGCATCCTCACGCTAGATCGGCGGGATTTTGACATTATCCGGCCTCGCCATGTTGATCACCTCGAACTGCTGCCGTGATCTAGATTTGACTGTGTGAAAAGGGGACACGGATGAGGCACGCCTCATCCCTACAATGTGCTTTTAGCCTATGCCGCTTGCATCTGAATCCAGAAGACAGAGCCGCCTTCCGGTGGGCATTCCACGCCGACCTCGCCACCCTGCAAGTTAATCATGTGCTTCACAATCCACAGGCCGAGACCGGTGCTGTGTTCGCCATCGGTAGGGCGGGTGCTGAGCTTGCCGAACTGGGTGAACAGGCGTGATCGTTCTTCCGCTGGAATGCCGGGGCCTTCGTCACCGACGCAGATGTGAACGCTGTCGCCTTCCTGAAACATCCAAATGCGAACGGTGGAGTTCAACGGGCTGTACTTGACGGCATTACTGACGAGGTTGCCGAGTGCCTGTTGGAAGCGGGCAGGGTCTGCCAGCACGAAGCCGCTGCAATTGTGGGCTTCGATGGCGATATGTTTTTTCTCGGCATGGGCGCTGAACAGCCGTACTAAATTATCGACTACGGTTTGTACAGAAACCGATTCTAGTTTGATGTCAACCATGCTGCTGTTGACGGCGGCGGTATCGAGAAAGTCCTCGATGACGGTTTGCATGGTGCTGACAGAGGCTTCCAGCGCATCCACCCAATCTTTGCTTGAAGGGATTTTGTCCTCGACACGGCGGAACAGGGACGATACCAACTGAATATTCATCAGCGGGCCTTTGAGGTCGTGGGATGCAATCCGCAGTAAATTATCTTTGAGTGCCTGCGCAGCTTTTAGTTCGCGAATAACCTTTTTGCGCTCATCCTGCAACTGCTTGAGCGCGAACTGAGTTTGGATACGGGCGATGGTGACTTCGGGGTCAATCGGCTTGGTAATATAATCGTTCGCGCCGATTTCCAACCCCTGCGCTACGTCCTTGGCATCCGACATGGCGGAAACGAGGATGACAGGAATATCACTGTTCGTATTATCGCCGCTGCGAATGGTTTGCAGAACCTGATAGCCATTCATATAAGGCATCATAATGTCCAGCAACACCACATCAATTGGCGTTTGTTCTAAAATTTGGAGTGCTGTAGATCCGTTGGGTGAGCAGATGACGCGAAACTGCCGTTGAAGCAGGCGTTGTAGCAACAACAAATTGGCAGGTTCATCATCAACAGCAAGGATTGTCGGTAATTCATGGCTTTCCATCTGAGCAGCACTTTCAAAATTTTGGGTCATTGTGATTAGTATACGATCTCATTATTACAAAAATTAATTAAGGGTGGATTTCAAGTTATAATTTCATACTAAATTAACAAAGTTACGTATTTATACGTAGACTCACCTGTTTTGTTAACGGTTCTTAAAATCCCTGAATCGTGGGCATATGCCACACATGCCCTGCCTCTGGAACGAAGTCCACAAATGTGTTCAAGAAGGTAATTAAGCGTCGAACATCATTTTCATTGGTCGCAATGCCAACAGAAGCCCGCACGGCACCAATCGGCATATCGTTCATGCAGGTTGAGAATTTTTGGACCGTGAATTGGTCGAGGTCGAGGATGGAAAAACAGCGATAAGTTTCGTCGGGGAGGTATTCGAAGGCGAATTCGGCAGCACCGGGATTACAGAAACAACCCGTTCGCACCGAGATATTTTCTGCATTGGCACGCACTTCAATGAGGTCTGACTCAAGCAGCGCGCCATCGGGTGTGGTGAGGTTGAAGGACATTGTACCCCCACGCATATTCATATTCGGCGGGCCGTAGAGCTTGATAAGCGGCTGACCGTTCGTGTGGCGGAGTTTGAGCAGTTCGCCCAGCAGCAGTGCCGTGAGTTCGGTGACATGGGCGTTGATGTTATCCATGCCGACCCGTTCGAGGAAATCCAACCCTGCGGGGATAGCGGCGATGCTCAGGTAGTTGAGTGTGCCGTCCTCAAAGCCTTCGCCAGCAGTCGCCAGCAGATGCATCTGGTGTTGTGCCGAGACGAACTGAACGGTGCCGCCGCCGAACCACGGGCGATGCAGTTTATTCAACATGTCGTGTCGGATGAGCAGCGCACCGACGCCCGTGGGGAAGCCGAACATTTTGTAAAATGAGATACTCAAGAAATCGGGATGGATTTTGCGCAGGCTGAGGCGGTT
>JAPUDW010000131.1:1138-18836 GCA_027492915.1 Bacteroidota bacterium | reverse complement strand
ATCCACTTTCGCCCAATGCGATTACCGACAGTGTGAACCGCTTACTCGATGATTATCCACACTATAAACAGGCCGCCGAAGCTACCCGAACGATCTCGCGCCCTTCGTGGTCGGATATTGCCGCGCAGTACGCAGACATATTTCAGACCGCCGCAAATCCTAAGTCACTTTGATATAGGATCGTGCTTGCCAGAGCAACCATGCTTGTATCACAAGCAGCAGCGGCATGTAGGCTATCTGCCGCAGACGTGACCGCCCAACTTGCTTGGCTATCGTACTATACCGTTCAAGTAGCGGTTGATTTTGCTCAGCGAACGCAGCAGTTCGGGAGTTATTTATTGATTGATCCCCGGAAACGATACCTGCTTCGCCCAATATAGCCGCCCAACCTGCGCGAGTTTTCGCCCATGTGTATTTGGTGGCCTGTTGCAACCCTAGCACGATTAAACGCTCGCGCTGCTCCGGCAGAGTTTTTAACACTGCGGTTGCCCAATCATCCACATCTTCACCGCTAACGTACAAGCCGGCATCACCCACGACTTCCGGTATGGCGGCTTCTGGCGCACAAATCACAGGGCAGCCCTGATGCATCGCTTCAAGCAGCGGCATCCCGAACCCTTCGTACTGTGACACAAACACAACTGCCTCTGCACCACGATACAACACGGTAAGCTGCTCATCAGGTACATAGCCGAGATCGTGGATACGTTCCGGTGGGCATCCATATTGCCTGATAAGATCACGCAAACCACGCTGGTCTGGTTCAGAACGACCGCCTGTCAAAACCAGATGCATATTGGGCTGCTGTTCCCAAATCCGGTTCATGATGCGAAGCAAAAGCGAATGCCGTTTGTGCGGCCAGAATTGCGCAGGGTACAACAGATAAGGACGAGGTAAATCAGCAACTGTTGTGATTGCTACCGATGTTTGCGGGTCGGCACCTAAGGCCGCAACCACAACCTGCTCTGGATTCAAAGGTGTGTGGTGCAGCAGTCTTTCCCGCGCATGTTCCGATAGCGTCACGACCCGAAACGCCTGCGCAAGATGTGCATAGACCTGTTGGCGGTAAGCAAGATCAACCGCACTAAACAATTCAGGATGGTCGAGCACCAGCGCATCCGGCATTCCAGCGATATGAGCAGCGGATACCTGCTGAAAAGGTTCGAGGCCAAACAAGGGACTAACGATAACATCAGGCTTTAACAAGCGAATGGTCAACGCGAAATCATATCGTGTCAGGTATGGCACGACGACTGCCGCTTCGCCTAACCATGCGGCAAACGCGCCAGCGAACCGCCACCCGACCACAAACACGACTCGCGTGTCATTGGTTGTATACGCGGCCAGCAACCGACCGACTTCATGAGCAATACGCCCGACACCACCGATATGTGCAGGATCAAGATAGGCGAGGTTGACAAGGCAGGTCATCATAGACGAAAAGAAACGAGGTAAAGTGAAAAGCTACTTAAAATCATAGTGATATACGAGGTTGGCGTTGCGGGTATCCTCACCCGTTTGCACAAAGCCTGCTTTCTCATACAGGCGCTTGGCGGTCAAGTTGTCTGGATGCACTTTCAACATCAGGCGTTCCACCCCGCGCAGCCGGCAGATCGTCTTACTTGCGTCTAGTGAAAGGGTCGCCAAACCGATGCCAGCGAAAGATTGGGAGATCGTCACACCGTAGGCAGGGATCGCATAGCCGCTATCCCAACCCCGCAGCATGAAAAACCCAACCTGCTCGCTTCCCACGAAAAAACCCATATAAACATCGTCCTGCGCCGCTTCCAGCAGCTTCACCAGCGTTTCGACATCAAAGTCAAACGGGCGAAAATACTGAATGTATTCAGGTGGTTGGGCACTGAGCATCGTGCTGAATGCAGATGCATCTGCAACCGCCAACGGGCGCAAGACGAGATTCTTCACGTTACTAGCCGCCCTTTTGCAGCGCCAAACTCTTGAACATCGACTCGCAAATCCGTTTCACATCAGCGCGGGTAATCTTGGCTGATGAGGGCAAGTTCACGCCGGTTGCCGCCAACTTAGTGGTTACAGGGAACTTCTGATCGCCCTGTTCATCCAGATAAGGCGGCAGCACATGCATCGGGTAGAAGAAGGGGCGAGTTTCAATACCCTGTGTATCCATATCCGCCATAAAGCGGTCTCGGTCGATACCCTCGGGTACGGTTACGCTGTACAGCCAGTAAACATTACGCGCCCAATCCGCTTGCGGCGACAGGGTGAAGGTGCTGTCCTGTAACTCTTCCTCGTACCAAGAGGCGACTTCCAAACGGCGCTCGATAAACCAATCAATCCGTTCTAACTGTGCCAGCGCAATCGCCGCCTGCACATTGGTCATTCGGTAGTTATAGCCGATGACCGGGAACCAATAACGACGCTTGGGGTCCATACCCTGCCCTTTAAGCAGGCGTATTTCCTCCATCAAACCCTGATCGTTGGTGGTAATAATGCCACCTTCCCCAGAGGTAATGATCTTGTTGCCAAAGAAGCTGAATGTCGAGATCTCGCCGATGCCACCGACGCGCTTGCCCTTGTATTCTGCACCGTGAGCCTCTGCCGCGTCCTCGATGATAGCGATGTTATGCTTTTTCGCCAGATCAACTAACGGCCCCATTTCTGACGGGTGTCCGTACACATGCACCGGCATAATCGCTTTAGTACGCGGCGTAATCTTACGAGCGACATCAGCAACATCGATTGTCCAGGTATAGGGGTCAACATCCACGAATACGGGTGTAGCACCGCAATAAGCGACTGTGTTAGCAGATGCGATATAGGTTAAATCAGGGACAATCACCTCATCCCCCGGCCCAACCTTCAGCGCCAGTAGTGCCACATGCAGCGCGACCGTCCCATTAAAAACAGCAATGGCGTAACGCGTATCGCAAAAAGCCGCGAATTGTTCTTCAAGGCCGGTGACATACTTACCACTGCCGGAAATCCAGCCAGTATCGATACAATCATCAACATACTTTTTTTCGTTACCATTGAGCAAAGGTTCAGCGACCGGAATTCGGTTCATAGTGCAATCCCATTAGTAAATGAGGAAAATTGACATGAAGTTGCGAAATGCGCTGACCAACTGAATAGCCAGTCGCAAAAGGTTCGCACTTCGCGCGGGAAATATAGCGGAGAAACCAAGACAAAAATGCATTCAAAGTTGCTTAATAACCGTAGTTAATGGGTGTATTCTGCCGTATGCATAAAGAAACCGCAACCCTTAACAGATGTATGCGGCTTCATGGATATATGACATCGGCAGAACTGAACCGGCGTTTTATGGGCTGGCAGGAGTCAGAGTAACCAACCCTTCTGCCAATGGATCACCCATATTAGCAGGTTGGGCAGTCACATCCAGCAGATTGATGGCGTTAACCCGAATGGCATTTTCAACCGAGTCCGGCTGCGCTTCAACGATGCCCACAATCTGTACGCGCTGGTTATTTCCCATGATGGCCGTAAAGGGGTCGAGCAGCAAAATCACAGTTTTCCCTTGACTATTAGTTAAGACGGCGTGACCACTTTCGACATCCTCAGTAGTCAATACCCCTTCCAACGTCAATTGTTCCCCAACCTGCAAAACATTGGGGTACTGTGTAAATCCAAAATCATCGACTGCTGTCGGCGTAGGATTTGGATCGAGCGGCGAGGGCAAAACAATCTCACCCTGCAACATAGGCGTTTCTGTGATGGATTGATCGACGGTTTTGGTTTCCAACGCGGTAGGCTGCGAAGTTATAGTCACCTCCGTTACAGCAGGAACACTCGGCGTCAAACTGGGCAGCACAGCTAGAGTAGGCAGCACACCATCATCCTGCGGAGTACTGGTGCAACCAGCCAACAGACACAGGATAATCAAAAAAATAATTCTCGTTTGATGAGATTTGGGATTCATGAAGCTACTCACTTGCTACAATGCTATGAAAAAGGGCGGGTAAAAATCCCCCGCCCCTTATATGGATATGACCTTTGGTGCTAGTTCACCAAAATGCGGTCAACATTGAACGGCATTGATGATCGATTTTCGATCACGACTTCGTGGACACCCGTACCAAAGCCGTAGAACGCCACCGGTGCAACAAAAGTCGTTGTTGTAGACTCGTTCTGGCTGTAAGTTGTACACAGCGAGGTCGGGTTACCTGCTGCATCCGTCAAGTACACACACAGATTCAAGCGCGAAGCACCATTCGGATGTGCTGCTTGATACAGGAACAGTGAATTCCCATTAAAGCGCAGTTGTACGACTGCACCAATCTGTGTTGTCCGGCGGTAAGTGCCACCCGAATAGGCGGTTGAACTGACCAACGGCCACAGATCACGCGGGCTGTAGACGATACCAGCCGCATTCTCTTCGTATGTCCCCGGTTGCAGTATAGCCGTTGGTGTACCCAGCACGAACACGCGGTCAATGCTAATTGCACCACCTGCGGTACGCGTTACCGTCACAGTATAGGTACCTTGCTTCAGATTGTAGTAACTGTAGCCCAAGTTCGCTTGTGTCGGCGTGAGATCAACGTTACAAGTTGTACAACCGGTGTATGTGATCCGCATCGTACCTCCACCGAGCTGCGTACCGGTGATGATACCAAAACCCGTACCGGTGAAGCTAAAGCTCAGAACACCATTCGATGATGTTGAACGAGTCGTGGATGTCGGCGTATTATCTGTCCATGTATTCGTGAAGGACAGACCCGGATAGGTTTCCTGATACTGACCGACTGCCAGTGGATCGGATGTATTCACAATGCGCACCGCATCAAAGTAGATGAAGTCCGTTGCCGGCGAAGTCTTAATGATGGTGACTTCGTGTGTCATGTTCGCCAAACCACTGAACTCCAAAGGCTGCTGCCAGAATGTGCCAGTAGCCGATGCGGTGGAGTAAGGTTGGGGCGAGGCCTGCGGTTGTAACACCCCATCAATCGACACGCTGAACGAGCCTGCTCCTGCTGCCAGCGTTCGGTAGATCGAGAAGGATGTTCCGGCTACACTGAATTTGACGCTAGATCCCTGAGCATAGGTATAGAACGCAGCGTTACCCGAGGGTTCGTTACCTGTAACCGCAGTCCACGAGCCGCTGAAAGTGAATGCCGGATTATTTTCTTGATAGAAACCGACATCACTGATGGGCGTGGGATTTCCAAGCAGACTAATCTGATCGATAGAGCTATAGGTGCTTCCAACATTCTTCAGTTCAACGGTGGTTGTGGTAGGTGGAATATCCACAAAGAACGGCTGCCGGAACATCGCTGCTGCACTAACATTGTTCATCGTAGCGACGACTGCGCCATTCAACAAAACCTGAGTATTGCCATAAGCGCCAGCGATATTCGTCGTGCGGTAGATAACCATGCGTTTCACCGTGCTGGCATCCACCTTGAAGCTGACACTCGCCCCCGGTGTATTCGTATATGCCCACGCACTACCCAACATATTGGCGTTCGCGATTTGCGTCCACGGGCCACTATAGTTCAGAGCGAAATTGCTCTCTTGATAATCATCAATACCCAATGGTGCTGCTGGCTCCAAGAGGGTAAGCTGGTCGATTGTGCTGTAAGTCGAACCAACATTCTTGATGATGATGGTATGGTTACCGGGGTTGTTGATTGGCACCACGACCGGCTGCTTAAACAGCATACTAGCACTCACATTTGAAATCGTCGCAATCGGTGTAGTCATGTCCGTGCTTAAGAACACTTGCATTGAACCATAGGCGGTAGCAATGTTGGTCGTGCGGTAGATCACGATGCGCCCAACGGTGTCGTTGATGTCAAATGACACGGATGCAGTCGGCGAATTGGTATAGCGCCAACCAGTGAAGAATGCGGATGCAGTGGATGCTTGTACCCAATCGTTTGTGAATTTCAGTCTGTCATCAGTTTCTTGATAATCCCCTAAACCTAAGCGTGATGCAGCACCTAACAACTGTATCTGGTCAATACCGCTGTAAGTCGCCCCAACATTCTTGATAGTAATGGTACGAGTACCCGTTCCGGGAACGTCGAATGTGAACGGCTGACCATACAGGAACGATGCACTGGTATTGTTAGGAATTGTCGTCAGCGCTGTGGGGCTGCCATCCACAAATACCTGCATTGTGCCATATACGCCGGGCGCATAAATCGTCCGGTAAACGACCACACGCGAAACGCTAGTATCAACTTTAAAAGTCACACTGCCATTTGGATCGCTAGTAAAACGCCAGGCGCTGTTAATGGCCTGCGCATTTTGGGCTTGTGTCCATAGACCTCGATAAGTCAGGTTAATGTCGTTTTCCTGAACCGTCTCCATAGCTGTCGTCAACGGAACCGCTGCCGGCAGCAGGTCTATTTGATCAATACTGCCATAGGTTGTCCCTACGTTCCTCACCCTAATCGTATGATCACCCGGTGAACCAATTTCCAAAACAAACGGCTGTTTATCCAAGCGAGCCGTACTGGTGTTATTCAGCATGGTCGCTACAGGTACTACAGCACCATCAAGCAAAACTTCCATCGTGCCGTATACACCGGGGGCAAAAACTGTGCGGTAGAAAATAACGCGACCAACCGTTGCATCGATATCAAATTCATATGCGCCGCCGTTTTCACTGGTATAGCGCCAACTATTACCCAACATAGTCGCAGTGGTAGCGTACGTCCATACTCCTGTGTACCGAATATCGTGGTGATTCTCCTGATACGATTTACCCATAGTGCCAGCCGACAAACGAGTTTCTGCTGGCAGCAAGGTGATCTGGTCTAGATCACTATAGGTCATACCCTTATTCCTTAGGATGACCCTATAGTTACCGGGGGATGGAATGGTAACCAAGGCTGATCGACCGAATAAGAGTGTTGAACTGGTATCGTTAGCAATGGTGGTCAATAGTGTAGTTGTGGTGCCGTTATCCAAAAGCACATCCATCGACCCGTAGATACCTGCT
Organism: Bacteroidota bacterium; assembly: GCA_027492915.1. GTDB lineage: Bacteria > Chloroflexota > Anaerolineae > Aggregatilineales > Phototrophicaceae > CFX2. The sequence goes on along the minus strand of JAPUDW010000131.1, from coordinate 11,893 downwards.
TGATAAGTGGTACGGAAAACCATGATGCGCTTCACACTATCATCAATCTTAAAACTGACTTCAGCATCATTTTGATTGGTGTAACGCCGCGCACCACCCAAGACTGACGTATTGGACGCTGTAGTCCAATTACCCATATAGCTCAACGCAGGGTCACTTTCTTGTATCGTTCCAGAGTTGACCGTCAAGACGTCAGGTGCTCCCAACAGCACAATCTGGTCAATATCACCGATAGCTGCACTCAAATTTGTCACGGTGACATCGCGATCACCCGGATTCGGAATGGTCACCATGTAGGGCTGTCCATACATGACGGTTGGAGTATTGTTGAGCATAATCGGTGTCGGGATAATCGAGTTACCACTAACGGTTACACTCATTGAACCCCAACCAGCATTCGTGGTGCGATAGAAAATCATCCGTTCTACGGTGCTATTAATCTTGAATGAGAGTGTAGCGTCCTTCTGATTCGTGGAATGGCGTGTATTGCCAAGGAACACAGAGTTCCAACCGGTCGACCAATTACCGTTATAGGTTAAATTCAGGTCACTATCCTGATACGTATTTCCCGCTCCTAAGCGGTTCAGTGACCCCATCAACCTGATCTGGTCGATGTTCGCGTAGGTTGTACCCACATTCTGGATGCGAACAGTGTATTCATCTGGTACAACATCCAACACAAAAGGTTGTCCATAGATGAACGTCGAGCTTGTATTATTGGCAATAGTCGCAGTCAGTACATCGTTGAGATATACCTGCATGGTTCCATAGATACCCGGTTGATAAATCGTCCGGTAGATGACGATCCGCGACACACTCGTATCCACCTTGAAACTGACACTCGCGCCATTCACATTGGTATGCGCCCAACCGCCAAGGATCACATTCGGGTTAGAAACCTGTGTCCATTTGCCGGTGTAGCTTAGATTCAGGTCATTTTCTTGATATACACCGGGGGTTGTGGTCAAAGTTTGCATTGCGCCAAGCAGCGAGATTTGGTCAATGCCGCTGTAGGTTGCACCGACATTTTGGATCTTGATTGTATGTGTACCCGGTGATGGGATGGTTATCAAGTACGGTTGAGCATAGGCAAATGTTGTACTCGTATTGTTCGCTATGGTGGCAATCGGCGTTGTCTGATTATCAATGAAGACGTTCATTGTCCCGTAAACGCCTGCTTGATAAACAGTCCGGTAAATGACAATACGCGTCACGCTGCTATCCACCTTGAAGGTGACGTTAGCATCGGCCTCAGAGGTATAGCGCCACGCACCGCCTAAAACATTCGGGTTCGAAACTTGCACCCAGTTACCGCTGTAAGTCAGGTCAGGGTAAGTTTCTTGGTAAGTACCCAAACCCATTGATGGCGCAATTGGCAATGTCGAAATCTGGTCAATATTGCTGTAGGTAGCGCCCATATTCCTGAGGGTTATCGTATGGTCGCCGGGTGATGCTATGGTCAGTAAGAAGGACTGTCCAAACTTGAAGGTTGGGCTGGTGTTATTCGCGATGGTGGCAATTGGTGTAGTCAAATTATCATCTAAATACACATTCATCGTGCCATAAACACCGGCTGCGTAAATCGTGCGATAAAACACGATACGGCCAACGCTGTTATCAATCTTAAAGCTGAAGGTTGCGGCATTTTGATTCGTATGTGCCCATGTGCCGCCCAATGTCGAAGCATTAGCGACATGATTCCATGTGCCGGTATAACTGATGTTAGGACTGCTTTCCTGATAAGTTTTACCAGCCGTCATCACACCAGCGCTAATGTCAGCACGATCAACCGTGAGCGCCACACCATTTACGTTATTCGACAGGCGTATCGAATGCACTTGCCCACTTGGGAAACCGGAGCATGTAATGCTGTAAGCAATGCCAGTAGCACTATAGTTGCTGGTATTCGATGAGCCATCAGGGGCAGCACCCGTCAAACTATTGACGCAAACAAAGTCTGAATTGGGGTCTACAGGGTCAACCGCCGCCTTCGTTACACTATAGGGATTGAAATCATTCGTACCGCTAGCGATGTCAATCTTAAACGCCAACTTAATGTTTGAGGCTTGGATCGTCGATCCACGGAGGTAAATTCGTACAACCTTACCTGTAAACGGCAGTTCGATGTTATTCCCGCTAACCGTTGTCTTATGCAGGGTATTGTTATATGCACCAGTCACATAGGATGGCGACCAATCCCCATTATATACAAAGTTGAAGCTGGCATCATCATAGGTACCTTCTTGTGCCAGCGTCGGTAGAATAACAATAGTGCCGTTACCGATCGCAAAGTCACCATCTTCGTCAGTCACCCTAAAAGTGAACTTGTAGAAACCTTGTTGACCTGCCACGGGATTTAAGATCAGCTTACCGCCATTGGTGTTCGCTGCTGCAAAAGCATTCGTCAACACTTGAACGGTGCTATCACCAGTTGGGCCGTTTTTCAGCAAATCAGGATTACTGTTGGAAGTCATTGCACCAAACGCGAACGTAAACGGATAGTCAACATTTGACCCGGTGCCGCTCAGCGCGAAATTACCAAATTGAGCAATCGGCGAAAGCTGCTGATTAATCGATGTAAAGTAATCCGATAGCGCATTAAAATCTACTGCGGTTGGGGGGCCGTCATCTTGTGGTGTGATCGACAGGCTGATGGTGCTGTTGCTCAACTCGCCCGGTTTAAAAATACGATCCTCAACTGTAAAGCCAATCACCACCGGAACATCCGCGCCACCGGTTCCATATTTTGTATGGAAGTTAGCAGGGGGGCAGTAGGTAACAATATTGGGTGGCGTAAAGCGTACGGGCTGCCCTAAACACGCATTTGTTGGGCTGCGATCATACTCGGTCGGCATGGTCGAAAGCGCAAACGTCTGGGTATAACCACCGGTTGCGGTTAGTGTAAATACAACGGATTGAAACTGCACTAATGGAATCGCATCTTCAGCAATTGTCCTTACAATTGCATCGGCAATGGGTGCGGAAGCTGTACCCAGTTCATAAGCACCAATATCGACACGTGTTGCTTGATAAGCCGGATTCGGGTTACCGCCGGTATTTACACGCATACCGCCGCGTAAATCCATCTGAGCCATATAGCCGGTTAAATCATCGATACCAAAAATATCTTTCAACGCCTGATCGTCACCCGTGTTGATACCACTCTTGGGGAAAGGCATAGGTGCGCCAGAGTCGGTCGGGCGTAACCGGAAGGGATGAGCAGCATCAAAGCCCGTCCCGAAAAAGGTTGTCGTGGGATTGATCGGCTCATCAATGGAGTTAATGATTTTGCCAGCATCAACACATTGACCGGGCAGCGTATTACTCGCTGGATTCGAACCAATAACCGGAACAAACCAATTGTTACGAACAGGCGTGCCACTGCCAAATGCATTACACCCGATGTTCAAAGTGGAGGCAACATCCGAAAGCAAACCACGTATGAGAGGACTATTCCCGTAAAATAGGTTGTTGTGAATTTCAACTCTACGACTGCCAATATCCCCAAAGTTTGAATTCGAAGTACCGTAGACAAAATAACCATCATACAAGTCTCGATCTTGGCTGATGGATGATTCAGCCTGCATAACATTATTTACAACGGTGTTGTTCACAAAACGCATGTAAGGCAGCGCAAAAAGATGCAGGAGCGGCCCGTTGATGGTATTGGCACTCATAAGATTGCCAAAAAACTGCACTTCGTCCGTCCGCAATGTACTGCCAGAGCCACTTTCTAATTGGTTCACACCAACCAGCGTCGCGGCGGTATTGTTCTTGAATTGGTTGTTATAGAACTTGACCCCGCTATATTTCACGCCAATAATCGCTGGCTGCCACGGGTTGGGCGTATTGTAGGTTGATGGGATACTGCTATTCTGGAAAATGTTGTTACTGACGATGGTTCCTACTGAATTCGTTATTTCCAGTATTGCACTGTCACGCTGCGGGGAGATAAACGCACCGGTGCCCGATGCAGGAATGCTAAACCCGCTGAACAGGTTATTTTTAAGCTGAATCCCTGTATTATCGTTCAATGTACCCGGACGCCTATACAGGAGGAACGTCGAATTTTGAACAACGGCGTTGGTTGAAGTACGAATACGCAGTGCCGGTGTCTCAGCACGAAGCGGCAAGCCGTCAACGGTGCTGGTCATGAGGGCAGCACGCTGTGCCACAAAGCCATCAATGATTAGGCCGGTATTCGATGAAATAAAAATCGGTGATGTGATGACTGACCACAAGTTGGTTGAGGATGGTGCTTGAAACGATGTAGCGGCTTCATACGACAACACAGCCGGGGTTAGGGTTGAGCTATTGGCATAGATTTGAGCTACATATTCACCCGGCAGCACCACGACACACTCGGTAGCAGTCGCTTTGGACATGGCTTCAGCGATACTAATATAAGGGTTCGCGAGCGTACCGTCTTGTGAACTGCCCGCATTATGCAAACCAACATAGAGCGGGGTTGTACATGCGGCTGGCAGTTGGTTGGCAGGCACATTAACGGCTGCAACCAAACCCATGTTATATGCAGGATTCCCGAGCATGGTATAACCCGCGCCATAAAAATTATCGTAGCCAACGGCATAGCCGGGAATTGCCGTGTTATCGAGCGTATGCGTTTGCAAATAATTTTGCACGGCATCCGGTGTACTTATGCCCATCGCCGTGTTAGAAACCAAGAGCGCAGCCATACCGGCAACATGCGCCGCCGAGGCTGAGGTACCATTGAGGCCCGTCGCCTCGTTACAATCGTTCTGCGGAGCCACATTGCCACTAATACTGACATGCGTCGGGCCAACCAAATCTGGTTTAACCTGATCGCGGGTATAAGATGTCAGCGCAACTGGTAAACCACCGCCCGCAGCATATAACGGGCCGTGTGAACTATAAGATGCGCGGAATAATTGCACACCATCATCAGGGCAGACAGCACCAACCGCAATTACATCCTGTGAATCCGCAGGACGAGCAATATTGCCGGCAGTCTCTACCAAAGCCGATAAGGGTACAATGCTCGATGACGTAATTGCGCCGGTACCTGCAACTTGAACTTGGATAATACCCGGTGTGATACCTGAAATAGTAAGCGTCTCGCTGCACGATGATGTGCATTGAGCAGATGTAACGGTCCAAGTACTGCGTGGGACTGTACCGGCGCTTCTCGACGTAGCCCCACCGATTGTTTGGCTAAATGTACCACTTAGTGACGAGGCATAAGCTTTTGTGCCTGTCGGTGTCCAGTCATTCCAAGTGATGTGAATAGTATCACCGGGATTTACGGTCATGGGAATAGTCACATCACCACTGGTGTAATTTAGCGTGGCATAGCGACCGGTGTTATTCCCTGCACTAGCGATGACGATCTTACCAGCAGTACGAGCCGCTGTAATCTGCGCATAGAGATCATCTTCAACGCTTCCAAGTCCACCACCCGTGCCATCACCGGGGCCGGCTGAAGCACCGACATCCATTGCTATGAAAATCACTTTGATGGACGCATTGCTTCTCGCGTTGAGAATAGCTGTGCGCAAATTAGCGATGGCTGTGGCCTTATACATGTAGACTTTAGCGGCCGGTGCCATATCGCACAGAACCTGAACCATTCTCAAGCCGTGAGTCGTATCTCCGGGGGCAGGAGCAACAGCACCATTAACCGTGTTGTTGAACAAACAGGCATATTCACCGGCGGCACCCACCGAAGAGGTTGTAGGCGCGGCTGCATTATAGCCAAAGCCAGTGTCAATAACCGCGATGCCTACACCAACACCATTAACCGCACCTTTGATATTCGCCATGTGCCATGCAGTCGCGCCAGTCGAATCCAAGCCTTCGGTAACTTCCCCGCCTGTACCTTGTCCGCTATTTTGGACTTCCATCGAGCGACCGGAGCTACTGGTGGAAACCGCGCGCGGTGGTAGTTCAATTAAAGTTACATCGGGCGAATTTACGAGCGCCATCAAACCATCAAGCGTCACAAAAGCTTGCAACTGGATGCTAAAGGCATCGGTCAAAAGACCGCCAGCCGCCGGAATGCTGCCAGCAACCGCTGCTGCTGAGGCTTCGTTAGCTGCCCAGATGGTAACGGAAATGCGCTGCTGCTCATCGATTTGGATAAAGTAATTCTGAAGAGCAGCCTCTACAGCAGCCATATCCCCTGCCATGTAGAGGTCAAATATATCTTGCATCGCGGAAGGCAGTTTACCACGCGCATCCACGCTTAAACCGGATGGCTCAACTGTTGCCTCGGCAGTCGCTTCCGCCGTTGCCTCAGCGGTGGCTTCAACTGTCGCCTCAGCAGTAGCTTCCGATGTAGCCTCAACAGTCGCTTCTGCGGTGACTTCGGAAGTCACTTCAACGGTCGCTTCTGCTGTCAGTTCAGGTGGGGGCGGCAGCGTACCGATAGCCAATGTGGGTTCGGATGTTGGGGCTGGCGGCGGTGCATCTAAACGACGGATGATGATGTCGTCAATTGCGACAGGAGTTGCATTGGTCGGGTCGGTCGAGAACACAAGCGGTCCCATACCCAATAACAAGGGATCGGACGTGCTAATCGGAGTTAAGTCATCAACCTTGACCGCTAATAAGTTGCCGGGAGCTAAAATGTTGACAGTATGCCATTCTGGTGAAGGTTCGGTAATGCCTTCGACAAGCGGAACACCCGCTGCTTCCGCCAAGAGAACACCATCTTTGTAAAGAATGGCGGCACCATCGGGTGCAATCTTCACCTGAAAGGTACTACCACCGGAAGTCAAGCTCAATTGTATGCTGCCTAAAACGCGGAAGGACAAGGTGTAATAAGGCCATGACACACCTGTAAGCATCGCGGTTTCGCTGCCCGTGACAGTCTCTAAAACCGTGTTTCCGGCATCATCAACCAGCGCCCAACCGGAGGTCAGCGCCCAACCTGTGGTTTCAGCATCTTGGAAGTCTTCGGTAAACAAATCAAGGTTTACCGGTGTTACAGGTGGTAACGTGGTCGAATCCGTCGGCGCAGGAGTCAGCGCGGTGTCGGTGATGACAATCGGTGTCGCTGGATCATCGGTCGGTGCGGGGGTCAGTTCCGCAGTTCCTTCGCCAGTGGGTACCTCAGTGATGATCTCCGTCGGCACTTCAATGGGCACATTAGTTGGCACTACCGTCGGGACTTCGGTTGGTGCATCTGTGGGCGCAACCGTTCCAGTTTCGGTAGCCACAGGAGTTTCGGGGGTCACATCCTGTGCTAGAGATCGGCCTGCTGAATAGGATAGGCCAAAAGTCAGTGCAGTAATCATCGCGCACTGGATGGCGAAAGTGATTAAACGGTGGGTATACGCCCTCATGAAATCCTCCGAACACGCTTTAGAATTGTGATTGGCTAAAGACCATATAAATTTTACAGACTAACTTAATTACCGTTAAACTCTAAAAAAAGTTACGGCATATCTTTTGAGTATAGTCAGTTTTTACGTTTCACAATCGTTGAGGATACTATTTTGAGGCTAAATGGTTAATAGGCCGATAGTATCGAACGGGGTCTACAGGCAGAATTCAGCTTGCCCTAGCAGATTAGAAAGAAGCGACATATGATAAGTAAGCTAACCTTTCGACCACGTATACCCCAAATACATACGCTGTGATCCAAGCAATCCGTTCTTTTTCCCCACGCCAAATACTCATTCTGATTGTCCTACTCAAAATTGTGGTAGGCACGTTCACAATCACCCAACAACCATTATGGCAGTACCATGAAGCCGATTTCCTGCGGGTTGTCCGCTCCCTGCGTGACGAAGGGCAACTGCCTGTACTGGCGGAAGGTGCCAGCCCTGATACTAAAAACAACAGCCAACCGCCGTTATATTACTTTATGCTGCTGCCATTCGTAGCTGCGATGGATGATAACCAGACCGTTCCAGCAGGTGTTAACCCTACTGCAGTCTGTGATGGCTATAACACCAACCTAACGAGTTTGCTAACGACTACCACCTATGACCAGCCGTTCAAAGGAACTATCGGGCTAGGTTATGTACTGCGTTTTCTGAGCCTTGCAACCAGCCTCGTTGCAGTTGTTTTCACCTATCTAGCGGGGCGGGTGCTGTTCCCAAATAAGCCATTTATTGCCCTACTGGGCGCGGCACTGCTGGCCTTCGAACCAACATCGGTGATCGTTGCCAGCCAGATCAACAACGATAACCTTATCCTAGCACTCGGCGCGGTTCACCTGTGGCTATGCGCCCGATTACTGCACCAACAGGGTGGGCTGGTCATCAATCTCGTGGGATTGCTGGTCGTGGCGGTGCTGGCAGTGCTTTCCAAAATCAGCGGCTGGTTGATGCTAGGCATCAGCATCATACTCATCTTGGGCGTACTCTCCCAAATGTCACGGCAGCGCGCTTCCCAGCGTCAGAAGCGTGTCGCGATGGGGACGATTGCCGTATTAGTGGTGGCGGTCGTGGGCATTGGCATCTTCAACATTGCCCAGTATGGAAGCGTGTTCGGGCGGTATCGCGGATTGGATGAAACCATTCGAACCACACTGCAAAACTTACCGCCGCGCCATGTGATATTGATGACTGCGGCTACCCTGCAAGACACACTGGCGGATTACCTCAGCCCACTACGGCAGTTACAGCCCCGCAACGCGGTATTGTTCGCCTATATCGGGCTGCTGGCTGTGTGCGGATTAGCAGGCTTATTCGGCATCGGACGGGCGATTTACCGGCGTGAAAAATCAACGCTGATGTCGTTCGGACTGCTAGTGGCATATGCCCTGCTGATGGTAGCGCTGGTCATTTTCCGCGCTATTTTGAACAACGGCACACCCGATTTCATCAACACGATGATTATTATTTCGCCAGTGCGTTATTACGCGCCTGCCCTGCCCGCACTACTGCTGATTACGGCTGCAGGTTTCGCGATAATACCCGCTTCACGACTACCGAACGTGAGCAAACTGGCAGGGGTAGCGGTAGCCGCGTGCTGGCTAATCATCGCTACCGCCAGCACATCAACTCTGGTGAGTATGAACCAGATGAGAAGCGCGGCGGTCATGAGTCAATCTGACTTTGATGCGCTGGATGGTGTGACGACGGTTAGCCAACCCATGTCCAACAATTTACCGCAGGTGGTGGGGTATCAAACAACGGCACGACCAAATGAAGGGATCATTGACCTTGATTTATATGTGCAGGCGGCACAACCCCTGACCGAAAATTACGCACTCGAAACGGGCTTATCCAGCGGTGTACGGCGCAGTTCGTGTATTACGATGCCTGTTCAGGGTTTACTGCCCACAGTACGCTGGCCGACCGATCAAGTGATCGTCCTGCATACCGAAATCCCCAACTGCATCGCTAAACGTGAACCCCCGATTGAAGTGGACATTCAGTGGTTACAAGCTACTACAACGGATGGAATAGCCACTACGACACCCGTTGGGCAGCGCATCAACCTTGGGCAATTAGATGAGCCGTTGGGTATTGCGGCAGGCTGCCCGATCAACAAGGGTATCATCGGCGACGGTTTACAACTGCTCAAGTACAACGCACCCACCAGCCTAACGCTACAAGGTGAACCGACCTATTACGTTCCGTCGGTTAACTGGCTGGCACGGGAACTGCCAACAGGCGCAGTGAACCGCGTTTACCTCATCGTACAAGCTGATACCGAAACAGTCTACGCGTGTGCGGGTGCGCCCCGCCAAGAAACGTATCCCTTCAACCGTTGGACACAAGGCGAAACCGTATTCTTTGATGAATGCGTCATGACCATTCCGCCGGATGCCCCCAAAGGTGAATATGTGGTTCGGGTGGGCATCCAAAACGCTGCGGGAGAATGGCTGCCAGCGGTGGACGAAAATGGTGTACCTGTGGAAAGCGGCACGCTCCCGATTAGCACATTAACCCTACAGTAGTGCTGGATAAACCACCTTTCGGAACATCAGTCCATTGTTATTCGTCTTATAAAAATAACCTTGAGAGTCATCAACCATATGGCTGATACTTTTTTGGCTGCATGAATATATGATGCATGTGTAGATCAAGCTAACAAAGGAGAACAAGAATGCGGCGTTTTTTCCTCACAGTAGTAACCTGCATTTTCATGCTAACGGCGCTTTTACCGGTGACGGTGGCGCAGGAAGCGGAGCGAACCATCCCGATAACCAGTCTAGGGTTTGGGGCTAAACTTTCACCGGACGGCAAGACACTGGTGACGTTTGAAAACACAATCCTCTTGAACCTTGATACGGTTGACCCTACCACACTCCCGATGCGGGTGATTGACATCAGTAGCGGTGAGGAAATCGGTGAACTCAGCGGCTATACCGATTACGCCAATGATGTGGCCTTTACGAGTGACGGCAGCCGGATGGTTTCGCTCCACGCGAACGGTGATGTGGTGGTATGGGATATGGGAACCTTAACGGCTACCCAGACTTACCAAACCTTGTTCTTAGGCAGCCCGCAGATTAGCCTAGCGCCGGACAACAAAACGGCTTTCATTCTGGTTGTAGGGACTCCACAACGGGTCGCTGAGTTCGATATTGAAACCGGAGCGGTCACCAATTGGTTTGGTAAGCATTTTGACTCCTATTTTGACTTCCGCGAAAACTATACGCAATTCCCCGGCAACAGTGCGATTATGATGGCAGCGATGGGAATTTCACCGGACGGTACCAAGATTGCGACAGTGACCGGAAATGACGAAATCGGGTTATGGTCAGTGGCGGATAACAGCTACCAGATGTTGAAGCCCGAAGGTGAACAAGGCGGC
>JAPUDW010000131.1:0-1128 GCA_027492915.1 Bacteroidota bacterium | reverse complement strand
TGCGATCCGAAAAGTGATTTTCACACCGGATGGTCAGTCCTTGATCTATTATCATACGGCGGATAAACAGCTCCACATTTGGGATATTACAACTCAATCCGAAACGGTTATGGATGCCAGCGCGATTATATTGGCGCTTTCGCCGGATGGCAGCACATTGGTGTGGGGCGGCGCGGGTGACGACGGCGAAGTGATCTGGACAGCCCCACTGGACGCATTGGACAGGGCTCAAGTAATCTACTCGGTTCCAGATACCCTGAAAATTGCATCGCGTGTGACATGGATGGACTTTACACCGGATGGTTCACAGGTCGTCATCGGCGGGTTCTTTGCCAGCGACCATGAGAACCAGATTGTGGTATTGGATGTAGAGTAGTCGATAGTCGCAAGCTAGACCCCCTCTCTAACCCTCCCCCGCAAGCGAGGGAGGGAACAAATGCCATTAGCTTACTATTTCTGAGATGCTACTCGGTTGACACTCTATACTTTGATACAGCCCTGCTCATGTGAGTGGGGCTTTTTGTTAGTCGATAGTCGTCAGTCAACAGTTGTCAGTCTATACATACAAGAAAAACTACAGATACAAGTAAGTCATAAGAGTTGCAAATTTTGCAGATTTCCTGCCGAAATGGCGGGCGAACCGCTCCCGTAAATCCGCCAAATTGACATTTTGTGGCGGCGGGAGTGAGGGAGCGCGGCGCTGAAATGGCGAAGTTTCGGCAAAATGCTCCCGTGTGTCTGCCGCCGATGCCGATTCGGCGGATGCAAGGGAGTGAACTGCCGAAATGGCACAAATCGGCGGGAAGCCCGGCTGGATTTGCTGCAATTTTGGCGAGGGGCTGCCGCCGCCAAGATTGCCAATCTTTTTATTTGCAGCGAAGGAAGGGTGGGCTGCTGCTGCCACGTTTGCTGCAAAAATAGTCATCAGCTATCAGCCTCCAGTCATCAGTCAAATGCAAAGGCATTTTTCACCATACCCTAAAGGAGGCTTGGTACAGGCACACAGAGATTAATGCAGAGAAAGACATTTTAACCGCCATCCACAGGAGCCTTCGCACAGTATGCCAAGAAATACAGGATAACATTCAGGATTAGGGAAGAAAGGAGTATAGTGGGAGAATGACATTA
>JAPUDW010000130.1:18463-18838 GCA_027492915.1 Bacteroidota bacterium | reverse complement strand
GTAAATAACGCTCAATGTGAAAATACCATCATCGCTTTGACCGAAATCGGTATAGCTCACCTCATCCTGCTCAAGTGGGACTTCAGGGTACGGATAGCTCGTCCACGTTTGCGTATCATAGTCGTAAAAGCTCACTTGCTGGTGCTCATCATCCTGCACAAACAGCGGCAGCGCTTCAATCACCTCCACCTGTTCACCCGTAAATACGCTGTCAGGGTCAAGCGGCGTGGGCAGGTCGGTTTGGGCGACAGTCGGGGTCACAAGTATCATCATAATGAGCATCGTCAGTAACCGAAGTAAGTGTTTGGCTTGGCGCATTTTAGATTCCTAATCGCTGGTTATAAGTTCAGTGTATAACCAAATGCCGCCGCAACC
>JAPUDW010000130.1:0-18453 GCA_027492915.1 Bacteroidota bacterium | reverse complement strand
GCAACCTGTCTTTAAACACATGATTAACATACGATTGCCCTGCCAGCGTAAAGACTAAAAGTTACTCTAAAGTAACTTGCTTACTACAAAGTGCCTACTTCCTTTTTTGATAGTAATGCTCATATAGTAACTATAAGCGATGAATAATTACATTGAGGAGATCAATATGTCTAAACCAACCTTACTTGTTACCGGCGCATCCGGCCAATTGGGTCGCCGTGTGGTTGAACTGCTGCTAGAAGCCAATACTGGAACCATCATTGCCGCCACCCGCACACCCGAAAAGATCGCAGATCTCGCCGCGCGGGGCGTGGTTGTCCGGCAGGCCGACTTTAACGACGAAGCTTCAATCGCGGCGGCACTGGTCGGTGTTGACCGTGTGCTGCTCATTAGTACCGATACCTTCGGCGTACGGCTGAAACAACACACAACCGTCATCAATCTGGCCGAAGCGGCTGGTGTCAAGCATCTGGTCTACACCTCGCTGACCAACGCCTCGGACACGCCCATTGTGATTGCGCCCGACCACTTTGGGACAGAGCAGGCGTTGGCAGGCAGCACATTGGGCTGGACAGTGCTGCGCAACAACGTCTACAGCGAAATGCAAGTCGCGACCCTGAGTCGGGCGATTACGCTGGGCAAGTTGTTTAGCGGGGCGGGCGAAGGCAAAATCGGCTACATCACCCGTGAGGACTGCGCCCGTGCGGCGGTAGCGGCACTGGTTTCTGACTTTAATGGTCAGCGCACATTAGAAATCACCGGGCCGGAAGCCCTATCCCAGCATGATCTGGCAGCCATTGCCAGCGAGATCAGCGGGCAGACGATTACCTATATTCCCTTGACGCTCGAAGCACTGACGCAGGGCATGGTCGATGCTGGTCTACCACGGCCAGTGGCGGAAGTGTATGCCTCGTTCGATACAGGTGCGGCACAGGGCAAACTCGATGTGGTCACGAACGCCGTTGAAGAATTGACGGGTACTAAGCCAACCCGTTTGGCCGATTACATCGCCGCCCACCGCGACGAAGTGCTGCAAGGCGCAGCCACCGCCTAAGAGGTCAATCCGTAGGGGCTTGCCGGCGGCAAGCCCCTACAGCAAGCCCTGATTTCTGCAATCTACCCCCGCTGCATCTCGTAAACCGGTTGGCGGCTTTCCACCCGCGTAGGCTCGACCCAACCCAGCGCTTCATTCTCCACAATCGCCGCCATCGCGTCTAACCACTGTGGTTGGTTGTTGAGGCACGGCGCAAGATGATAATTCTCCACTTTGCCACCGCCGGACACAAATTCGTCGCGGCCTTCATTGCCCAGCTCGTCCAGTGTTTCGAGGCAGTCCGCCACAAACCCCGGTGCGAATACCAACAGCCGTTCCGCGCCACTGTGTACCATCCCCTCCAGCGTGTCGCTGGTGTACGGCTCCAGCCACTTTTCCGGCCCGAACTGCGACTGAAAACTCACCTGCCACTGGTGATCTTGCAGCGCCAACGACTCGGCCAGCAAGTGGGCAGTAATCTCACATTGGGCGCGGTACGGGTCGCCGGTTTGGAGGTAGCGATTAGGAATGCCGTGGAAGGTAAATAGATAACGGTCAGGCTGCCCGTGCGTGCGTACTGCCTCCAGCACGCGCTCACGCAGCGCGGCGATATAACGCGGGTGGGTGTAATACGGCGGCACAAACCGCAGCGCCGGAATAAACCGTTTGCGGTCGTCATGGAAAGCCGAGCGTGTCCCCGCCGCCGCCATGTAGATACCATCATAAATTGAAGCCGTTGTGGTGGATGAATACTGCGGATACATCGGCAGCACCACAATCCGGTCAATGCCTTCAGCCTCCAACGTTTGCATGGCATCGTTCAAGCTCGGTGTGCCATAGCGCATCCCCAACACCACGCGGTAGCCATCCCCTAACCGTGCTTGCAACCCATCGGCCTGCTGGCGCGAAATCACCAGCAAAGGCGAACCCCCATCCGTCCAGATGCGCTGGTACAACCGTGCCGAGCGATTAGGCCGTCTGCGCAGGATCACCCCGCGTAACACCGGCTGCCAGATAAATGGACTGTAATCAATCACGCGGCGGTCAGAAAGAAACTCGCGCAAATAGGGGCGCAACGCTTGGGCAGTCGGGGCATCCGGCGTGCCAAGCTGGGCAACAATGACGCCAATTGTGGGCTTAGCTTCAGCGAGGGACATAAGAGGAAGGCTCCTAAAACCTGTTCAAAACTTTATAACCCTTTTATTATAACCTTGAACCTGCATAAATCTACACAAAACTATAGGCTAATCAAAATTGAACCTCAATCAACTTTTTTTATAGCACTGCTCACAGTTTAGATTAACACCTCCGCACTTCGATATACCTCTTATGAAACTTACCGCTTGACTACCCTTGTGGATTAGGCTGCTAAAACTTTGTAACCTTAGGCTCGTGACCTTACCGTTATCTACGTTGGGATTAAAGATGAAGCAAAAGACTCTTTTGTTTACGCTCCTGCTTGCCATTGTCGCGCTGCCCCTCGGCGGTTTGCTGCACGCGCAAGAAGCCACTGCCGAAGCCGGTGGTGATTTAGCAGCCGTTAAAACCTATCTGTTGGAAAAAGCCAACAGCTTGGCCGACGGCTCGAAAGTATTGACCGAAAGCACTGATGCTTATTATGAACTGGCCGAAGCCGCCGGTTTTGACTACGCCGCCTTGTGGGCAGCCGAACCGGAAGCCGCAACAGCCGCGCTGAACGCCGCCAAGGAACAGTGGATCGCCATCAGCCCGACCTACGAACAAATGGAAGGTATCGTCGCCGGTGTGCCGAGCCTCGCCGAATATGATGCCATCATCGACGCATCGCCCTCCGGTGAAGAAGACCCCGAAAACGCGGCTGACTTCAGCGTAACCCTGCCGGACGCAACCGTGCTAGAAAAGCCCGGTAACCTGTTCGGCCTGTTAGAAGCCAGCCTGTGGGGAACCAACCCCGCCTTCGACAGCGGTGTCGAGGCCGACCTCGACGCTGACGGTGAAATTGGCTTTGGCGATGTGCTGCCGGATGCCAATTTCGTCAAGGGTGTGGCCGACTCACTCGCCAGCTACGCCGCAGACCTGCTGGTTTCCTCCGAAGCGTGGGAACCGAACGACAGCGACGCCTTCACCGCCCTCGTGGTGATGGTGCCCACCATGAGCGAATACTTCGGTTCGTGGAAGACCTCGCGCTTTGTTGCGGGCGACGAAGCTACCGGCCAGACCTTCGCCGTCATCTCGCGCCTGTCGGATATTAACGATATTCTCACCAGCTTGCAGGTGATTTATGAAGGCGTCGGCCCACTGATTGAGGCCGAAAGCCCCGAACAATACGAACAGATTAATCAAGGTTTGATCGACCTGAACACCTACGTCCTCGACATTTTGGAAGAGGAACAGGGTGGCCGGCAGTTCACCCCCGAAGAAGCCGATGTCTTTGGCAGCGAGGCACAGGATCGCGCCCAAACCATCACCGGACAAATCGCACAGGCTGCCGCACTGCTGGATATTCCGATACAGGAATAACCGTTCACCGAAACTGAGTTCAATTACTCGCGGATGTGGGGATGTCGTTTGTCTCCGCATCCGTTTGCATGTTAGTTAACGGAGACATCATTATGAAGCGGATGAGCCGCATCGCTGGCATCATACTAGCCTGTATGCTGGTATTTTTTGCGTTACCGGTCATGGCACAAAGTGACACCCCCCAGGCCAACGCCGAACAAATCCGGCAGCAGTTGTTTACGGCACAAAGCAAGCTGTTGTTGGGTCATGACCCTGAAGCCGTGACGGCGGTCGCCGCTGCCTACGAGCGTTATGAACGGGTGCTGCAACCGATTTTCAGCGCTGCCGTGCCGGATGTGGCCGCGACGTTGGAAGCCAACTTCGCCACCGCCACCGAAGCCGTCGCCAAAGGGGATGCGCTCACGCTGGCTGTGACACGCGGCGCAATCTGGACAAGCATCCTCAACGCCAGCAGCCAACTCGCCATGCAAGCCGTGGAAGATAACGACGGTACAAACGCCGCCCAATGGCTGCTGCTGCGCGAGTTCCGCGGCTCAACCAAGTTCAGCCGCCCCGGTGCGGACGCGACTAAAGCCGTACAAGCCTTCACCGCTGGTAACGGCACGGTCGAGGACACCCTCGCCGCCATCCGCAACGACCTGCTGGACACCTATCAGGCGCAGTTGACCACCAGCCTCGCCAGCGCCGAAGATGCCCACCGCTTCGAGTTCAATTTGCGTCAGGCCGAAGAAGTCGGCTTGGCAACTGGCTATTTCAACATTCTGGCAAACACCTATGCCGAACAACGTGGGGCGGAAGCGCTCACCCAAACCCAAAAGGTATTCGCCGCCCTGTCACGGGTAGCCGTGAATGGTGATAAATACAGCTTCCAACTCAATATCGAGAGTATTCAAACCGCCCTCAAAGGCTTCCGCGCCGCGCCACTAAACGAGGCCGATCAAGCCCGCCGTGCCGGTCAGCTCATCCGCTTTGTCGATCTCGTGTCGATTGAGTACAAGCGCGGCATCCGCGACGGTGTAGTGGTACGCGGCATCGAAATTCAGGAAGCAACCACCTTCCTCGAAGCCTCCACCGCCGCCTTTAACGACATCACCCTGACGCTCGAAAAGCGTGATCCTGACATCACCGCGAAAGTCGCCACCCTCCTCAACGACATGAAGCTCCAAATCCAGTCAACCGCTGATCCGGTCGCGCTGGAAAATAAGGGCATCGAAGTTCAGAGTTTGCTCAAGCAGGTCATGCCCGAAGAATGGCAGCAGGTCACCTCCGACTCGGATATGGACGTGATTATTTCACTCCTCGACCAGATTCCAGTCGCCGTTAAGCAAAACCAGTACGACCTCGCCGAGTCCGCCCGTTTGGAAGCCTATGGTTTCCTCGAACTCGGTATCGAGCAGCGGTTGCGCGGCTTCGCGCCGGAAATGGCCTCTGAACTCGAAATCCTCTTCTGGCAGGGCGGCGGCGTGGCCCACGACGCAGATGATGTCGGCGTGGGCGATGGCATGACCCCCGGCCTCGCCTACCTGATCGCAACCCGTGCCCCGCTGGAAGAAATCGAACACACCCTGACTCTGCTCAAGGCATCCTTCGCCAAAGCGATGGAAGTGATGGAGGCGGGTAAATCCACGCCTACCATCGTCGTCACCAACTCGGCGATTATCGTGTTCCGCGAAGGCTTGGAAGCCGTGCTGATCTTAGCCTCGCTGCTCGCCAGCCTCCGCACCCTCGAAGAACGTCAGTTCCGCCGTCCGATTGTGATCGGCGCGCTGCTGGCCTTCGGTGCAACCGGCCTCACATGGTGGGCGGCTAACGAACTGCTTCAGGTCATGCTGCCCTTGGGCGAGCGCTTGGAGGCAATTGTGTCGATTATCGCCATCGTTGTGCTGCTCATCATCACCAACTGGTTCATCCACAAAGTCTATTGGACGGGCTGGATGGCCGGTTTCCACAGCAAAAAGCGTACCCTCATCGGCGGCGTGGCGGTTGTCACCATCAGCCAATCGGTTGGTCTTGTCATTCTCGGCTTCACCAGCATCTACCGCGAAGGCTTCGAAAGTGTCTTGTTCTTGCAATCGCTGGTGCTGGAAGCCGGTGTCCTCGTCGTACTGGAAGGTGTGCTGCTCGGCTTGCTCGGTGTCGCTGTCGTCGGCGTGCTGACTTTCACCCTACAGCGCAAACTGCCCTATAAGAAAATGCTGATCGTCACCGGCTTCATGATCTGCTTCGTGTTGGTCACGATGGTCGGCAACACTGTCCACGTCATGCAGGTCGTCGGCTGGATGCCCATCACCCCCATCATCGGCTTAAACATTCCGGTCTGGTTGGGGCAGTGGTTCGGCCTGTTCTCCACATGGCAGGGCATTGGCTTGCAGATCGTCGCCTTTGTGTTTGTCATCGGCAGCTACTTCTTGTCCGAACACCTCAACAAGAACCGCCGCGAACACAAAGCCGAAAGTAAAGAAAAAGCCGCTAATCCGGCTGAACTCCACGCCTAATAAACCACTTCGTAGGGGCGCACGGCGTGCGCCCTTTTTTGTTTGCCTACACGTCTTGATTTGACTCCCCTCTGCCACTTGTGGTTCATGAGAAGACACTTTTGGAATGACGTTTAGATTTGTATTTACTCCCCCTCTCCAAGCTGTACTCAGCAAATTGGAGAGGGGGTTGGGGGGTGAGGTTCTGAGTGAGAACACACAAAACTGTCGTCCTCTGCCACTTGTGGAAATGGGGGTGAGGTTTTGTCTACCCCTGCGGCACTTCATAAAACAGCGGCAGCCCCCATTCCAACTTCACAATTGGGCTGTCAAGCGCCCCGCTCAAATCCACACTATCCAGCCTGTCATCATCGCGAAACCAATCTGCGTAAAAACCAAATTGGAGGGTGTAACCATTGACGGCTACTGCGGGTTTACCGTAGGTAATGTCGTAATCGAGAGCATCAAACAGTCCAATGATACGTTCGGTGTAACTTTGATATTTGACATTACCTATTGCCAAATCTATGGGAGTAATAACAACATAACAGTTTTCACTATCGCAGCTCACTATTGCAATCTGATTATTGTTGTACCAAAAATAACTGAAAGTCTTTTGCCACGTCGTCAGGTAAATCGGGCATGATTGCGATAATGGCGCTTGGCACTCACGGCTGGTTTCACCTTTCCGATTTACATCCGGTGTACCCTCAGGATATTCTTGCTGGACATAAATCAAGTTGCTTTCATTGGGTGTCGCAATCGCGTTCTCAAAGAGTTCACCTGTAGGCACCTCCAACAGCAGCCATTGGTCGCCTTGTTGGTAGCGTACATAACGCCCCGAATTCGAAATGTCGAGCAGCCGTAATCCATCAGATTGCTTCACCACAAGCTGCGGTTCTGCACTTTCAAAAATGTCCCAAATCCATATACCCTCTGTATCTTGGTAAGCAATTGTGCTGCTGTCCGCGCTCCACACCAGCGGGAAATCATCCCCGCTCGCTAACCAATCAGCGCTTTTACCCCCAATAACCCGCATCGTCATCCGCTGCCCATAGCCGCCTCTCTCGTAATTATCGAACAGGTAAACGGTGATATTTTTAGCTTCCTGTACCGCGACAAAATTGCTATCCGGCGAAAATTCGCCGGCAATTCCGGCCTGGGCGGTGAGCGGAGCATAGTCTATCCTGTTCTCGTCCGGTTTCGTCAGCCACAGATATTGAAACCCAATCTGTGAATCATCCATACTGAACACAACATGGCTGCCATCATTTGAAACAGCGAGTGGGCTAGTTTCAGGGTCAAGCCACGTAACGGAACGGTCGGGGTTGAGTTGATACCGTTTCCCCGACTCAGTTGTAATAGTCAGAAAGCGCTTGAGTGGGTAAGCATTCGGTACCGGTTCAATCGGCTTCTCTTTACCACCGTACTGTAACAAAACGGATTCAAACTTAGCTACAGGTAGCGAGCGCCGTTCGTATTGTTCATTTTTAAAATCCTCGTAGTCATAGAACTCAACTTGTCCTGATTCCTCATAAAAGTGAGGCGTGCCACTGTAGTTACTGGCTCCATCTGTATAAGTTCCGTTTTCATTGTTGTCTAAAGCAAAATATCCTTCACTGCCGGCAATCCACTGCTCACCACCGCCCGAATAAAGACAGCTTGTGTCATAATCCCGTGCAGTCTTCGTAGTTTGCAGTGCAGCAGGGTAACGCTCAACAGCAAGGTATTCGCTCCCAACCCCTTTGAAGTATGAATCGACTTGCAAAACAGCATTGAATCCACGATCATCAGCCTCAAGCACCTTTGCATGAACTATCAAATCCATGTACTCAAAATCTTGAACAAAAAACTCGCTCCAACCGCTGCACGCCGCCGCAGGTGTCGCATATACCACCGATAACACCACCAAACAGCAAATCACGACGAGTTTACGCATATCGAACCCCCAATAACCCTGTTGTCGTCATACTACCAGCCTCCCTGCCATCAAACTTTACGCCAGCCTGACGCAACCCCGCCGCCTTCCGTTTGACGGTTCATGCCTTTGCCTTTATCTACTAGCTAAAGACTTTTCTTGTCACTTGCCCTTGAAACATAGTAGTCTCTCGTGACTTGTGAGCAGTTGGTATTTATTCCCTCCATCGCTTGCGGGGGAGGTGTCGCGTCAGCGACGGAGGGGGTTTACTAGCAAAACCTAACAACTTGCCTCTGCGTTGAACTCGGTACTCGGCACTATGTACTCGGCACTTCTTATCACCTACGTTTGAATTCGGTTAACCCGACAAACCATTTTCCAACCATTCACCAACTCGCTTAACATTTCTACTCCCTCAAAACCGTTAATGCCGCCCCCGCTTAAAAGCTACCAAATGGTCTTCCAAATGGTCACCCTTTCATGCTCTAGATCTGCTATGCTGTTCATACAGGTAACCACATCTTGCTCCCTCCCTGTTACTACGGGGAGGGCTGGGGTGGGGTTTCTCCGCCGCACCTTAACAACTTATTTCGCGCCGCCTGTGCCGCATTTGCCGCTTGTTCCGCATGTTGTGCTTTTAACTGACAACTAGGACATTGACGACTTTGAGTGCGCAGCCTCCCGTGGGACGACATTTGTGACAAATCGCCCGATTCTCAACAGCAACAACAGCATTATTTCTCGCTCAAATGTTGAGAATAATGAGAATCACAATTTCAACAGTTCTAATATTTGCAACGTTTATGGCGGAAAAACGCCCTTATGTCGTCGCCGACTTCGCCGACTTCGCCGCCATAACTCTTGGCTTCTCTCTGCTTTGATCTTGACATGTTTGGCAATTTGCATTGACTTTTGTCTTTGTCTTAAGCTAACTGCCAACCGCTAATCGCCCCATTCATAAACTCAAGGTCGCGTTCGGGCAAAAGGGCGTAAGATAAGAGAGAGTGTCCGTCAGCAACAAGTTGGATTGCACAATATGGGTCAACGCACACGCAATTTTACGGTCGTACAGCAGTGGTTGCTGGTCATCATGGGTGTCGCCGGCATTTTTATGCTGCTCGTGGTGCTCAGCCCCGGCGCGGTTCCGGCGTGGCTGGGCTTCGCCATGTTGATGTTGATGAGCGGTGCGCTGTTGTGGCGTCTGCCCCACCCTACCACCGAGGCCGCACCCGCTATTCCTGCGCCTACAACGGTTGATAAGCCAGCCGCCAGTATCGTCTCACCTCAATCAGTCTCCGGCTTGCGCCAACTGATTGCCCAGCAGGATGCCGGTCTACAAGAACAGGCCGATTTAGCCGCACACACCAACAACCTGTTGGGGCAGTTCATAGCGAACGGCGAGCACATGCAAACACAAGCACGCAGCATGAACACCGCCGCCCGCGAAGCCAGTGAATATGCCTCTGGCGGTCAAAGTGCGCTGCAAGAGGTCATGGGCGAAATGGCAGGCATCCGCGAAAAAGTAACGATGGTTGCCCAGAGCATACGCACATTGGCACAGTTTGCCCAGCGTATCGATAACATCATCGGCTCGGTCAGCGAAATCGCCACCCAATCAAACCTGCTGGCGGTGAATGCATCTATCGAAGCTGCGCGGGCAGGTGTACATGGTCGGGGTTTCGCCGTAGTCGCTGATGAAGTGCGGTCGCTGTCACACCAATCGACGCAGGCGGCGGGGCAGGTACGGTCGATTCTTGAAGAAATTCAGTCGGCAATGAAACAGGCCATCAAAGCCACCGAAAACGGTCTTGAGCAGGTGGACAGCGGCATGAGCGTCGCCAGCCACACCGACCAACTCATGAATAACCTCTTGAATCAGGTCAGGGTAGCGCAGCAGTCGGTTAGCACCGTACACGACATCATTCGCAAGCAAACCGATGGTCTCGAAGAGATCAGCATTGGTGCTGAACGGATGGAACGGATTGCGCACAGCAGCCTAAACCAGACACGCAGCATGAGCCAACTCACGCAAGAACTGATACAAGCAGCCGACAACCTCGAACTGAGCATCGGCAGTCCGAACACCCCCTACTTGGAAACAGCCACCGCAACGTGATAAAGGACGGTGGGCAGCGGTGTTGATTATTTCTTAGCCGCTGCCCGCCGATTACTACGGGGTGTACCTCTTTCGACCAGCGGCATCTGGAAGCCGAAGGTACTGCCCTTGCCGTACTCGCTCTGGAACAACATCGTGCCTTGGTGCCGTTCGATAATCGTCTTGACGAGGTGCAGTCCTAAGCCCGTTCCGTTGATACCCTTGGTTTCCTTCGTCTTGACACGGTAGAACGGCTGAAACAAGCCTTGTTGCATCTCCAGTGGGATGCCATAACCACTATCGATCACCGAGAACACAACCTTCTTGTTCTCAACTGCCAACCGCACCTTGATCGTCCCCTTAGCCGGCGTGTATTTAATGGCATTCGTCAGCAAGTTAATCACGGTTTCCGGCAGCAAGAAACGGTCGGCATGAACATACAATGCGTAATCGGGCTTTTCCAATTGGTAGTCCTGCTCTTTTTCCACTGCCTGTAATTTAATCTGCACAAAAGCGTCGTTCACAAGCTGGGTCAGGTCAACGCGCTCCGTTGTCACTTCACGTCCGGCAGCGATGCGTTCTAACGTCAGGATGTCGCGAGTAATTTTGTCGATGCGGTTGATTGAATCACGAATAGCTTCTAGATGTCCGTGGCTGCGCTCGGTAAGATGTGCTGATAATTCTTCTTGCAGCATCTGCACATAGCCGGAAATAACACCCAGCGGGTTCCGTAAATCATGTGCCGCAATACGAATCATCTGCGTCTTGAGTTGTTCCAGTTCGCTGACCTGCTGGTATAAGCTGGTCATTTCGACAACCTGCTGCTCGGTCTTATAGTGCAGACGCGCGTTATCCAGCGCCGAGGCAATCCGCACCGCTAGCACCTTCAAGAAGTCGAACATCGGTCGTGTGAACAAATCCGGCTCGGTGGTTTGCACATTCAACACACCAATGAGGCGGTCTTGCGATAGCAATGGCAGCGTCATCTGGGCGCGGGTTTCAATCACGTTCGGCAGGTAATCAGGGTCGAGGTTCACATCGGTGATAAGTTCTGGCAGCGCACGCCGCGCCACCCGCCCAACAATCCCGCGTGTCAGCGACAATGCTTGTCCCACCATCGAATCCGGGAAGTTGCCGATAACATGTGCCACCCGCAGTTGGTCATCTTCGAACAAATGCAAGGCACCTGCGCTGGCACGGCTGATACGAATCGCCGCGTCCAACGCAATTTGCAACACATGATCGAAGTTCAAACCTTCTGTCAGTTCAAGATCAACCCGCCGGATAATTTCAAGGCGGGCAATATAATCATTACGTTCGGATTCCGTCCGCTTACGGTCGTGAATATCGCGCCCGACCGACTGGAACTTGACCAGCATCCCCTTCGAGTCATAAATCGGAGTATCTGTCCATTCAATCCAGCGCATTGTCCCATTTGCCATGCGGATCGGGTGCTCATGCCGGAATGGCTGTCGGTTGGCCCCCGAATGGGCGATCATCTCCAAAATTTCCGCGTGATATTCCAGCGGTGTGTCCGTCAAAATGCTCTGTCCGATCACCGCATCACGGTTGCGTCCCACTTGGCGGCTCAATGCCTCATTCACAAATGTCATGCGAGTATCGGGCGTATAGGTGCTAATCAGTTCAGTTTGCTGTTCCACCAACGACCGATACCGTAATTCGGACTCCCGTACCGATTCCTCCGCGTGACGGCGGTCGGTGATGTCTGTGAGGATACCGTTCCAGATGATGCTCCCATCGGCTTGTAAACGCGGTGTCGAATCATATCGTCGCCAGCGGCGTTCCCCTCCGACGATCACCTCACCTTCCCATACAAACATCTGCAAATTAGCCAGCACATTCGCAACTTCCTCTTCATAGCTCGTGCGCATTTCTGGCACAATCTGGTTCATCCAAAGCAGCGGGTCTTTAAATAAGGCCTCTGGCTCGATACCTGTAATCAAAGTCGATAACGGGCTGACATATTCAAACGAATACTCACCGCTGGGGGTGAACCGTGTGCGGTAAACGACACCGGGAACATTCGCCACCAATTCATCATAACGGCGGTTGCTTTCACGCAGTTGTGATTCCGACTGCTTGCGCACGTAGAGGTGCTCTAATGCGCTGGCATACAAACTCAATATTTCCAGTTGGTATTCGTGTAAGGGTTCTTGCCACGTCAGGTTATCAGCCGTCAGCCAACCAATGACCTGTTCACCCTGCCACAGCAGTACCATCGCATTCCAACCCTGCCCGACGATGCCACCATTATCATATAAGGATGTCTTTTCACGAACTTGAATCCGCTTCTTCCCGTTGACTGATTTGCTCAACCAACTGGCAAAGTTCGAAATTGGCTGCTCAAACTGATGCTCGTCCCGCAGTTGGCGGTGTTGGTCGGTGCCATATGTGCCGCGAATAATGCCCGTGTCCGCTTCATACAACATCAACGCCAGTCGGTCAAAACCTAAGCGCTCCAGCCCCAGCACAATCGCGCTTTTACAAATCTCATCAAAGGTTTCCAAATCTGCAATCTGAATATTGATCTGGTTAAGCGCCTGCTGGTATTGCAACGACTTACGAAGCTGTTCTTCACTGTGTTTGTTGGCTTCCTGAGCCATTATTTGATCTGTGATATCACGGGTGACGCCAAGTACCTGCCTAACCCGACCTTCACTATCACGCTCGAATGCCGTATTGCGGAAATGAAGCCAGCACCAATCGCCGGATTTGTGCCTCATCCGAAACGTGGCTTCGCTGATTTCGCCGTCTTTCAACATCGGGTAGGTTTCGATACGCGCATTAAAACGCGGCAGCTCGTCAGGATGAATAAAGTCGGTGACGTTGCCAAATTCTTTCTTGCTATCGATGCTGTAACCCAACTGCGCACCAAACGTCCGGTTCCAGTAAAGCACCGACTTCTGCTCCAAATCCAACACGTAGATGAGATCCGGTGCGGTACGGTTAATTTGCTCGAGATAAAACTCACTGTGCCGGAGTTGCTCTTCAATGCTTTTACGCTCGGTAATATCCAGCGCCGAGCCAAGTATCGTCGGAACCCCGTCGATGTCGCCCCAGTTAACGACAATGTCGAGCCAGCAGATCGAACCGTCTTTGCGCACCAGCCGGATTTCAGTACGCGGCGCAACATACAACCCTTCTTCGCGGAGGTGAATAAACCGGGTCATACCCTCTTGATATTCAGGATGAATAAGCTTAAATACATTCTGTCCAATAAGTTCGCCGCGTTGGTAGCCGGTCGCCTTCTCCATTGCGGGGTTGGTATACAACAGCGTAGCATCTGCCCCAATGATAAACACAATTGCCCCGCTGTGTTCCGAAGCAACGAGATAGCTATTCTCGATATTGCGCCGTGAAGTTTCAGCATTTTTACGGCGGGTAATATCATGCAGCAGGCCGTTACAACCCACGACCTGTCCATCTTCGATAATCAACCGCACAATCAGCTCGACCCACCGCCGCTCGTCGTCAGCCGATAAAATTTCAAACTCAAGAATAGACTCAGGCAGAAAGTCGCGGAATTGTGCTCTATACCACGGTACGACTTTATCCAACCAGTCGGGGTGAACAACCTCGGTAAAGTGCTTGCCGATAACTTCAGCCGGAGAAAAACCCAACACGCCTTCGACAGCCGAATTTACATAAACCAAAAAGCCATTGGCATCCGCGGTAAAGAAGACATTGCCAGCAGATGCAATTATTTCTTGGTATGCACTATCTTGATAAAGAATAGAATCATGGTTTACAACAGCACTCGTCATATTCCTAGCTTCAGCCATGTGGGTTGGACACCTCAGAATTGCCCTTTCGGACATAATAGAGCATAACAGAACAAGGACATTAATTAGATTATAGACTATTTCAATTCGAATTACAGTTAGTATTAATACAATACTTCGCTTTAGGTGATTCGTCCATAGATATACATAAAATAAATCAACTAATTAACGACACGCTAACCATACAATCGATGCCACTCTGAGATACACCATCATGCCAGAACTAAGCCCATTATAGAGGAGTAGGCGTTCTTTGCGTGCGGCGTTTATAATAGTAGGAAATTGCCAACACTTTAAGGATGATTCCCCAATGACTACTGACCCGCAGTTACTCGACTCTATTCGTGCAAACTCGGAATTAAATAACATGCGTTCCAAGGTTGCCCGCTTTGGAAAAGTGCTTTTTGACCGCCATCTGACCGATATTGCAGGGGGTAACATCAGCGCGCGTGTGGGCGAATACATCTGCATTTCTCCGCGCTACAGCGGCAGCGCCCGCCAATGGCAGCTTACGCCCGAAGATGTGTTGGTTGCCGATAAAGATATGAATGTGTTGGATGGCAACGGGGTAATCTCGCGCGAGGCTAAGGTTCACTTCCGTTTGCACCGTGAGTTTGGGGAGTATGGTACGGGGGTTGTCCATGCCCATGCCCGTAATATATTGGTGTTCGCCGCAATGAATATGGCGATGCCGCCCGTTCTGGAAGCCACCCAAAAATTCGGTACCGTGCCGGTCGTCTCTTACGCCCCCGCCCACGGTAATGGATTGGCCGAAAGCGTCGCCGGTGGCATCCGTGGCAATGAGTCGCGTATTCAAAAGCAAGCCGCCGGTGTAATTGCCCCGTGGCACGGCTTGTTCGTCATCGGTAAAGATTTGGACGCCGCGTTGGATGCGGTCGAGCGCATGGATAACAATGCCTACTGTATCCTGATGGGCAAGCTCCTGCGCGATAACGACATGATGGAATCTCAACGTGCAGCGCTCCTGCAAGCACAGGCCGATTACAAAGAGTAGGGATTTGCCGCTGGCAAATCCGGTTGCTATATCCAAAAAATCCTATAGCTAAACAGCGCAGAACGGCTTACGAATAAACCTTCAGCAGTTCAACCTCGAATATCAGTGTCGAATTGGGCGGCACAGTTCCCGGAATCCCCTGCCGCCCATAGGCCAAATCAGACGGAATGTAAAACTCATAAAGCGCCCCTTCCATCATGAGCCTTACACCTTCCGCCCACCCCTCAATGACCTGTGCCAGCAAAAACGAAATCGGCGCTCCATTTTCATACGAGCTGTCGAAAACGGTACCATCAATCAGTCGTCCTCGATAATGGACTTCAACCTCGCCCCACTCAGATGGTTTGCGCCCTTGCCCTTCACGCAAAACCCGATACTGCAAGCCGCTGCTGGTGACGTTTACCCCCGACTTCTGTGCGTTTTCGGCTAAAAAAGCTTTTCCTGCATCCATAAGTGCGTTCCTTAACTTCCATCCAAAATTTGTTTAACTGTACATGTACAGCACAAAATCGAACAGCATAAGTCGTGCTCATTAAATCTTGGCTTTCTTGGCGGTTCAATCTCTTGCTACGTTCTTCCCAGACTCCACATGAGTAACGACACCCTGAGTCCGTTGACCAAATAAAAATGCCCTCATCGTCAAGGGCATTTTGTTGGGTGATGATATGCGGTTAGTTCGCGCTGTGTCGCAGCAAAGCCGCCAATGCCAGTGTAATCACTTCTGTACGTTCCACTCCACGGCGGTAAAGTTCGCCTTTCAGCGTGCGAATCGCATCGTTTTCCACAAGGTTGTGTGCGGCACTTAAATAGGCTTCCAATAGCTTCATCCGAAGCTGCTCATTGTTCAGGGTTTGAATTTGCGTATCCATTGCTCTCATTCGATTCGCGCTTATTTTCACAATATAATCGTATGCTCTTTTATCTTCGGTGTCTATTTGAGAGTGGACATAATGGTTATAGGCTTATTACGTACGGGGAAATAAAAAATCTACCCCGGTAACCAGCGAGGCAGATTTTTATAAGAATGTAACTACGCAAGGAGGACGCAGTTACTTCGAGTCGCGCATGAGGGCAGCGAGTGCGATTCTAACGACTTCTTCTTGGTCAACACCGTGGCGGTAAATCTCATTCTTCAAGGTAGTCACCGTCTGCGTTTCTTTCATGTTGTTGTTCTTGGCGCGAACGTATGCTTCAATCAATTCGCCCCGCAGTTGGTTGGTGTTCATGCTCGCCGGTTGAAACTTCATTTATCACACTCCATACTGGTAATGTTTCTTAATACTATTGTAGGGTCATGTGTGCTTTCCAAACATTAGAGTTGTCTTAAAATTAATTTTAATTCTATTTAGTAAGTAAAATTACTTATTTACCAATTATTAAACTCGTGATTAGTCACATACATTTTCACAGGGCAACGGTACGAATCTTCTCCCCAAAACGATTTCATCTTCTAACATTTTTCCGACAGTCTGTTGATAAATATCTGACATTCTCGGCGTATAACATAATTGTTCGTATGAAAGTTTTCTGGAGGAATAAAAATGTCTAACAACATAACACGCTGGAATCCTTTCCGTGAGATGGCCGCTATGCAGAATGCAATGGATCGTCTATTTGAAGATGCATGGCGAGGTAATTGGTCGGGCTTTAATGGTGGGTTTACGGGCTTCGATAACCCCGCGCTCGACATCCACGAAACAGATACAGCTTATAACGTCGCGGTGCCGCTGCCCGGCATCAATCCCGACGACATCAACGTTCGGATGCAGAATGGTACCTTGACCATCAGTGGTGAACTACCACAGCCAAAGGTTGAAGACAACACGAAGGTCGTTGTACAAGAACGCTTTTATGGCAAGTTCAGCCGCAGCGTCAGCCTGCCGGAACATGTGGACGCGGACAAGGTTGAAGCCACCTATGAAAATGGTGTGCTGAATTTGAGTCTGCCTAAGCTGCCAGAAGCGCAGCCCAAACAGATTGCCGTCAAGATCAACGGCAGTAAACAGCTTCCATCAAACAGCAAATAACCATGTGAAGGGGCATTCGTCCCCGTAACTTTATAATCGGGGTGATAGGCAGCCAGTCTATCACCCCGTTTTTATTCCCCCACATGAACGCCTGATGAAGCACTGTGTTCAATTAGCACGACATGCGTTATCATTGACGATAATCGGTTTCCTGTGATGAGTGATGTCTATGAATCAACTTGCTAAAATTCCTCCTGTCCAATGGGCAATACGTCACCCGCGTCTGGCGGCGTGGATTGTTCTATCCTTGGGCATGGTTATTCTGCTCGCCGTCGAAGCGCGGGATGTGGGGCTGCTGGCAACCCAATGGCTGGCGTTACTGGTCGCTACCGTGTTGGTAGCAGGTGCCTGCGTGTGGATCATTAGTTGGGAAGATTCGGACGAATCAACCGATACCGCCGAAAGTAAACCTGCCGAATAGGCTGAAACGCTCAAAACCCATAACACGCAATAAAAAAACCACCTCAACCGAGGCGGTTTTTAATTTGTCTACCGGCTGCGTGTGCTAGTTAAACTGTGCTTGGAAAGTCGCGCACAATTCCGGTGTAGTTGCCGCGTACACATAATTCAAAGTTTCGCCGTTGACTACTTTATCCCCGCTGCCACCGCACGGCTCGATCTGACCAGCCGACTGCGCCGAGAACGGGTTGGTATTCAACACGCACGATACCAGATTACGCTGCAAACGGGTGGTGTTAATCACCGCCAGCACACCCAGTTTAGGCGCTGTCGGGTTCGAGACGATATTCACATCTGTATACACTCGTGCCGCCACCGCGCCCACATTCTTGTAACAGGCGATCATCGTATCCAGCTTGGCAATTGCCCCCGCCATCGGCAAATTACCCGTCAGCAGAGACCCCGCCGCACCAGCCTTCGTCAGGGCATCGGTTACACTCGTCGCGTCAGTCGAATTGTATCCGGCGATATTGGGTGGAACGAACTGCTGCGCCGCCGCCGCGTCATTACTCGTATCACCGGTTGTTCCTACCATCTGGCAGCCCACCAGCGCCGCCAATAAAAATGTCATCAGGAAAACTCGTTTAAGCATCAATAGCCTCCTTGCATAACGCTCCCTACTCATCATAGGGGAAACATTCAGACTCAGCAATTCACTTGTTATGCTAGGCTATCCTGCCTTCCCTGTCATTCCCCACTTTTCGGGGTATTGGCCTAACGCCCCGCCAACTCTGCCAGCAGCCACGCATGGGTGCTAACGATCTGCGCGATCAGTGCCGAATCGTGCTCTGCGTCCGGCTCCATATAAACCACATCGGTTTCAACAGTCACTTCAGCCAGCCAGTCGGCGAAAGCATTCGCAGTCATCTTACCTTCGGCCACATCCACAATCCGCGTCAGTGCTGCGTGTTCATCCCACGCGACCTGCCGCTGATTAACCGCCAGCATAAACAACGCTGCCACTGTCGCTGTGCGCTTGTTGCCGTCCGCGAACGGGTGATTTCGCGCGATAGCGTGCAGCAGCACCGCTGCCTTTTCGCCCAGCGTCGGGTAAGCATCCTCGCCGAAAGCACTCGCCTCAGGTCGCGCCGCCGCCGCTTCCAGCAAACCGATATCGCGCACCGCCCGAT
>JAPUDW010000129.1 GCA_027492915.1 Bacteroidota bacterium | reverse complement strand
CCAAGAAAAGAATAGTTTGGTCACGAAGGGGCTGTCCGGTAATG
Source organism: Bacteroidota bacterium (assembly GCA_027492915.1). GTDB lineage: Bacteria > Chloroflexota > Anaerolineae > Aggregatilineales > Phototrophicaceae > CFX2. The sequence goes on along the minus strand of JAPUDW010000129.1, from coordinate 19,260 downwards.
CGGAGCGCCGAAATGACACTCGCAAGGGTTACGCCTGCCGTACCTTGAATGTCGTCATTAAAAGTGCGGTGTGTATGACGGTATTTTTCTAACAGGCGGAAGGCATTCTGATTACCGAAATCCTCAAATTGGATGAGCGCTTTGGGGAACCGTTTTTCTACTGCTGTCATAAATTCATCGATCAACGAGTCGTAGGCCGCGCCGCGCAGACGGTGTTTGGAGAGGCCGATATAGTGCGGGTCGTTGAGGAGTTTGGCGTTTTGGGTACCAACGTCGATGGTGACAGGTAAACAGTATTGGGGGTTGATGCCCGCACAAGCTGTATAGAGCGCTAACTTGCCAATGGGGATGCCCATGCCATTCGCCCCCAGATCGCCTAACCCCAAGATACGCTCACCGTCGGTGACAACAATGACGCGAATATCTTGTTCAGGCCAATTTGCTAACACCTGATCGATTTCGCCGCGATCATCTTCCGAGATATACAGGCCGCGCCCGCTGACATACACTTCGCTGTAATCAAGGCAGGCTTGCCCGACAGTTGGCGTATAGACGATAGGCATCATTTCGACCAAGTTACGCATGAGGGTGTAGTAAAACAGGGTGTGGTTGCGCGATTGCACGTCCATTAAGTAGACATATTTTTCAAGATCGGTATTTTTGTGGTAAAAGTTTGCAAGAACATTCTTCGACTGCTCTTCGATGGTGCGGACGCGGGGCGGCAGCAGCCCACGGAGGCGGCGTTCGCGGCGTTCGTGCATGGTAAAAGCCATTGCCCTGTTTAGCTCAGGGTGATGCAGCAGTTCAAGGCCAGCAATTGGCATATCGGTTTGGGTGCGTTCATCATTCACAACCATAATTAAGTCCCACTTTGGTTTATTGCCGGTATCCGGTACATAAAAAAAGCACCTTGATTGCTAGTCGTGAAAATGTTCAACAGAACCCCACCCCTAGCTCCTTCGCTGCTTGCGGAGAGGGGGAACCGAGAGAGAACACATCATAAAGATATGTGAACTAGCAATCGTGGTAAAAAGTAGAAACGACTGTTCCCACCTCTAGTCACTGTAAATCACTTTGGGATTACAGGTGAGTACGCTATGTCACTGACACGGCATGATATATTGCATAAGGCACTAGGCAAAGTGGGATGGTCTCACTTTCGGTTGTTTACACTAATTTTCATTATAGACGAATGACATGACAATTTCGTTCAATGTCACTTGTACGGGGACAAAACGGCTTTTCGCGTGGTATAGTAGGACAAAAGTGAAAATAAACAAGCCAAGTTGAAAGGTTTTCCTCATGGTGCTTGCAACAGCCCCTGACCAAGAATTGAATATCGACCGCATTAGCGAACTACTGGGTTCAGACGCCGACAGTCTGCTGAACCACAAATCGGAAACTATCAGCAAAGATGTGCTGCATCTGCCCGGCCCCGACTTTGTTGACCGTGTGTGGACGGCTTCCGACCGTCACCCACAGGTACTCCGCAGCATTCAACAAATGCTCGACCACGGACGTTTGGGCGGCACTGGCTACCTGAGCATCCTCCCCGTTGACCAAGGTATTGAACACGCAGCAGGCGCATCATTCGCCAAGAACCCCGCTTACTTCGACCCCGAAAACATCGTCAAGCTGGCGATTGAGGGCGGTTGCAATGCAGTCGCTTCGACCTTCGGTGTGCTGGGCATTGTCGCCCGTAAATATGCCCACCGGATTCCGTTCATGGTCAAGATCAACCACAACGAACTGCTGACCTACCCGAACCGTTTCGATCAGGTTATGTTCGGTACGATTAAAGAAGCATGGAACATGGGCGCAGTCGCAGTTGGTGCGACAGTCTACTTCGGCTCGGACGAGAGCACACGCCAACTAGTGCAGGTGGCAGAAGCCTTCGCACTGGCGCACGAACTGGGCATGGCGACCGTGTTGTGGTGTTACACCCGTAACCCCGGCTTCAAGGTCAACGGCGTGAACCACGAAACCTCGGCTGACCTGACCGGACAAGCCAACCACCTCGGCGTGACTATTCAGGCCGACATTGTGAAACAAAAGCTGCCGACCCAGAACGGCGGGTTCAAGGCGCTGAACTCCGGCGGCTCGTCGTACGGCAAGCTGGACGAACGCATTTACAGCAAGCTGACCAGCGATAACCCGATTGACCTGACCCGTTACCAAGTAGCGAACGGCTACATGGGGCGTGCAGGGTTGATTAACTCCGGCGGTGCGAGCAGCGGTGAGGGCGACCTCGAAGAAGCCGTTAAGACAGCCGTTATCAACAAGCGTGCTGGCGGTATGGGTCTCATCAGCGGGCGTAAGGCGTTCCAACGTCCGGTGGAAGAAGGCGCGGCGCTGCTGCGTGCGATCCAAGACGTGTACCTGTGCAAAGATGTGACCATCGCCTAAGCAGCGGTTAGACCCCCTCACCCAACCCTCTCCCCCGCAAGCAAGGGAGAGGGCTAAAGACAATTCAGCTCTATCTCAAAGATTTAGAGAAACAAAACGCTGTTCAAAAGGGCAGCGTTTTTGATTCGCAAACTGCAATTTATCTGCCGAAATGGCGGGCGAACCGCTCCCTTAGATCCGCCGAATTGACAATTTGGGTCGGCAAAAGTGAGGGAGCGCGGCGCTGAAATGGCGCAAAAAGGCGGGAAGCTCGCGTATGGCCGCCGCCGCTGCCGATTCGGCGGATGCAGGGGAGGCATTTGCCGAATTGACACAAGGAAATGCAATACGATTCACCACAGAGACACAGAGAAAGAAGAGATGTTTATCTCAGATACGCCCATTGAGCTAGCCAACGCGATACAAACGGACGGGTCCTTTACCTTCGCGCTTGATGATACCCCTGGCTTCCAGATCAAGTTGAACGGCGGCGACCCACCATCCGGCTTTCTCGCCACCAGGGAAAAGTTCGTCGGGCAAATGCGGCTTTACCTGCTCGATAATTTCGGCGGCGCTGAGGCCGGGGGCTTCGGCTGGCAGAATGGTTAAGAACGCCTTCCGCATGGCTTCGTACTTTTCGGCATCGACGCGATACACCTTTCCGGGGTGCAGAACGTTGCTGATGTCGATGATTTCGCGTTTTTCTTTGGGCATGGTTGGTGTTCCAGTCGTGTAGAGGCAATGTCCGATAGCAATTCCGCCAGACTAATTGTAGCACAAAATTTCTGATTTGAGCGTTAGAATAAGCAAACTTTCAAAATGATTTATAGTGGGTACAAGGCAGGAAGGTTTGGAGAGGTCAATATGCCAGATGAGCTTAGCTGGGATCATATGAACGAGTTTTATGAGATATACGCGGTTAGAAACGGTTGGGAAGGCAATTTCGGAAAAGGAATGCTCGTTTTAATCCACCTGTTACGAAATGCCCCTGACATTCGCGATATGAAACTGGGCACTTCTATGACTTGGCTGCTAGTTGCTTTACCAGACTACAATGGGCAAAGTGTGCATATCAGTTGGGTTGCAGATGACACCTATGAGTTATTCCTAACCCCTGATTGGGAAATTCATGAAAAGCCAACTGTCACAAGAGTAGCTTTTAATCATGTATTAGAAGCGGTGAAAAATCATATTGCTCAGTTACACGTACTTAAATCTCAGTTATCGCACCGTCCAGCCGCCATCGACGGTGAGGACAGCGCCGGTGATGAAGGCTGAGTCGTCCGAGAGCAGGAATGCGGCGGTTGAGGCGATGTCGTCCGGCTGCCCGAAGCCACCCGTGAGCGGCTGCAACTGCGGCAGACGAGAGAGGATATGCTCATCCGATTGGGCGCGGCGGCTCATGGGCGTGGCGATTAACCCAGCGGCGATGACATTCACTCGCAGGCCGCGCAGCGCATAGTAAGAGGCCATCGAGCGTGACAGGCCGACGACACCGGCTTTGGCAGCGGCGTAGGCGTGGGTCGCAAAATCCTCATCCCCGCCGACCAAACCCAGCACCGAGCCGAGATTAACGATTGCCCCGCGTGTTTCGAGGAGAGGCGGCACGGCGTACTTGCACATCAAGAACATGGTTGTGAGGTTGAGTTCCATCGTCGTGTGCCAGCCCGCGAGCGTGGCAGCATCGACAGGGCCATCGCCAAAGCGGCGACCACTGCCCCCTGCGACATTAAACAGCCCATGCAGGCTGCCCTGCTTGGTGACGACCGAGGCAACCGCTTTTTGGACGCTGGCCTCGTTGGTGAGGTCGAGGGTATAGGTGGCGCAGAAGCCGCCTTTGATGTTAATTTGTCCGGCGGTGTCATCCAGCCCTGCCGAATCGCGGTCAAACAGGATGACATACGCCCCTTCAGCTGCGAGGCGCATAGCAGTGGCGCGACCGATACCGCTGGCCGCGCCGGTGACAATGATGTTCTTGCCGGAGAAACGTTTGGTGTCCATAGTACCCCCTCATCCCCACCCTTCTCCCCCGTAGTAACAGGGGAGAAGGGAGCCAATACAATGTAAGAGCACACGACCGTGCGCCCCTACAATGATGCAATGCTTGTGATTGTTGACGCGGGCGCAGCAGTGCTGCGCCCCTACATAGCCACTGCGTTAAAGATTCTACACCGAGCCGGTGAGTTCGCGGCGGACGATAGCCGCACCCTGCACCATCGCGGCGAGTTTGCCTTTGGCTGCCCAACGTGCGGTTTGGCTGAAGCCGCAGTCGGGGGTGATACTCAGTTTGTCGGGCGAAATGTAGTGTAACGCGGTACGAATGCGTTCGGCGACATCTTCAGCCGTTTCGACATAGTAATTCTTGACATCGACCAACCCCGCCGCCAGTTCTTTATCGCTGGGGAACTGCTCCCACAGATCAATTTCGGCCAGTTCGCGGTTGGCAAACTCCAGCGCGTATTGGCTGACGTTCATATCGAGGATGTGCGGGAACAGCGGCTTATAGGTGCGCTTGGCAACCGGACGACCGACGAAGTTACCGAAGCACAGATGGACACCGATCTTGGCATTCACACCCGCGACCGTTTCGTTGAACAGGTCAACGAAGGCTTTGGGGCTGTGGGCATGAACGGCATACGAGGGTTCATCAACCTGAATGAAGGTCGCACCTGCCGCAACAAGGTTCTTGAGTTCGGTGTTGATGATCGCGGCGAGAGCGTGGGCGACTTCCATACGGTCTTTGTAGACGCTGCCGGGTTTGATGCGCCCAGCGAGGGTATACGGGCCGGGGATGGGCATCTTGATGGCGCGGGTGGTGTGCGCTTTGAGGTAATGATATTCGGGCAGCAAGCCGAGGCCGTTGGGGGCTTTGACTTCCTCCACCGCTTCGTAACTTTCGCGCTGGTCATGCCCGACGACACCCATTTTACGCTTGGGTGGCAGTTCACCAAGGCCGGTCATATGCCCGTAAAACTCGGCGGTGAAGAAGCCGATGCGGCGCATTTCGCCATCGGTGATGACATCTACACCCGCATTTTCTTGATCGCGCAGGGCGAGGTCAACCGCGTCGTCCTGTGTTTCGCGCCAGTCGTCCGGCCCGTACTCATGACGACCCGCAGCCGCCAGCGCTGAATGCAGCCACGCCGGCCATGCATACGAACCGATGACACTTGTGTAAAGCAGAGGAAGTTGATAATCTGTCATTTCGTTTTACCTTTTCTAAGGATTATTCCCGATGATTGAACCTGTTTTAAAAGGGCAAGCGCTGCTGGACGACATCCGTACCGCGCAGCCCCAATCCGGCGAAATCTGCATCTGGTGGCTGGGGCAAAGCGGCTACGCCATCAAAACCACCAACACTTTTTTTTACATCGACCTGTATCTTTCCGAACACCTGACCAAGAAATACGCCACGACCGAAAAACCGCACATCCGCATGACGGAAGCCCCGCTGCGTGGTAGCGATATTACCGATGCGAACCTGATCTTCGCCAGCCACAAACATTCGGATCACCTTGACCCCGGCACGCTGCCGGATTTGTTCGCCGCCTCGCCGAATGCCCATTTGATTTTGCCCACGCCGCTGATCGACCATGCGGTGAGCATTGGCTTACCCCTCGCCCGACTGATCCCGACGACCGGCGACGAGTTCTTTGAGGTGGGCGAGCTGGATGTACGCTCGATCCCCGCCGCGCACCCGACCTTCGAAACCACGCCGGAAGGCACTTACCCGTTTGTCGGCTACTTGATCGAAGCTGACGGTATCCGCCTGTACCACAGCGGCGACACGCTGGTTTACGACGGGCTGGCGAACCACCTGCACGCCTTCGGGGCGGACATCCTGTTCCTGCCCATCAACGGCACAGACACCCGCCGCAATGAACTGCATGTGCCGCCCAACATGAGCGCCGCTGAAGCGGTGGCGCTGGCAAAGCAGGTCGGCGCGGGTACGGTCATCCCCCACCATTACGACATGTTCAGCTTCAATACCGCCGATGTCAACGAGTTCGCCGCGTTAGCCACCGAAGCCGGAGTCAAGTTCGCGGTGCTGCAAGCTGGCGAACGGTACACGTACAAAAAGTCATAAATACAATTGAACCGCCAAGTCGCCAAGAACGCCAAGATCAATGCAGAGATTTTGAACCGCAGAGACGCGGAGAACGCAGAGAAAACACAGAGATATTATTTTGGCGAAGGCGATAATTCACCTCTCTACCAACCCTCTGTATTAAACTTGGCGTTCTTGGCGACTTGGCGGTTAATCTCTTCTAGCCGCCGTAGACCTTTTTCACACGGTCGCGGAAGTCATCATAGGTCTTTTCAAACAGTTCGTTGGACTTCTCGCTGCCGATGAGGACGCTGCTGGTCAGCACCAACGGCGGCTGCCCCATCGCGGTGAGCTTTTGGGCAACGGCGACCTTGATAGCGTTGACGATCAACGCGTAGCCAACGGTTGAGCCGGGGCCGACCGGATATTCCAGCCCCTCGACTTCGACCAGCGCATCCCCTTTGGGCGTGCAGTTGTCAATCACGATGTCGGACACATCGGTCAGGCGTTTACCGCTTTTGTGCTTGGGCGGAGTCGCCAAGCAGTGATCGACCGACACCACACTGATGACCTTCATGCCGCGCGCCCTTGCCCCCAGCGCCACATCCATAACAACATTGTTCACGCCGCTGTTGGAGAAGATCATGAAGCAGTCGTAGGGACGAAAGACGAAGTTTTGCAGGATAGTTTCGCCCAAGCCTTCCATCTTCTCGATGAGCATGGCCTGCCGCTGACCGTTGGAGCCAACCACCTGTGTGTGAAAGGTCATCGACAGGTCAATGATGGGGTGGAAGCCGGGGAAGCTGCCGTGACGTGGGAACATTTCCTCGACCGGAATGCGCGAATGCCCCGTGCCGAACAGGTGAACGAGGCCGCCCTGCCCGATGGTATCGGCGCATAACTGCGCGGCTTCCTCGATTTTGCCCATTTGTGTGTTACGAACGGCATCCACAATTTTTTGTGCCGCGTCGAAATACTGTAAAGCGACTTGCGTTGAATCCATATAGTCTCCCTTATGCTGTGGTTTTGGTGACGGTCGCGCCGGAAAACAGCGCACCGTCTGCCCGTAAACGCGCCTGTAAATCGGTGATGTCTAGCGCGGCGGGTGTGAGGCCGGATCGGGCGGCGAGGGCGGCAGCGGTTCCAGCGGCCTGCCCCATCGCCATGCACTGCCCCATGCTGCGTACCGAGGCGTGGGCATCATGGTCAGCCGAGAGGCAGCGTCCGGCGGCAATCAGGTTGTTTACCCCCTGCGGCAGTAAGGCACGGTAGGGGATGTCGTAAGTGTCGCCATCCGGCACATATTCCCAGCGAGTGCTGCTGCTGGCGTTGTGGTCTTCAATCGGTGCGCCACACTGGGCAACCGCATCATCGAACTTCCGCGCGGTTAGTACATCGTCACGGGTCAGGCGGTACGCGCCCCACATGCGGCGGGTTTCGCGGATGCCGATGTGGGTGCTGAAGTTGAGCAGGTACGCGCCTTCGTAACCGGCGATTTGCTCGCGCAGGAAGCGGGTGTATTCGAGCGCCTGCTTGCGCCCTTCAACCTCGGCTTTCGTCAGTTCAATGGGGTCGGTGGCATCGACATTGGTCACGCGCGTCATGTTAGTGACGACCACACCAGCTAGCGGGGTAGCGTGAATACTACCTTCCTCACGCGGGAGGCGGTAGTCGCCGGAGATGTTGGCGGCTTTCATGCGGCTGACGAGTTCATCGCGCTTGATGGCCTGTGCGCGGTCGAGGTTGACACCACCGAGGCGGAAGGTGGTCGTCAGCGACTGCGGTTCATGCCCATCCGTACCCGCCATCTCGAAGGGTGCGCCACTGCGGAACACGAGGTCGGCATCACCGGATGAGTCCACAAACACGCGGCCTTTGATGAGGCCAAGCCCCTGCTTGCTGGCGACGACTAAACCCGTGATACTGCCATTTTGCATCAGCACATCGACGCAGAAGGTGTGCAGCAGGAGGCGGACACCGGACGCGAGAGCGGTTTGTTCCCACACGACTTTGAGCGTGGTGGGGTCATAGGTGACAGCCTGGCCCGCGCCGTAGCTGCTCGGTCGTTCCAACACCATGTCGTAGGCGGCGAGGCGTTCGACAATTTCCCACGGGATGCCGTTGACGACCCGCGCGGTGTCTTTGCCGGGGGTGTAAAACCCGTAGAAGGTATCGAGCACACTGGTCGATGTGCCGCCGAGGAAACCGTAACGCTCGACCAGCAGCGTATCCGCGCCGGTACGGGCAGCGGCTATGGCGGCGGTTGAACCCGCGCTGCCAGAACCCAGCACCACCACATCAGCTTGCGCCAGTATGGGCAATTCCTGCGAATAAGTTGGCATGTCGCCTCCATATACACCTCACCCCCAACCTCTCTCCGTAAATGGCGAGGGGAGATTCGGAAAGTGATTTTAGATATTAAGATACGCCCTGTTGACTCGCCCAGATGGCCGCGCCGATCAGACCAGCCTCGCCACCAAGCGCAGCAGGGACGACCGTGAACTTGTCGGCGGGAACCGTGACGACACGCCGTTTGATCTCGGCGGTAATCGGCTCCATAATCCATTTGCCCAACTGTGCCAAGCCGCCCCCGATCACGACTTTTTCCGGCGCGAGGATGATAACGATGTTGGACATGCCCACGCCGAGGTAACTCCCTGCTGTTTTCAGAATGTCCTGCGCTACCTTATCACCCGATGCGGCGGCTTGGGCGATGATTTCCGGCGTGATCTTGTTGAGGTCGAAGTTGACCAGTGCGCCGATCTGGGTGGTGATGCCCTGCGCGACGGCTTTCATACCCATCGCGGCGATGGCGGGGCCGCTTGCCATGCCTTCCCAACCACCGGGGTTACCGGTGCCGTCCGGCGGGCCGTTCACGTCGATACTGTGATGCCCGAACTCACCCGCCACGCCGATGACACCGAGGTATAACCGCCCACCGATGGCGATACCGCCACCGATGCCCGTGCCGAGCGTGATGCCCACGCAAGAAGCCGCGCCTTTTCCCGCGCCAATCGTCGCTTCGGCGAGGGTAAACGCCCGCGCGTCATTCACCAGATACACCGGACACGGCAGCATCCCGCGCAGGATGGGGGTGATGGGTTTGCCGTACCAGTCACCGGGGAGGTTAGGGATGACCCAGATGACACCCGCCTCGGCATCGAAGGTCGCTGGAACGGCGACACCAACCCCTACGATTTGCTCAACCGGCGTGTTCACCAGCGCCGCCAGTTCGCGTACCAGTTCGGCAATTCGTTTGATGACCGCATCCGGCCCTTCATGCGCCTGTGCGGGAATGGTTTTTTGGGCGCGCATCGTCAGCGCGTCAGCATCCCACACGCCGCCCGCAATTTTTGTACCGCCCAAGTCGATACCGATGTACAAACTCATATTTGCCCTTTAAGCGTTAATGTATCCAATCACGGAATGGTCTGAGACCATTCCTACGCCAATTCATTTTCCATACCCGAATGGGCGCAGCATGCTGCGCCCCTACAAAGGAAATTGACGCTGCGGCTAGCTAATCCGTTGGATGACTTTGCCGCTGGCCTTTTCCTTAAGGATCAGTTTATCGCGGCCATCGGGCATCTTTTCCGTCTTAATCAGGTAGTGGTCGGCATCGTAATCTTTGAGCACATCGTCAGCCGCCGCTTCGGCATCACCACGCCAATCGTTGAGGATAACTGGCTCCCAACGTTTGCTCTTGGCAGACAGCAGCGCCGCGTCCATAATGGCATTGACGACGTAACCATCATAGAAATCTTCTACCGGCTTGCCACCCTTATCCAGCGAGTCCAGCATATCGGCGAACATCTCACCGTAGCCGAGCGAGCCGTTTTCATCGCCCACAGGGAACATCCAGCCAGTCGCGCCTTCAGCCTTCTCGGCAACATACCCGCCCTCGCCAACCGCGCTGAACATCTCGAAGCCGGTACGCAGCCAGTGGTTGAGCCAGATTGTGCCTTCGGTACCGGAAACTTCGTCACGCAAGTCCATGCCGCCACGGAACGTCCAACTGACCTCGAACTGACCGACCGCACCGTTAGCATATTTCACCAGCCCAACTGCGCTGTCCTCGGCATCAATCGGGTGTACCTGCGTATCCGCCCAGCACATGACTTCAATCGGTTTAACGTTCTTGCCGATGAAGCTGCGGCTGATTTCGATACAGTGGCAGCCGAGGTCGATGATCGCGCCACCGCCCGACTGTTCCTTATCCCAGAACCAATCGCTGTGCGGGCCGGGGTGGGTTTCGCGTGAGCGTGCCCACAACACCTTACCCAACGCGCCGTTCTGAGTCGATTTGATGGCCTTGCGTGTCTTGGGCGTGTAAACCAAATCTTCGAGGTAGCCGTGGAAAACACCGGCTTCTTCAACCACCTTCAACATCCGGTGGGCTTCTTCGGCGTTGCGCCCCAACGGCTTGGTGCAGAGGATAGCCTTACCGGCTTTGGCAGCGGCGACTACGGCTTGCTCGTGCAGGTTGTTTGGCAGACCGATCACCACCACATCGGTGTCGGGGTGATTGATGGCTTCTTCCATATCCGTCGTCCAATGAGGGATATTCCACTCACCCGCGAACTTGCTGGCGCGTTCTTCCGAGCGCGAGTAGACGACATGCACCTCGTCGCGGCTGCGTAGGCCGTGCAGGGTGCTGGTATAAAACATACCAATCAAACCGGTTCCTAATACGGTTACTTTATGCATAAATGGACTCCTTTAAGGTGTTTATTCGGTCATTTTAATTTTGTATTCAGGCAAATCATTATGTTCGCTTTTTGGGTCATTTATCCTAATGTTTAAATGTCCGCATATTTAGCATAACACATATCCATCTGTCCTACCACATGACTAACCACACGACCCCGTTTATACGCCGCGAAGCATGATACTGTAAAAAAGGAAGTAACAAGCTATGGAGGTTTTGTATATGCGACGTATCGTTGGAATCGCCCTAATGCTCTCACTATTGACCGGATTCAGCGTATTAGCGCAGGATACCCCAGCAACCACCCCTGAACCCGAAGCGACAACGGACATGGCCGGCGGCGAAACCGCACCCGCCATCAATGATGCGGCCTCGCGGCTGGTCGTGCCAGACGGTTTCCAAGTTCGCGTATTCGCCAGCGGATTAGAGAAACCGCGACTGATGACGATTGGTGAAGATGGCAGCCTGTACGTAGCCGAGCAGGAAGGTGGTCGTGTTAGCCATCTGGTTGATGCTAACGGTGACGGTGTGGCTGAAACCGTAACCGTGATTGCCGAAAATATGCCGATTGCCCATAGTGTCGAATGGCACGACGGCTGGCTGTACGTTTCCGAAGGTAACCAGATCGAACGCATTCAAGATGCGGACGGTGACGGCACCTTTGAAGCCCGTGAACTGGTGACAGACAATATCCCGGAAGCAGTGCATCATGTGACGCGCACGCTGGGATTCGGGCCGGACGGTATGCTTTATGTCTCGACCGGTTCGAGCAGTAATAATAATGTTGAAACCGACCCGCGCCGTGCCGCCATCCTGCGCTTCAACCCCGATGGCACCATTCCGGCGGATAACCCGTATGCAACCGACGCTGACCCGCTGCGCCAGCCAATTTGGGCAGAAGGCTTGCGTAACAGCATCGACTTCGTGTTCACCACTGACGGCCAACTGTGGGCAAACCACAACGGTGTGGATGACCTCGGCGACGAAATTCCGCCCGAAGAAGTCATCATTAACGTCGAAAAGGGTAAGCACTACGGCTTCCCGTACTGTTACACCCCCGTTCTTGGCGCGGTTCCGGCAGGTACGGTTGATGTGCAGGACGAGCGTGTGCCGTTCGGTGGCCCAATCTCAAGCTGTGACCAGTCGTCACCCGCGCTGTTCACCGACCTCGCCCACTATGCACCGATTGGTATAACCCAGTACACGGGTACGGCCTTCCCCGAACAATACCAGAACGGTATCTTTGAGGCGTACCATGGTTCATGGAACAGCGGTGTCCCGCGTGACTGCGCTGTACAGTTCATCAGCGTCGTCGATGGCGTTCCGACTGCATCCGAGCCGTTTATGACGGGCTTCCGTGACAGCGCCGAACAAAACTGCGCTGATGCATGGGGTCGTCCGGCAGGTGTGACGGTCGGTGCGAATGGCGAGCTGTTCGTTAGCGATGACCAGAACGGTAACGTCTACATCGTGACCTACATCGGCTAATTTGTCCATAAAACGGATTTATGCGACATTAAAGGATGGGGTTATAAGACCTCATCCTTTTTTGTTGTCTTTTTCTAGGAGATAACGTGTATGGCGAAGATCATTGTGAATACGGACGATGCGCCCAAATCGGCGGCCTACAGCCAAGCAGTTAAGTCTGGCGGTTTGATCTTTGTTTCAGGTCAGGGACCGTTTGATCCTAAGACGGGCGAGGTGGTTGGGACGACGATCCAGGAACAAACCGCTCAATGCTTAAGGAACATCGAAGCAATTCTTTTAGCCGCGAACAGCTCCCTTGATCAAGCGGTGAGCGCGACGTTCATCTTAGCTGAAGAAAGTGACTTTGCGGCCATGAATGAAGAATGGCTCAAATGGTTTCCTACTAACCCTCCTGCCCGGCAAGGGGCAAAACTTCCTATCCGTCCCAAGGGTATGAAAATATCCATCGCGCTGATTGCAGAAGCTTAACTTGCCAGATGCGTACAAAGGAACAATGGTTCTCTATTGTGCTACACGAAAAGTTGATACCCACCTACAATACTCACGTTGCCGACATTATAGAAAAATAGCCTGTTTCATTTTGGACTGGAGTTCTGTATGACCGACTCAATACGTGATTTGCTGCGCGTCACCGCTGACCGCGCCGCCACCTACCTCGAAACACTCGACCAGCGCGGGGTTGCGCCGACACCCGACGCGGTGGAACGGCTGCGCGAACTAGACGAACCGCTGCCGGATTCGCCATCTGCGCCTGAAAAAACGCTGGCGGTGCTGGATGAAATCAGCGACGGTTGCCACGGCGGGGCGGCGTTTCTTCGGCTTCGTCATCGGTGGCAGCGTACCAGCAGCACTGGCCGCTAATTGGATGGCGGGGACGTGGGATCAAAACGCAGGACTCAAGGCAGCTTCGCCGATTGCGGTAAAGGTCGAAGAAGTGGCGCTGCGCTGGCTGCTGGATGTGCTCAAGCTGCCCAGCACGGCGGCAGGGGCGTTTGTGACCGGCGCGACGATGGCGAACTTCACCTCGCTTGCTGCCGCCCGACACGCGGTACTCGCTAAAGTGGGCTGGGATGTCGAGTCGAACGGCTTGTTCGGCGCACCACCCATTACTGTGATCGTGGGTGAGGAAGCCCACCCGACGCTGTTCCGCAGCTTGAGTATGCTCGGCCTCGGTCACCAGCGCGTGGTCAAAGTGCCGGTGGATGATCAGGGGCGAATGATTGCCAGCCAACTGCCGGAAATCAACGGCCCGACTATCATCTGTACGCAAGCGGGTAACGTCAACAGCGGCGGCTTCGACCCCATCGGTGAAGTTTGCGCGAAGGCGCACGCGGCGGGGGCATGGGTGCATGTGGACGGCGCGTTCGGTTTATGGGCAAGCGCGACACCCAACCGCGCCCATCTAGCAGCCGGTGTTGGTGATGCTGATTCGTGGGCGACCGATGGGCACAAGTGGTTGAACGTACCCTATGACTCCGGCCTCGCGTTCATCCGCGACCCCGAAAGTTTACGCTCGGCACTGCGGCTGACAGCGGCTTACCTGCCGGAAAGCACTTCGCGCGAACCGTCGCAATTTACGCCAGAACTCTCGCGGCGGGCGCGGGGCATCGAGGTGTGGGCGGCGCTGCGGTCATTGGGGCGTTCGGGCATCGCTGATCTGGTCGAGCGCAACTGCCAATACGCTACCCGTTTCGCCGAAGGTTTGAGCGCGGCAGGCTATACCATCTTGAACGATGTGGTGCTGAACCAAGTGGTCGTGAGCTTTGGCAATGACGAGAGTAACAGGCGCGTGATCGCAGGTATCCAACAGGAAGGCACAAGCTGGTGCGGCCCGACACATTGGCGCGGGCAGTCGGCGATGCGCATCAGCGTGTCGTCGTGGGCAACTACGGCGGAAGATGTAGAGCAAAGCCTCGCCGCCATGCTGGAAGTGGCGGAAGAAGTGCGCGTGCCATAGAGCACTTTTAGTGGCTCATTGCAGAAGCAGCCGCAAAATGAACTATGAATACACTCTCCCTCGCTTTGAAGCGTGTATTCATAGCACTTCCTCAAAGAAAATATGAAATTTACGTATCTTTACGAAATTGAAATAAAAGTAATGTTAGAATAGTGAAAGTCCCTAATATTGTCTATCATTCAATTAAAAGGCTGTTAAGTTGCCCATAAAAATCGAATCTGTAACTGATGATTTATATCTGCTTCACTGGGTCGGCGATGTAAAAATGCCTGAAATCAGGGAGTCACACGAGGCAACACAACAGATGGCGACAAAGGCCGGTGTTGACGGATATATTCATATTTTGGATATGTCATCCATGAAATCATTTCCGCTAGATTTAAACGGCTTGCTCAAGGTTCTCTTTGGTTATCCCAAAGCGTTTGCGGTCTTTGTGGTTAAAGGATCGATCTTAACACGCAGCACAGTACGTATCCTCGATAGCGTATCCAAACATGTAACGCTACGCGCTTATGACAACATGACACAAGCACGGCAAGATGCCGAGGCATTGTTAGCACAAAAGCGCAAAGCTGGCTAAGGTTAAGCTTGTCTGATGAACGATCACATCTGCTTTTCGTAGGCCAGCAGCATGAAATCTTCGACCGGCTGCGAACCCACCCGCACATAACCAAACTTCTCGTAGAAGTGGTGGTTGCGGGTGGCGTAATCGGGTGTATCTAGCGTCCACTTTTTGGCGGGATAGGTACGCTCGACAAACTCAATGGTTTGCGTACCGATGCCACGACTGTGGTAAGAGGGGTCTATGAAGATCACCGCGAGATGCATATGCCCTTCGCCTTCATCCGTCACCATCACACCGCCGACGATTTGCCCATCAACCTGCATCTTGTAGTAATCATACGAATGAATCATATCCAGTGTATGCTCAACCGAGTCATAACCGGGCGGGCCGCCCAGAGTGACACCGGGGTAGAGCCGCGCATCGTCGTGGAAAGCGGCGATTTGCACCTCAACCAGCTTTTCGACATCGGCAGGGGTAGCACGTTCAATGCTAACGTTCATGATGAGCCTCATCGGATCACAAGAGAACATAAAGGGCAACACATGCCCATGATATACATCGAATTCAATGAATGGATGAGGGAAAAGGAGGCGACATATCACCTCCTCACGAACAGCAATTTGATTGCGCTTTTTACTGGTAACTTGCCACTTAAAACTTGGAGCTTGTCACTGCCGGACACTGCGCTGCCGCCCGTAGAGTGTGAGCAGTGCCAGCAAGATCGCGCCGAGGATTACCAGTTGGTAGGCTTCCTCCACCCGCAGCGCCAGCAGCAGCGAATTAACGACCTGCAACACCAGCGCACCGGCCATCGTCCCCCAATAGCTGCCCTTGCCGCCTGCCAGCACCGTGCCGCCCACAACCACTGCTGCAATTGATGGGAACAGGTACGGCTGACCGAGATTCAGGAACACGGTTTGTGTGAAACCCAGCAGCACGAAACCACCGAAAGCCGCCAGTGCGCCACTGATGACATACGTCAGGATAACGACCTGATTAACGCGCACCCCACTCAACCGCGCCGCAACACGATTCGTCCCGACCGCAAACAACTGCTTGCCAAAGGTCGTGCGTTCCAACAGCACCCACATGCCCACACCCAACAGCAGCCACAGGAAGATAACACCGGGAATCGGCCCGACCAGCGCTTGTGACAGCAGTTTGCCCATCGCTGGCGGCGTTTTACCGATGAGTTCGCCGCGTGTGTAAAAGTAGATGATGCCCGTAACGACACCTGCCATACCGAGTGTGATCACCAAGGGCGGCATTTTCAGTAGGGCGATACCGATGCCGTTCAGAAAGCCAATCGCCGCACCCGCCAACAGCACGATCAACAACGCCGGAATAACCATGCCGTCGTCGCCGTTGGAAATGCGGTAGGTCAAGATCGCGCCCAGTGTCACCAACGCGCCTGCCGACAGGTCAATCCCCTCACCACCGCTGATGATGACCAGCGTTTGCCCCGCAGCGATGATGCCGAGGAAGGCTGCCAAGCGGACGATATTCACGGCTTGATCGCGGTTGGTGAAGCCGGGGGCAAGGATGCCACCGACCACAAATAGGATAATCGCCAGCAGCGCCGCTACTAATGCCGGTGGTATGTTCGGACGCACGCGGGAGACCAGCGTTGAAGTCGTCATTTCCAAGCCCTCCGCACCAGCCCGATCACAGCCGGAATTGCCAGCGCAATAATAATGATGAGCGCGTCAACCAGCGGGCGCACCCACGAATCAAGGTTTGCGAATGAGATGATGTTCCCGATCAGACCGAGAATCAGCGCCCCGATAATCGAGCCGATGATGCCGCCCTGCCCGCCGGAAAGCGCCGTACCGCCGAGGACGACCGCCACCACACTTGGCAGTGTCATCTGGTCACCCGCGCGGGGGTTGCCCGTGCCGGAACCAAGCGTCAGTGCCAGCGCCGCTAAGGTGGCGAACAGCGCCGAAAAAACATACGTGCTGAACTTGATACGGTTGACGCGCACACCGGTGCTGTAAGCCGCGTCGGCATTGCTGCCCGTAGCGTATAAATACTGCCGGTAGCGAGTTTTCGTCAGCAAAATCCATAAGAGGATGACAATTGCAATCGCGATAATTGAGTTCGGAATGGCGAATGTCTCTGTCACTTGCAGCGGACTGCGCCAGAAAGTCGTCAATTCGCGTGGCAGTCGGCCACCGGGTGAAGGCAGGATGCGCAGCGCGATACCCGCGAAAATGAAGCTGGTCGCATAAGTCGTCACAATCGGCTGTAACCGCAGCGCCGTCACCCCGAAGCCGTTCACTGCCCCTGCCAGTATCCCCGCCATGAACGTCAGTAGCAAGGCACGGATAACCACATCCGGCGTTGCCTCGGCGGGAATTTGGGTCGCGAGAATGGCCGTACCCATCGACAGGATGGAGCCGACTGAGAGGTCAACCCCACCCGCGATAATCACAAATGTCTGCCCGATTGCCATCAAAATTGCAGGGGTGAAAACACGCAGGTTGCCATTTAACGGGCCGATTTCAAATAGGTTAGCTTGCAGCGCACGGTTGATGACAACCATCATCACCAGCAGCACCAACGACAGGATATACGGGTTACGGCTAAAAAAACGGTTCGTCAAATTATTCACTGTGCGCCGTCCCCATACTCGCCGAAACCAACTTATCGCGGCTTAAATCATCACCGCTCAATTCCGCGCTCACATGCCCGTCGTGCAGCACCAACACACGGTTGCATAAGCCGAGCAGTTCATCATCGTCGCTGCTATAAAATAAAATCGCCGTGCCGGAGTCGCGAAGCTGTTTGAGCAACCCGTAAAACTCGGCCTTCGCACCCACGTCGATGCCCTTGGTCGGGTCGTTCAGCAGCAGCAGCTTCGGCGCACGCAGCAGCCATTTGCCAATGACCACCTTTTGCGCATTACCACCGCTCAAGCTGCTCACGGGCGCATCCATCGAGGACATCACCATCTTGAGTTCCTGCGCCACGGTTAAGCTGTCGCTCCGTGCTTTCTTCATGCCAATCGGCGTACCGTATCGGCTCCACGAGGCCAGCATCATATTCTCGAAGATCGAGCGGATGAGCAGCAACCCCTCACTGCCTCGGTCGCCGGGAACCAGTGCGATACCGGCGTTCATAGCCCCTTTGGGATGGCTAAACGCTTGCTGAGTGCCAGAGATAGTCATCCGGCCTGTGGACTTAATCGCACCGAAGATCGCCATCAGCAGGTCAGATTGTCCCTGCCCTTGCAACCCGCCAAGGCCGAGCAGTTCGCCATCGTGTACCGTCACGCTCACGCCGCGCAGGACGTTCGTGCGGAACTTTTCGACCGTCAGCCGCACCGGTTTGTCCGACACTTCAAAGGCTTGGCGCTGCTGCTCTAGCAACCCCGCCCCTTCAATCATCAGATCAACCAGTTCGCGGCGGCTGGTGGCGGCAATCACACGGTCGCCCACTGTGCGCCCGTTTCGCAGCACGGTCGCTTTGTCGGCGATGCGGAAAATTTCTTCCATGCGGTGCGACACAAAGATGATCGCCATCCCCTGTGCCTTCCAGTCTGCGACCAGCTCAAACAGGCGGTTCACCTGCTGGCTGTCGAGGCTGGCTGTCGCTTCGTCCAAGATCATCAGGCGCGGGTCAAAACTCATCGCCTTCAAGATTTCGACAATCTGGCGTTCGTCGGGGGTCAGGCTGCTAATCGGCGCATCCGGCTGCAAATGAGGGCGGTGCAACCCTTTGAACAGGTCAAGCAGCGCTTGCGTCCGCTTGTGCATCTCGCCACGGTTGACCATGCCCAACCGCAGCGGCTCATGCCCCAACCAAATATTTTCCGAAACACTCAAATCAGGTATCAGGCTCAATTCTTGGTACACCGCGCTGATACCGGCTTTGCGGGCTTCGCTGGGTGTATTGAAGGACACAGAACGCCCATCCACCAGCACACGACCTTTGTTCGCGCTGATGAGGCCGGTGATGATCTTACTCAGTGTACTTTTGCCGCTGCCATTTGCGCCCAGCAGCGCCAGCACCTCGCCCGATTTGACGGCTAAGTTGCCATCACTGAGCGCGGTCACACCCCCATAGGTTTTGACGGCTTGCTCGACGACCAAAGCGATATTTTTTAG
>JAPUDW010000128.1 GCA_027492915.1 Bacteroidota bacterium | reverse complement strand
TAAACCAACTTTCTATTGATATCGAAGCGTTCTGGTATGGTGTCGTGGATGGCAGCATTCTACCGTGCAATCCACCTAGCAATATCGCATCCTATATGTATACATCTCAAGATGTACGTGAACTCCCTGAACTACGTCGTATAGCGCCCCGTATTGATATTGGAATTAAAACCCTCAATGATTCAATTGGCATCCTTCAGAATTGTGGGTCTATAACGCTTGATGATGCGCTTGAAGCGCGCAACAGTGCCACTAACGCCAAGATCATCCTAAGCAATGGTCTCTTTCAACTCGACGAGTTAGAAAAAAATGTTATTCGTTAATTAAGCTGGTTGGGCAGCAGGTTTTTCAAACGTCCCACCTGTTTGCAATAAACAAACTTGCTGCCATGAATATCGAGAGTCATCGTTCGTCCAGTAGGGTGCAACTCGCCATGTGTAGGTCCCAGGCTCGGCTGGAAGTCTATCCAAAGTAATCGTCGCGGTTGTTGTCTCGCTATCAAACGCCGCGCGAAATCCGGTCGGCGAGATGACAATTACACTGTAAACATTCGCTCCGGTTAAACCCGGATAGGTTACAGTGAGCGCCGTATCCTGAGTAACAACATTCCCAGACTGGCCGAATGAGCCACCCCATTGGCTGCACACATCACTTGAAAGGTCAAACTCTTCAGGTACTCGTCCATTGCGGTCACGCGGCAATAATCTCCCACGCGGTGGAATGGAATTGAATGGCTCACTGGTACGAAGGAGGCGTGCATATATCCATGCAATCCGATCCCCAAACTGAATCTGTACCCACTGCAACCCATTCCATCTGGAATAAAAATCACCCGCGCGTCCTAACACCGCCACCGATGAATTTAGCGGTAATTCCCCGATACTATCATATGCAAAATCCGGGCCAATCCGCACTTCGGCACGATCAACCGATACCAACCCGTACATCGTACCGTCATCTTGCGCACTGGCAACAGTCCCGACACTTAACACCATAATCATCACAAACAAAATTGTTCGAATCATAACAGCCTCAATTATCTCTTTTGACTATACTACTATAGTTGAAACTCCTAAATCATCTGCAAACCATTGAGAAATCGTTGCTGTGGCGTAGGGTAGATTTACATTAAGATAGACCTAAATAACTTGTGTACCAAAAAGGATTTTGAATGAGACGGGTATTCATACTTATCACCCTCCTCGTCGCGTTGTTGGCGACCAGTTTTGCGTTTGCCCAAAATGAAATCACGTCACAAAAATCATTTGAAATCGTCACCGAACTCGGACGCGCTTTACCTCGCAATCTTATCTATGAACCTAAGCTCGAACATATTGCGATTGTCGATGCTTATGGTCGGCTGGTCATGGTAAATGCGCTCAACTACGAAACATTGTATACACTTCACGAATCAGGCAGTTACAACGACTTCGCTTTTAGCCACGATGGGCGCTGGTTTGCTCTCGCAATCAATAATGACATCCAGTTATTTGATACCACAACTGGTGAGGTTGTCTCAGAATTGACCGATCCGGGTGGAGCCATAAATATACACGGCCCGCTGACCTTCTCTGCGGATGATAAGCTACTGACCTTTTATGGTACGCACCCAGCACCACAAGCGCTGCGACGATTTGAAAACGATACCTCCGAAACACCGTGGGTCTGGGATTTAGCCGCTGCGCGTAATGAAGGTCAATCCTCGTTCCCCAACAAGGTCGAAGCATGGCAGTTCTTTGATTACCGATTTGGCTTCGTGTTAGCCCCCTATAGCCGCATCGTTACGGCATTGCCCGGACGGCTGCACATTCTTGATGCATATACGCTGGATATACTATTTGAAATCCCAACCGACCGCTATGAACAAGACCCTCTCTTGCTATGGTTCAGCGTATTGGATGGTAAAGTCTACGTTAACACCCGCTCAGGTCAACTACTAAAGGTAGATACTCAACGCGGCCTACTTGCCGAACTACCCCTCCAAATGTGTCTTCAAGACACTTATGTTAATTCCGATGGCACATCGACCGGCACGCCATCTGGCTGCATTCCACAAAGTAATCCCGACGACATTCCCGGTCTTGAAATTAGCTCATTCGCAGCACCAATCGGCGAAGCGAGCAACACGGTAGAAAATGATTTGCTTCGCGCCCTATTAGGAGATCGCTACAGCGAACAGTGGAATCGTCGTCCACTAACCATTACGCTGATCGACTTTGTTTACAATCCGACGAGTGGTGATACTTCTGGCCTGCAAGCGCTTGTTTATATCTACGACGAACAATACAAAGCGGGCATATTTAGACTTACGAATGCCTACCGTATTCAACAAATGGTTCTAAATAATGAACGTGATGAAGTCATGCTGCGACGAAATGTAGATACCGTTGGCGAACGGATTGAATTTTATAGTTTGTCTACAGGCAAACGGCTAAGTCAACTGATCCCTGCCACGCGCGACATTGGCAGTTATTCCCTCATTCGTAAAAACCGCATCCTTGCATATGATAATACAAAGAACATCATCATTAGTGACTTTCAGCGCTTCGATGCAGAATCTCATGAGGTAATCGCCGAGGATTTACGCTACTCAACTCGCTTCGACCAATTCTTTTTTACTCCTGATAACAAGAATGTCGTCACTCTGGCAGGCAATGAATGGCGGCTCTGGGAGGTTTCTACAGGGCAGGTTATTCGGCGCGAAGTATTAGCCCTAAACGGATATGTCATCGCCACTGCCGACAGCGGCTATCGCTTCCTGACGCAATTCGATACAAATACTTCAACTGGCGTTGAAGTTTTAGATGTGGAATCCGGCGAAAAACGCAGTGTTAGCTTCGAAAGACTTCCCGGACGTGGCATAGAACAAATTATACCCAGCCCTGATTGGGAAAATATTTTGGTTGTCTATTCGACGAATCCCTACGGAGCTTATTCGCCCAGCAATGAGATCGCTATATACAGCTTATACGATGGTCAGAGATGGTTCATGGCGGGTGACGATTTACCACCACCCGATGGCCGCTACTATGGATGGGCCGACGCACAAACAGCGTTTATCTATGGCGAAGGCTATAACAATGATATTCCTGAGCGCGTTTTCGGTTCTAACTTTGCGCCGAGCGGTATTCCAGCCTGTTTAGTCGACTCATTTCCTGAGCAAGAAGCCCTGCTCGGGGAAGCGTGGTATATCGCCACACTCAATCTCCGTGTAGATGAAGTCGAATTATTGGGGCAAGTTGTCTGCGAGCAACTCTCTGACACTGGCAACAACACAACGTTACCTGTGATTTCAGCCGATCTTGTTCGTCCAACAGTAACGCCAGTTGTCATTGCGGGCATTCCCGAATGTATCACCAACTATTATGCGGAACAAGCCGCATCTTACGCCGACGATTGGCAAGCCATGACGGCTGGCCTCAGTGGCGATCAAGTAGCGGAAATGGAGCAAATAATTTGCGAGGGCTTACCCACCCCTTCACCCGGAAGGTATGTTGATAATGGTTACTATACAAACCAGACGATGATGATTGATGCTGATAGCGGTGAGCGTTTTGACGGTTCATTCAACCCGCCGGCCAATCGCATACCATTGGCTCCTATACGTGACGAATA
Organism: Bacteroidota bacterium; assembly: GCA_027492915.1. Lineage (GTDB taxonomy): Bacteria > Chloroflexota > Anaerolineae > Aggregatilineales > Phototrophicaceae > CFX2. Next base: position 15,784 of record JAPUDW010000128.1, on the reverse strand, counting down.
CTACCGTACTACCCGTCGCGAATTAGGTACATTTATCCTAAGTCCCGATCATCAACTCGTTGCAGCCTCAAGCCTTCCGGGTGAATTAGTAATTTTCCGCCTGATAACCCCCTATCAAACAATGCTTTCATGGGGGACTGCTACAGCCGCCGCAATATATGATGCCGAAAACCGAATTGCTGTGCTGCCAACCACTACGCCGACATATAGTCTCATCGGCACGGCGCAGCCAACCTTAACTCCCACCATCACGCCGACCGCACCTCCGCCGCCCAATGAAAAGGTCAACCAAGAATTTAGCGGTCAAACAGAAGCATTGTGTCCTGCGACCACACTCTACTCGATGACTAACATACCGGAAGGTTACAGTCCTACAGGTCGCATCGTTGTACCCGTTCAAGGCGAATTCCTATGGATGATCCAACCTGACAACGGCAAACGCGCACCCAATGAAAATCTGCCAATATGCGGTGGTGATCTTAACCAATGTACTTTTTCGCCAGATAATCGGTGGATACTCATCGATGCGATCAATGAAGTATTTGTCGTTCGACCGGATGGCTCCGATGCCCGCATCCTATTCGATAAAACCGAACCGCCTTATACCTATCAAGTGCCGTACTTAAGTTGGTCAGGTGCAAACACACTCGAGTATGAAGATTACGGGCCAATCCCAGACGATCCCGATGGCAGATATGGTTACCTGTATTTCCGCGATATTCTGGGCGTGTTTCCTGATCCTGTACCATGGGCATCGGAAAAGATGGTTATTCGTCAGCAATCAGGACAATTACTCTATCGCCAACCGGGAGGAAACTTAACATTAGCCCAACTGACCTTCAGCACGGGCGTAAATACGGGTTACCAATACTATCTGTACAATGCCGAGACTCAAGATGCCTCGTACTTTGCGCGACTAGCTGAATACCCCGAACAGCAGCTCACTGCATTCTGGCATCCGCTTGGCAATCGTCTTTTTTATCATTATCCTGTCCCAATAAATGTTGAACCTGTTTGGTATCAATTTGAACCTGAAAGTGGTCAACATCTGCTTTTGGGCGATCTAGTCGAGGGTGTATGGTCATCAGATGGGCGTTACACCGCCTACTCCACCGATCAACGCACACAACAAATCGGCATTTGGGATAGTCAAACCGGACTAAAGCGTACTTATTGCATCCCTGAGCTTAACGGACGCGTTTACAACGGCAACTTTAACTGGTCACCGGACAGTCGTTATCTCGCTCTACAAGCGTATTTCGCTAAAGATGAAAATGTTGAAGGTGTCGGTCAGCACACTTTAGTGCTCGATATCACCACAGGGGCAGTTGTCGATGTGATGACTGGAGCGGGTGATATCGTCGTCTGGATGAAAGAGCCGGGTACATATGGTGCAGGGGGTTAAATCATGAAACGTATCATTCTCGGCTTAACAATATTACTGTGGATGGTCGCAACCGTACCGGTGATGGCACAAGATATATCTATTCCAGTCGATCCATCCTACTTGGCTTATATCACCACCCAAGATTATGTCTCTCTGCGTGAAGGACCGGGAACGGCCTTTAACCGTTTGGATGTCATACCTGCTGAAATGACCCTTCCCGCTATTGGACGCACAACTGACGCTCTATGGATTCAGGTTATTTACGGCGAAAAGCGCGGCTGGATTACTGCTCGCTGGCTCATTTGGAGCGGTCAAATGATGGCTCTTCCATCAGACGGAGTAAATCCCGCCCCCTTCATTCGCCTTATCCGCCGCCAAATGACGGTTACAGATAGTATGGTCACTTTCAACCAGATAAACTATTTACCCGGTCAACGAGTTACCTTTCCTGTCCCGTCAGCCACAGTCGAGATCACCGGAAGGCTTGGTTCGGGTTCAGAGTACTGGTTACAGTTCTACTACAATGGTCAATACTATTGGCTAGGCATGTGGAACCTCGGATATAATGTTCCCGGTTCGGTCTTCTATAACGTGCCGGATGCAGGCTACGTTTATCCTTTTGGTCGTGTTTATGAACAGCTTGTTGACTATTATGATCGTTCGATCAACACCTACGAGGATATTCGAAATATTTGGCTCGATCTAGCGACCGGTACCAGTGCCAGCTGCAATTCGATTCCTAAATCAGCAGCTTCCCTAGAAATCTCACGGGCTGATCTAGACAGTCAAGCAATCCTGATACCCTCCGTCCGTGCGCTCCAAACCGCTATAGAAAATACAAACGCTGCGATTGAGCTGTTCAAAAATGCTTGCGAGCAAGATGGGCAAGATCGATTCCTAACCACCGAAACTGTCAACCAAGCGCTCGATTATCTAGAAATCGCTCGTCGCAACTTTAATTTATTGTCGGATATCCTACCGCCGACTGCCAACCGTGACCCTGCATTTGGCAATTAGCTTGCATCCAGTCAAAATTTCCTGAGTGGCTACGATTCGACTATATGAAAATGGATTTGTAAGCATCAATTGATTGTAATAACGCAATCCACTTACTTGAACCACTCATGGAATTTATGCTGAAGCAGCTTTGAACTGGCTTACATAAAGTTGATAATAGAAGCCACGTTGTGCCAGCAATTCGGCATGTGTTCCGCGTTCCATTACTTCGCCATGACGGATGAATAGGATTACATCCGCTTTCCGAATCGTACTCAAGCGATGTGCAATGACAAAGCTGGTACGCCCATTCATAAGCCGCCGCATAGCCCCTTGAACATGAATTTCCGTTCGCGTGTCGACGCTACTAGTGGCTTCATCAAGAATTAAAATGGAAGGGTCGGCTAACACGGCACGAGCGATAGCCAGTAGTTGCCGCTGTCCTTGGCTCAAATTTTCGGCACGTTCTGAAAGCATTTCGTGGTAGCCGTGTGGCAGCCGGCGAATGAAATGATCCGCATTGGCAATTTTAGCCGCTGCAATAACCTCATCATCGGTCGCATTCAAACGTCCATAACGAATATTTTCCATCACGTTTTCAGAAAAAAGGAATGTGTCTTGCAGAACAATACCCAACCGTCGGCGCAAGTCATGCTTATCGATTTGTCGAATATCATGACCATCAAGACAGATGCTACCCGAATCGACATCGTAAAAACGAGATAGTAGGTTAATAATCGTCGTTTTACCTGCGCCAGTCGGCCCAACAAGTGCAATCATCTGCCCCGGTCGAACATCAAGAGTGACATGCTTCAAAGTCGGCACGTCAGGGCGATAACCAAATGAGACATCATCAAAAGTTACCCCGCCATCCGCGTGTTCCAATGGAATTGCATCTGCTGCATTTTCGATCTCAGTAGGTTCATCTTGAATCGTAAACACACGCTCAGCCCCTGCCAATCCTGACTGAATTGAATTAAACATGTTGCTAAGGTCGTTCAATGGGCGGCGAAGCTGTTGAGTATAAGTCAAAAACGTAGCAATCACGCCAATAGTGGCATGACCATTGAGCGCAAACCATCCCCCTGCCGCTGCAATCAATACAAAACCAAAATTATAGATCAGGTTAGCACCAGGCCCCATAAATCCGCCATAGGTTTGAGCGTAGATTGCTGCCTCGCGCAGACGTACGTTCTTCATTTCAAAATCAGCTATTGTGGCCTGCTCTCGCCCAAAAGCGCGAATGACTTTTCCACCGGTAATCGTCTCTTCGATTTGCCCGTTAAGTACTGATAGTGCATCTTGCTGCTCACGAAAACCCTGACGCGTACGACGCGCTACATAACCCGTAAAATAGGCTGTCAACGGCAGCACAATAATACTGACTAATGCCAGCGGCACATTAATCAATAGCATAATCGTCACCATGCCGACGATAATCATGATACTTGATAAGAATGTGGTTACATTCTCGGCTAACACCAAACTGATATTTTCCACATCATTGGTCAAATAGCTCATCAATTCGCCATGAGGTCGGCGGTCAAAAAAACGCAGCGGTAAAGTTTGTATCTTAGCAAAGAGGTCAGTACGCAAATTGCGTACCGTATATTGTGATATGCGTATCATGAGCCGGGTATACAACCAAACAACCAATGCATACACCACTGCGATACTTATCATAAGCATGACGATTTGCGCTAATCCACTCAAATCGCCAATCTGAATATAGCGGTCAATTGCTACTCCCACTAAATAGGGTTCCGCAAGATTGAACGCAGTCGCCAGTGCGACCAAAACGATCACACTGACTAAGGCCTTGCTTTGGCGGCGCAAATACGCCCACATACGCAATAAGGTGATACGGCTGTTTTTGGGCCGCACCTTCTCACCCATTGCTCGTGGTCCCGGCCCACCTAAACGAATTTCAGGACGTGCCTGCGACATGATCAGGTACTCCTAATTGCGACTCATAAATTTGCCGGTAGATGGGGCTGGACCGAATCAGGGAATGGTGTGTTCCTTCAGCCACCAAATACCCTTCATCCAGCACAAGGATCTTGTCTGCATTCAAAACAGTGCTAATACGCTGCGCCACCACAAACGATGTGCGCCCTTTCATCAAATCTATAAGCGCATCTTGTATTTTAATCTCTGTCTCCACATCAACTGCACTTGTACTGTCATCGAGGATTAAAATGGTCGGTTTGCGAATAAGGGCACGAGCAATGGAAATACGTTGTTTTTGCCCACCTGAAAGGTTTACCCCGCGCTGCCCTAACTGTGTATCGTAGCTTTCAGGGAAGTGAGTGATAAATTCGTCAGCCTGTGCTGCTCGCGCGGCGATCTTCACAGCTTCATTATCAGCATCCAAATCTCCTTGCCGGATGTTCTCGTTAATTGTCCCCGAAAATAGAACAGCTTCTTGAAGTGCAATTCCAATATGAGAACGCAGCGCGGCCTGAGAAATATCACGCACGTCGATACCGTCAATCGTAATACGGCCCGCCGTCACATCGTAAAAGCGTGGGATTAAGTGAACGAGGCTTGTTTTCCCCGAACCCGTTGTACCCAGAATGGCAACTGTCTGACCGGGTTCCGCAACAAAACTCACATTTTTCAATATGGGTTCGCCATAACCAAAGGTCACATTTTCAAATGCAACCTTCCCCAGTGGGTAGAATTCCTGTAGGGCATTGGTATGGTCTTCAATATCAACAACCGTGTTTAAAACCTCTAAGATACGATCAGCCGAAGCTTGTGCGCGGGAAAGACGAATGAGAAGGTTGCTAACCATCAACACGCTAGAAAGCATTTGTGTCAAATAAGTAATAACAGCGATAATCTGACCTACAGTGAACATCCCGCTATTGACTGAGGAGCCACCAAACCAGATGATCCCGGCAACACACACGTTCAGTAAGAGCAACAATACAGGGCCGGTTATCGCTGTAAGCTGCATAGCTTGAATAGATTGATCGGTGATGATGGCGTTTGCTTCGCCGAAACGTTCTTTTTCATGCTCTTCACGAACAAAAGCTTTAACCGCTCGTACACCAGCAAGGTTTTCCTGAATGACCGTGTTAAGCCGATCAAGCGCACTTTGAACACGGCTATAAAGAGGATGTGCCCGACGAATTACGAACCATAACAGTACGGTCAACGGCGGAATAAACGGTAGTGCCATCAACGCGAGTTGAGGGCTTGTCAAGAACGCCATAATCAAACTACCGAACATGATCAGGGGTACACGCACCAAAATACGCAGCCCGATCAGCACCACTTCTTGCACTTGAGTGACATCATTGGTTAAACGGGTGACGAGCTGCCCTGTACCTAATTGGTCAAGGTTACGAAATGAAAACGATTGAATTTTCCGGTAAACATCGCTGCGTAAATCAGTACCAAAGTTATAAGCAGCACGTACTGCGTAAATCGTACAGCCTACGCCACCAAGGGCACCGATCAGCGCAAAAACGAGCATAATCAATCCGGTATCCAACACCAGACGTTGATTACCAAAGCGGATACCTTCATCGACAATACGCTGCATCATCCGTGGCTGCATCAAATCCATCGCCACTTCAACAATCATGAGCAATGGTGCAATCAGCGCTTGTTTCCAATAAGACTTTAAATAAGGAAGTAAAAATCTCATACCACTACAACCTATTCCAACTTCATATCAATATCTGTGAGCGTCAATAGTATTCATGTTGTTGCAGATTATTTGAGGTGAAGTTTAGTGAGTATATCACTTTTGGCCGGACGTAAATATTCCAAGTCACGCAGTATTTGGACTTGATCTTTCTTGATCACTAAGAAGAGTTACACTATCACCTAGTCTGGGACTAACCATCGTAGAGATTAAGATACGAAAGTGCAAATTCTAAAATCGGTATTTTTTGTGCGGACTCTCATTTTCCTTTCAGAATAACATTTTATAGTCACACGAAATGTCAAACATGTTACCTCTGTAAGTAACCCCTATATGGTCGTAGTTGATAAAAGTGGTTAGAAATTAGTTGCTCTGCCAACCAATCATAAATCTAAAAAGGTACGTCCATTCGCATGAATGATCCTATAGTCGTTGCCCCTTTGAATATCTGGCAACATCGCTTGTCACAATTGCGTGGTTTTATGCGGCGAGGCATGCCATTCGCTTGGGGCGTAGCTACAGCGATATTAGCGATTGTTTTATACTCCATTCTTGTTCCTGCTCCTCAACCAATGACACAAAACGAAGTTAACACTTTAGTCGCGCAAGCAATGGCATCTGCGACTGCACCACCGCCCTATGCTGCACTTGTATATCGCGTCATACAACCTTCATTGGTTCTAATTCAATCGCAGATTATCGAAGTGGAAGGATTCGCAGCAGATGGGGGCTTAGGAACAGGCGTTATCATCAACGATGCGGGCGATATATTAACTAGTCTCCACATCGTTTTAGATGAACCCAGCATTTTAGTCACTTTCGCTGACGGTACTGAATCGAGCGCTGAAATTATTGCTGCTCAGCCTGAAAATGATATTGCTGTTCTCCGAGCTAATCAATTACCAGAACAATACCTTCCGGCTGTGCTTGGCAACCCAAACGCCATGCGTGTTGGCGATGAAGCCTATGTCATAGGGCATCCTTTCGGTCTTTACAGCTCCATGAGTGCGGGTGTCATCTCCGGCTTTGAGCGGTCATTTCAGATACCAAATACGGGTCAAATGCTAACTGGTTTAATCCAAGTTGACGCTGCCATAAATCCGGGTAACTCTGGTGGGCCACTGGTTAACCGAGAAGGACAAGTGGTAGGTATTGTGACAGCACTCCTAAACCCCACTGAACAAAATGTATTTGTTGGCATCGGATTTGCTGTTCCGATAACAACCGCAGGTGGTGCAGCAGGCGCACCACCCGTTTAGCAACAATCAACTTCACAATTAGTTAAACATCGTACTGATCCTAGTGAAAGTGACGGCTGATGAACCAAAACGTCAATCCAAACAGTAGTCTGCCAATGGAACGATTACTCTATGAAGTGAAAAAGATTATCGTGGGTCAAGATCACTTGTTGGAACGTATGATTGTTGCTCTTTTGGCACGCGGTCATATTCTGGTTGAAGGTGTTCCCGGCCTAGCAAAGACGATGGCAATTAAGACAGTCGCCGAAGCAATTGGTGGAGACTTCAAGCGCATCCAATTTACGCCCGATCTCGTCCCCGCTGACTTAATCGGTACGCGTATCTATAATCAAAAAACAGGTGAGTTCAACACCTCACAGGGTCCGGTTTTTACAAACCTGCTGCTTGCAGATGAAATCAACCGTGCGCCTGCAAAAGTGCAAAGCGCGTTGCTCGAAGTCATGCAAGAGCGACAGGTAACGATTGCACGTGAAACTTTCAAAGTGCCAAACCCGTTTCTTGTCCTTGCCACTCAAAACCCTATTGAAACTGAAGGCACATACCCCTTACCAGAAGCCCAAGTCGACCGTTTCATGCTCAAGGTTTTGGTTGGCTACCCTACTGTGACCGAAGAATTCGTGATTGTCGAGCGGATGACAGGTGTTTTACAGACGGTGCAACAAATCTTGACGACCGAACAATTGGCAGATCTGCAAAAAGAGGTTGATAGTGTTTATGTAGACCCTGCATTAATCGAATACGCGGTAAAACTGGTCACGGCGACGCGCACCCCACAGGATCACGGCTTAAAAGAATTACAACCCTATATTACGTTCGGGGCAAGTCCGCGAGCATCGATCAATTTAATACTCACTGCGCGGGCACTCGCCTATGTACGTGGGCGCAAGTATGCCCTGCCGCAGGATGTGTTGGATATGTCGCTTGATGTTATTCGACACCGACTTGTATTGTCGTATGAAGCTCTATCAGACAATGTTACGAGCGATGACATTCTACAAAAGATTCTGAAGTGTATTCCTGTTCCGGTGGTGCCTTTACATGAACATGCTAACTTCCGCACCCACGCCTGAAAGCATACTCCAGAGACTTGATTGGAAAGTCATTCGCCGCCTCGACGGATTACTACAAGGCGACTACCGCAGCTTGTTTTATGGCTATGGAATTGATTTTGCCGATCTACGTGAATATCAACCAAATGATGATATTCGCTATATTGATTGGAACGTCACAGCACGTATGGATACCCTGTACGTTCGACAATATATCGAGGATCGTGACATAACAGCGTGGTTTCTGCTCGACCTTAGCCCATCGATTGACTTTGGAACCGTCGAAAATTTGAAACGGACTGTGCTCATTGACTTTGTGGCGACATTTGCCCGCTTGTTAACCCGTCATGGGAATCGAGTCGGCGCGATGTTTTACGGAAACGATGTCGATCGGATTATTCCCGCACGGGGTGGACGCGCTCAGGTTTTGCGAATCATCAATGATCTACTGAAGCAACCGTCACTACCACAGACACCCTTTACTGATCTCGTTCCATTGCTTAACACCGCACTGCATACGATCAAACAACGATCGCTAATCTTTATCTTATCGGATTTCATTTGTACACCGGGTTGGGAGCGGCCTTTAATGCTGCTCAACCAACGCCATGATGTGCTTGCTATACGGTTATGGGACGAAGCGGAAATCGAATTACCTGACATTGGCCTCATTGTTATGGAAGACGCTGAAACCGGTGAGCAAATATATGTTGATACGCATGACAAAAGCTTTCGTCATCGTTTCCAAGAAGCGGCAATTCAACGCGAGGCTGTGTTAACCGAGACATTCAAACGTGCAGGTGTAGATACACTTTCACTCTCGACTGATGAAGATCTCGTCCGCGCAATAACGCGACTCACCACACTCAGGCAACAACGTAGAAAGTAATTGTAGATATAACTATGTCATTCATCTGGCCTGTAATGCTATGGTTACTGTTGTTAATTCCACTGTTGATTACCGTATACATCATCATGCAACAGCGACGGCAGCGGCTGATTACCAGTTTTAGCAGCCGCAGTTTGATGCGCTCCACTATACCTACAGGTTCAAATAACCGGCGGCATATCCCACTCAGTTTTTATTTCTTAGCGCTTGCCATTCTCATTTTGGGTCTTGCACGACCGCAGGCAGTGATTAGTTTGCCACGTATTGCGGGCACCGTTATTCTTGCATTTGACGTTTCGGGGAGCATGGCAGCGGATGACTTAGAGCCTACACGTATGGAAGCGGCTAAAGTAGTGGTTGAAGATTTTATCGAAAGCCAGCCCTCGACGGTACAAATTGGCATCGTAGCGTTTAGCGACAATGGATTTTCGGTACAAACGCCGACAAATGATGAAGAGATGCTTTTAGCGGCTATTGATCGTTTATCGCCAGAGCGAGGTACATCGCTTGCAAATGGGATTATGATGTCCCTAGATACGATTATGGCAGCGACAGGGCAAACGAACACCAACTACTATAGCAACTCAACGGTAACGCCGGAACCAACCCCAACACCTATGCCCCGTGGTGTCTACACTTCAGCGGTAATTATCCTGCTCACCGATGGCGAGAACAATCAATCACCTGATCCATTTGAGGCTGCCCAAACTGCGGCTGACCGCGGCGTACGGATTTATACCGTTGGTATTGGAAGTCCGGCTGGAACTGAAGTCCACATTGAAGGTTTTACGGTACACACCGAGTTAGATGAAGCTACCCTCCAGCAAATCTCACAGATTACTGAAGGCACTTATTATAATGCTGAGAGCGAAGAAGAACTGCGCAGCATTTACAACACGATTAGTTCTCAACTTGTGATCAAACCACAAGAAATGGAAATCACCTCATTGGTAGCTGGAATAGGGATTTTGCTTTTTCTATTCGGTGCAACGTTTTCGCTCTTATGGTTCGGGCGAGTTCCGTAGATTTGTAAGAAGTTGGAAGTGCGCAGGAGATTTACATGGATTTACTTTGGCCCGGCTTTCTAATCCTGCTTCTATTGATCCCCTTGTCGATTGCTGTATATATCTGGGTGCTGCGTCGAAAGAAACGTTTTACGGTACGCTTTTCCAGCCTGACGCTTATTCGTGCTGCACTTCCGCGTTACTCACGGTTGCGTCGTCACTTACCTTTTGCCTTACTCCTCGCGGCATTCGCAAGTTTAATCTTTGCACTGGTTCGCCCTGTAACTGTGGTTGCTGTCCCGACCAATCAAACAACCATCATTCTGGCTATGGATGTATCCAGAAGCATGTGCTCGACTGATATTGCGCCTAGTCGTTTGCAGGCGGCAGAAAACGCAGCGATCTCATTTATTGAGGGACAAAAGTACAGCACACATATTGGCATTGTTGCGTTCTCAGGATTTGCAGAGTTGATTCATCCACCTACAACTGATAAGCAAGCGCTGCGAGATGCCATACAAAGTTTGCGAACCGGACGGCGCACCGGAATAGGGAGTGGAATTCTGGAGTCCATAGATGCAATTGCAGAAATTGACCCCAGTGTTGCACCGAGCGTTAATGAATTTTCGACTGCCCTTGCCCCGATCCCCGTACCTAACGGTGCTTATGCGCCTAGTATCATCGTTTTGCTAACGGATGGTGCGAGTAATGTAGGGGCATTACCTGTAGACGCCGCGCAACAAGCACTTGACCGGGGTGTTCGCGTTTACACAATCGGCTTCGGCACTGCTCAAGGTTCGGAATTTCCTAATTGCGGAGACCAATTTATAGGCGGTGAGCCTTTTGGTGGAGGACAGCAATTTGGTAATGGACCCGGCGGTGGTTTTCGGCGGGGCATTGATGAGGACACTTTGAAGCAGATCGCCGATATGACAGGCGGAATTTATTACTCGGCTGAAAGTGGAAGTGAGTTGCAGAATGTTTTTGAAAGTCTCCCGACTCATTTAATCGTTAAGCATGATGTTATGGAAATTAGCGTGGGATTCATAGCTATTGGTGTTATATTAGCAATCGGTGCGATCATGCTATCAATGATTTGGCATCCAATGAGCTCATAGTGGTTTGTAATTTGGGAAAGGCATTGAGACTGATGAGGAACGCCGATATTCACATTCGTGATCCGTTTGTCTTGCCGATCACAAATGAAAATCTTTATTACCTATACGGGACTAACGGCCCACAGAGTTGGAGCGACTCTGCATCCGGTTTTGATTATTACACCGGCAGCGATTTACAAAACTGGAACGGCCCTTTTCCAACATTCCGGCCTCCAGAGGGCTTCTGGGCAGATCGCAACTTCTGGGCACCGGAAGTACATGCTTTCCGAGGGCGATATTACTTATTCGCCAGCTTTAAAGCAGAAGGCGTTTGCCGGGGTACACAAATCCTCGCAGCCAATGAACCAACAGGGCCTTTCTTACCCATTAGTGAGGGTGCCATTACGCCCCATCATTGGGAGTGTTTAGATGGGACTTTGTTCGTGGATAACAATAAACAACCCTGGATTGTCTTTTGCCACGAGTGGGTGCAAGTCGGTGATGGTGAAATTTGCGCTCTACAGCTCAGTGATGATTTGAGTTCAGCCATAGGGGAACCGCAGTTATTGTTCCGTGCTTCGGAAGCACCGTGGGCGCAAGAACTCGACTCAAAGGGTCGAAAAGGTTATGTTACCGATGGCCCGTGGCTGCATCGATTGGCGACTGGCGAACTCCTCATGTTATGGTCGAGCTTTAGTGATGGTGGATACACGGTTGGGATCGCAAGATCAGAGTCGGGTGATATTTTAGGGTCGTGGCAGCAGATCGCAGAGCCTCTTTATTCGGGTGATGGTGGTCACTGTATGGTATTCCATGACTTTGATGGACAACTCTGGCTCACATTCCACTCGCCAAACCAATCGCCTAATGAACGTCCGAAATTCGTGACTTCAAAAGAAACAGAACACTCACTCAAAATTACCTAGTTATGCTAGATTCATTTGATTCGCAAACTTCACGATATTGAATTAGCTTAAACTGATTTTACGGCGGATTTGAGGGAGAAAGTTGCCGAAGATTCGCCCTAAAGGACTCCTTCGTCGCAAAATTCTTCAATTTCTTCAAATTCACTCGTGCATTTTGTCGTAAATGTCGTCACAGTCGTCCGTTTCAGAGTTGTCAGTTGGCAAATTTGGCGGCAATTTCAATCAGCAATTTTGTGCCAATTCAGCGGATTGCTCGGCTGATCTTGCTGCAAAGTTGGTGATGGGGCTGCCGCTGCAACGTTTGCTGCAAAATAGTTATCAGTCAACAGTTTTCAGTTGACAGTCCAATGCACAAGATGCGGAACAAGCGGCAAATGCGGCGCGAACAGATACGCATGTTGGGTCGATGTGGTTGTTAAGGTGCATGTGGGTGAGAAACCCTCGTTAACGGAATAGTCTCAGACCATTCTCTACGACAAGCATAGCAGATATGAACGGCGAAAGGGTTACCATTTGGAAGAACATTTGGTAACTCTTTTTGATATTTGGCGCTAACTATTTTAAGGGGGCTGGGTTGTTAAGGTCGTTTGGGGATGATTGGTAAAGGGTTTGTGGCACAAACCTTATTCAAACGTAGGTGATAATAGTTTAACGATACAACTTTCGCTGCATACCTCGAAAAATCTTATGCTGCTCAACTTGTATATTGTCCCTACAATTGAGATGCTATGGGTTATTGAGTTCAATGACCATCCCTATTAAATTACCACCAACCCTTTTAAATAGCTCTTTTATCCATCCTGACCTGCCTCTCCCTTTGCAACGCTATAAATATTCGACTGCCAAAAATTTCGTGATTACGAACTCCTTGACAGAAATCAAAACTCGTTTTACATTTTATTCACACGTGTCAATTGACACGATAAAGTAAAGAAAATATTTTAAATTTATGAAAAGACCTACTCAAAAAGATGTTGCCCAGCGAGCCGGTGTCTCTCGTTCAACGGTGTCGTATGTGCTCAATGACCAGAACGATCTGAAGATCCCCATTTCAGACGAAACCCGTCAGCGTGTGATGCAAGCCATGACCGATCTTGGTTATGAACCGGATGCACGGGCGCAGTCTCTACGCCGAGGTGACACCAATATTGTTGGTGTAATCATCCCCGTGATCCAAAATCCATTTTTCTGGCAAATCATATCCGGTATTTCTGAGGGGCTACAGGAAAACGGATACAGTTTGCACCTGACCCACCACCCGCTCGACCTGCAACAAGAAGCCAATACCATCCGAGAATTGACGCATCAGCCGGTGGATGGATTCATCCTTCTCGCAGCGGCCAAATATTTATTGCCAAGACTAACTGATTATCTCCGCAAGTCGGGACGACCTATTGTAGAAATTACGGGTTCTAAGGCCGAGTTCGACCATGTTCTGCATTCGTACTCGAGCGGAACACGGGCGCTCATGGCGCACCTCCTAGAACTCGGACATAAACGGATTGGATTTATTTACGGCATTACAAATGAAGTGCAGGGATTTGACCGCTTAATCATCTACCGCGAGGTCATGCAAGAAGCGGGATTATCCGACATGCATTCGCTCGAAACGCACTGCGAAGAAACGATGGAAGATGCTTATAGAGCGGCTTATGCTCTACTGAGCAACAAGAATCGCCCGACAGCGCTCTTAGTCATCAACGATATGCTGGCGATTGCCGTGATGCGGGCTGCAAGTGACCTCGGATTGGTTATTCCACACGATCTCTCGGTTGCTAGTTTCGATGACATCCCATTTTCCAATTACACCCTACCCCGCCTGACTACAGTTTCCGGCAAGTCGGAAGAAAGTGGTCGCGAGGCCGTTCGGTTACTGCTTAACCGCTTCGCTGAACCGGATCTTCCGCCGCAGGTGGTTTCAGCAGGGGTGCAGCTTATTATCCGCGAGTCAACCGGACCGGTTGCCATCTGACGAAAAAATGAAATACGGCAAGAAGCCAGCTAAATAACTTACGCAAGTCATTTGTCTATAAAAGTAATTTTTAAGGGAAATCAATGAAAAAGAAATTTTCACATCGAACCCTTTTGCACCTGTCAACAATCACAGTTGGAACACAACCCTACTGACGTCTGCAAAACGCGAATAAAAGGAAGTTTCTTTATGCCAAAAATATCCAGTCCTATTGATTTCCTCAGGCGCAACGCCACTGCCTATATGTTCCTTGCGCCGTGGCTCATAGGCTTTTTTGTACTCACACTTTATCCATTGGCTTACTCGCTCGGATTGAGCTTCACGAATTATGACTTCACTAAGCCTGATGCGACGCAGTGGATAGGACTTGCCAACTATCAAAAAATGTTTGGTTCGCTGTTCGGGTTGTCAGAGTTCACCACAGCCACCGGCGAGGTCATGCGCGTAGACCCCTACTATCTCAAGTCACTGACAGTGACACTAACCTATGTGTTTGTGTCTGTACCGCTGAAACTGGTTTTCGCGCTGGCGGTGGCGGTGCTGATGAACCAAAAGCTACGGGGAATATCGTTCTACCGCGTGGTGTACTACATCCCTACCCTGCTCGGCGGTTCAGTCGCTATCGCCGTGTTGTGGCGAAAGCTGTTTGAGAAAGACGGCCTTATCAACGGTTTTCTATCGGTGTTTGGCTTTACCGATCTTCCTAGCTGGATTACTAACCCCAACTTCGCCCTGGCAACACTTGTCCTGCTATCCGTGTGGCAGTTCGGCTCGTCGATGATTATTTTCCTCGCCGGCATGAAGCAGATTCCACAAGAATACTATGACGCGGCAAGTGTAGACGGCGCGACAAATGTACGGCAATTTTTCTCCATCACGATACCGCTACTCTCGCCGGTTATCCTGTTCACGCTCGTGATCCAGCTTATATCGGCGTTCCAAGTGTTCACGCAAGCGTACATCATCGGTGGCGGTAAGGGGGGCGTGCTGAACTCCACGCTGTTCTACACACTGCATTTGTACATTCAAGGATGGCAGTATCACCAGATGGGCTATGCGTCCGCGATGGCGTGGGTGCTGCTGCTCATTATCGGGGTGTTTACGGCGATTGTCTTTCGATCATCAGACTGGTGGGTGTCTTATGGGGTCGGAGAATAAAATGAAATTCAATATCCTAGCACGTCATTCTTTGACACATCTATTCATCATCGCACTGGGCTTATTTATGATCTATCCTGTCGTCTGGATGATAGTTAGTTCATTCAAAGCCAATAATGAAATCTTCAGCGATCCGGGGCTTATACCCAGAACATTGACTTTTGAAAACTATGCCACCGGCTGGAAAGGCTACGCGGGTACATCCTTCGCAACTTTCTTCGCAAACTCACTGGTTATGTGCGTATTTGCTATCATCGGGAACCTGATCTCCTGCTCGATGGCGGCATACGCATTCGCACGGCTCAAATTCACGGGTAAGCGTTTCTGGTTCATGGCGATGATGGTCACGCTGATGCTGCCGGGTCACGTTACACTCGTACCGCGTTACA
>JAPUDW010000127.1 GCA_027492915.1 Bacteroidota bacterium | reverse complement strand
CCGGTGGTTTCGATCAACGGGTTACGGCGGGTGGCGGCCACGTTCACATCATCAGTGTTAGGCTTGACTTCGAACATCGCCATATAGTGCGGCAGCGGACGGCGAATGAGGCCATTAGTCATGGGGCTGTCGTGAAATTGCAGATAGGGAAAAGTAAACGAACTGCGGTGCATGTAATCGACCCCAAACACGTCCGACAATGCGAAGTTGGGAAGGCGAATCCCCTGTTCGTCGTACAGTGAAGTTGCGCCAGTGGCGATGATCGCGCCGCCGTTCGCCACATAAGTTCGAAATGCTGCGACTTCGGCTGCCGACAGCGTGAGAATATTTGATAAGTACACGACCTTATAGCGGCTGAGGGTGGCGAAACTCTCAGGGCGGTCATCGACAATTTCAACTGGAATGTGAGCTTCGGTGAGCGCTTTGAACAAACCCATCCATGCGGGAAGTAAATCGGTATCCGACGGATTACCTTTGCTGTCGAGCATCATCCCAATGCCAGACGGTTTGGCAGGGTTTAGAATCTCATCGAGTTCACGCGCTTTCTGCGAAACATACATGGCAGCATAGCGAACAGGCTCCGCACCGTGCAGCACCGACTCGCGGCGTTCGATCTCGCTGTAGATATTCTCAATGTGGTCGTAAACGGTGGGTTCTAAGCGCCCATCCTGATACGGCTCATCATCAATGCTAACTGCCGCACCATTAGCAACTACGCTAAAGGCTTCGTAACGCATCTGGGCGAGTGGGCGAACGGTGAAATCCCATGTGTGAACAAAACGCCCCGTTAGCACTTCGAATGGATCGCCATTTTTGCCGGAACGCATATAACGGGCGGCAAAACTGGGGAAGATCAGCCCCTGCCATTCCGTGTAGCCTTCGGTCGAACCCATATCAGAAAGCGCCAGATGCTTGAACGACAACCCCTGACTCGACAGTGCATAGGGTGTGCCGTAGAAATTGACAATGTAGGCAGTTTCGGGACGGATGCTCTTAACCAGTTTGTAGCAACCATCCAAGTAGTCGTAGAGCATATCCTGCTGCCAGCGGATGAGGTTTAGCCAACCCGCATCGTGAACGGAACGCGGCATCGGCTGACCATACTGACCTTCGAAAGCAGCACGACTATAGCGGTCGAAGCTTGGCAGGTCGCTCAGGATGTCGCTCCACAGGCCGTCCACTTCGTAATTAGTCACGAGTTCAGTGAGGTGGGAATGTACGAGGTCGCGGTAAGGACTGAGCAAACTCAGGGTCGGCCAGCGGTTGTAGGAATAGCGACCGTCGGCCTCTTCAGCCATCCAGTCAGGATGCAGGCGGGCGGCTTCCGTATCCCACATGTTGGAGTAATAGGCGATCACACGGATGTTGTTGCGGTGGGCGTGGTGGATCATCTCGCCGAGGAAATCCAGATCACCCAAGCCAGCGTGTTTATGACCGATGCGTGTGTTGTAATAAAAGTTACCGTATTGGCACTTGGCAAATATCACAGCGGCGTTGATGCGGGCGCGCACAAATTCTCTGATAAGCTGCTCTGGCTCAAAGCGAGTGGCGATGTTGCGGAGTGTGTGTTGTTCGCCAGCAGACTGCCCCAGCTGCGTCCAATCGGGCAGATGCATGTCAAAAAATAAGCGGCGCGTCGTTTTCGAGTACCAGTCAGGAAGTGCCATTTAAACCTACTTGTCCAATAATATCTAATAAAAGTGCCGTTCAAATTTTAGACGTTTTTACCAATTACTGCTTGTATTCAATAGTGAGTTTATAGGCGCATACTTGACAGTATATTGCGCACTGTATACAATCTTGGCACTAGTAGTTTAAAAATAATTTAATTTTTCGAGAATTGAACTAAAGTGTCTACTTTTTCTCAAATTCGCTCGATCAGCCTGCGCGAAGAGGTTGTTGAGCAAATTCGCACGGCCATCATTGAGGGGCGGCTGAAACCCAACGATCATATCGTTGAACAGGTTTTTACCCAGCACCTCGGTGTGAGCCGTACCCCTGTGCGTGAGGCACTTATCCTGCTAGAGCGCGAAGGGTTGGTGGTGGCCTCGCGCAATCGCGGTTGTTTCGTGCGAGTATTTACGCAGGAAGATGTGGACAGCATTTTCTCGATGCGAACCGCGCAGGAAAACTTCGCTGGCGAACTCATCATCGACCGTCTGGATGAGAATGACTACCAATTCCTCAAAAGCACCATTGAAAAACAGCGCCAATTTATCGAAGCGGAAGATTTTAAGAATGTCCGCAGCACTGATATGGCCTTCCATAAATTTTTGATTACCCGCAGCGAGCATCCCCTCCTAAAACGCAATTGGGATGAGATCGTCGCACAAATCGCCGCGCTGCTGTATGTCCGTGCAGAAGCCATACCCAACTATGATGAATATCTCGCCATCCGTGACCATCAGGCGATTTTAGATGCTTACCGGCAGCGTGATTTGAATACCCTACGAGCCGTGAACAAGCGCATCAACGAGCGTGTGGCAAGTGAATGCCGCCTCGGCGTGCGAGCCGTTATCGAGTCAAAGTGATGTATCAATCAACAGTCGTTTTTAACGTCCGCAGATTGTATACAATATGCAAAGCAGTTATCCGGCAGTGCCGGTTTCTGAGCGCGAAGGATTATCCAGCGCAGATCAGCAAGCAGTGTTTAAAGGAGTGCGGGTGAATAAAAACAAGTTTGTAAAGCTTTTCGTTTTTTATAAGGAGCCAGAATATGAATAAATTGCGTCGTCTTAGTTTTATCAGCTTTTCAGTTATCGCTGCGATGATGATGGGTCTAATCGGCACCGCCAGCGCACAGGACAACCTCACCATTTGCTTCGGCTTCCAAGATCTCGAAACCGAGTTCTGGGTCGCCGGTCACCGTGCGATCACCACCACCCTGCGTGACGGCGGCGTGGAAGTGTTGGAATACAACGCCAATGAAGACCCCAACCGCCAGTTGGAACAGGTTCGTGAGTGCATCGCGCAGGGTGTCGATGGCATCATCATCATCCCGCAGGACGGTGACAGCGCCAACACCATCGTCGCTGAAGCCCAGTCGTCGGATATTCCGATAGCGGTATTCAACCGCCCCCCGAACGACAAGGAAAAGGGTATCGTCGTCGTGGCAGATAACGTCAGCGCGACCGAACAGGCTGTAGAGTTCATCGCTCAAAAGGCGCTGCGCCAGTACGAAATCACCGGCGAACCGATCACCCCGCTGATTTTGGTGGGCGCACTGCAAGACACGAACGCCATTGGTCGCCGGGATGGGTTCTTCAACGTTATCAACCGCTACAACGAACGCTACCCGAACCTGTTCAATACTCCGATTGAAGTGGCGACCGAATGGGATGCAGCAACCGCGCTGGCAAACCTCGAAGCTGCCATCACTGCCAACCCCGGTGTGGACTTCATCTTCACCTCGTCAGACTTCCTGTTCCCCACCATCCGTTCGGTTCTGGAACCGCGCGGCATGTGGCAGCCAGCAGGTACCAAGGGTCACGTTTTGCTGGCTGGCCTCGATGGTGATGCCACTGCTTGCAAGCTGATCGACGAAGGCTTTGTGGATGGCACGGGCGTACAGAACCTGTTCCTCGAAGCGGAACTGACCCTCAGCCGCCTGCAACAGGCGATTGTCGATGGCGAAGCACAACCCAACGAAGTGCTGCTCGACCCCGGTTTCGCGCTGACCGCCGGTAACATCCAGTACCAACGCTCGGACATGTGGGGCTGCGTCCTCTATGACGACGGCTTCTTGGATCAGTAGATTGATGTTGGTTCGTAAACTCGTGAGGTAATGGTCATGCGGAGGAGGCACGCCTCCTCCTACAAAGGCCATACATACAGGAATACGGATTTCCACATTGATCGGATTAGCCCCCTCATCACACGTTGATGAGGGGGTTAGCCTAACGCAGTTGCGGCAGGTAATATCCGCAGCGGTACTCCCTTTGAAGTCAGCGGATATAGATTAAGGTCTGAAGATGTCAATTTTGGATGAGCGATTGAAAACAGCGGGTGGGCAGCCCAACACCCGCCAACCTTTTATGGCGCGGCTTGGTTTTATTCGTGGGCTGCTCTTATCTGATTATTTCGTCCTATACTTAACCCTTATTTTCTTTATTGTCGCATCTATTTTTTTCCAAACGCTTTCACTTCCCAGCAACATCGCCAACCAACTCCAAAACATGTGGCCTTTGCTGGCAGCCGCCATCGGTCAAACCTTCGTCTTGATTATCGGCGGCATCGACCTATCGATTGGCGCGACGATGGGCATCACCAGTGTGGTCGGCGCTGTCGTCATGGCGGAAAAGCTTGATCCGGCGTTCTTCGACAAAAGCCCATTGTGGGGCAGCCTGATGACCGAAGCCGGTGGCATCCTGCATGGCAGTGAATGGGCAGTGCTGGTCGGCGTACTGGTGATGCTGGCGGTGGGCACACTGATCGGCTTCCTCAACGGCTACGCGATTACCCGCTTCAACATGGCACCGTTCATGGTGACGCTGGTGACTTCAACCTTTTTTGGGGCGTTCGCGCTGTGGCTAACACAGTCGCGCAACATTTCAGGGCTTCCAGAAGCGTTCGTCAACCTCGGCAAAGGCGACATCCTCTCGGTGTATTTAGGACCAAAGCTCACCTCGGAAATCGCGAGGCGGGACATCCTACCGCTGATTACCTACCCGTTCGTGATCGCGGCGGGGTTGGCTGTCGCAGCGCAGTTCTTGCTGTCACGCACAGTGTTCGGTCGACAGATGTATTCCATAGGCACCAACCGGCGTGCCTCAACCATTTCCGGTTTGCCCAGCCGCAGGGTGATTACACTGGTGTATATGTTCAGCGGCTTCTGTGCGGCGGCGGCCTCGGTGCTGTACTCGGCGCGGTTGGCAATCGGGCAGCCGTCGTTGGGCGGCGGTAACCTGCTGCTGGATATTATCGGCGCAGCAGTCATTGGGGGAACGAGTTTGTTCGGCGGCAAAGGCTCGGTACGCGGGACGTTCTTCGGCGTGGCGTTTTTCGTGCTGCTGCTCAATATCCTGAACGCGATGCGCCTATCACCGTTCATCATCGACGCGGTGAAGGGCGGCATTATCCTGATCGCGGCACTGCTCGACATCACCCGCACACGCTTGGCTAATCGTGAGGTGCGGTCATGACTGCCCTACTCGAAATCAAGAACATCTCGAAAGCCTTTTTCGGTATCTACGCCGTTAAAGATGTCAGCCTGACCATCAACAAAGGTGAATCAGTAGGGCTGATCGGGCAGAACGGCGCAGGTAAAAGTACGCTGATGAACCTGATCGGCGGGGTCGTGCAGGCCAGTTCCGGCACGATGACCATCAACGGGGCAGCATATGACCCGCGCAATCCATCGGATGCTTACAAGGCGGGTATCGCCTTCATCCACCAAGAATTGAACCTGTTTACCAACCTGACGATTGCCGAAAACATTTTCATCGAGGCGTTCCCCTCACGCGGGGTTGGCCCGTTCAAGTTCATCGACCGTGCCGCCATGCGCCAGCGAACGCACGAGGTACTGCAATCGGTCGGGCTTGACCTGTCACCGGATATGCACGTTGACCGTATATCCCCCGGTGAACGGCAGCTTGTCGAAATCGCCAAAGCGCTGCATCAAGATGCCTCGCTCATCATCTTTGACGAGCCGACGACTTCACTGACTGCCCGTGAAACCGAGCGCCTGTTTGCCCTGATGCGCCAACTGCGCGAACAGGGCAAAGCGATTATTTACATCTCGCACATCCTCAACGATGTGTTGAATCTCTCGGACTCAATTGCGGTCATGCGCGATGGGGTTCTCGTCGGGCATGACCCGACCCCGAAGTTTGATGTCAACCGCATGATTACGCTGATGGTCGGCCACAGCATCGACACACTCTACCCGCCGCGCACCGTCACACCCACCAGTGAACCCTTACTCGAACTGAAAGGTGTCTCGGCAAAAGGCATCGTCGAGGACATCCACCTGACGCTGCACAAGGGCGAAACGCTCGGCTTATTCGGTTTGATGGGTTCAGGGCGTACCGAACTGGCGCGTATCCTGTTCGGCCTCGATTCATCGGAAGCAGGTGAAGTCGTCATCAACGGCAAGCACCTCAACGGCAAGTCGCCGCGTTCAAGCATCCGCAACCAGATGGCCTTCGTGACCGAGAACCGCCGCGAAGAAGGTTTGCTAATGAACATCAACATCGCCGACAACATCGCGCTGGTGTCACTGCCAGCCTTCGCCCAGCCAATCACGCAGGTGGTTGACCAACGGCGGCTGGTGCGGGATACGCAAAGTGCAGCCGGTGCCTTACAGCTAAAAAGCGGTCTGATTACCGAGCAGCCCGCCAAGAGTTTGAGCGGCGGCAACCAGCAAAAAGTCGTTATCGCCAAGTGGCTGCTCTCACGCCCGACCGTGTTCATTATGGATGAGCCGACACGCGGCATCGACGTGGGTGCGAAGTACGAGATTTACAGCATCATTGACCAGCTTGCGGCGACCGGCAGCGGCATCCTATTCATCTCATCCGAACTCGAAGAACTGATGGGTATGTGCGACCGCATCCTCGTCATGAGCCGTGGGGAGATCGTGGGTGAGTTCACCCGCGACCAGTTCAATCAAGAAACGATCCTTCGGGCGGCATTCCGTGAAAAGGCGCAAACAGCATGACACAGCAATTACGCAATCTTCCACAACTGCTGCTCAACAACTCGACCATCGTTCTGTTCATCGTGGTCTTTCTGATCTTCGGTTTGTCGTCGCCGCTGTTCCTTCAGCTTGAGAGCATCATCAACATCATCAAGCAAGCCTCGTTTACGGGCATGGTCGCCATCGGCATGACCTTCGTGCTGCTGACGGCGGGGATTGACCTATCCGTTGGCTCGAATATGTATCTGTCGTCAGTCATCGCGGGTTTGCTGATGCGCCAAGCGGGACTCGGCGTAGTGCCGGCGCTGCTGGTCGCCATGCTGGTCGGCACGTTGTATGGGGCGATCAACGCCTTTTTCATCGTGCGCCTCAAAATCATCCCGTTCATGGTGACGCTGGGTACGCTGGTCGTCGGGCGTGGCATCGGCACGGCGCTGACTGAATCGCAGCAGATCGACTTCCCCGAAACGATGTTGGCGTTCGGGCAGATCAACCTCATACGCATCCCCATGCCGATCATCGTGTTCGCGCTGGTATTCATTGCTGCCTACCTCATCCTGAACCGGACAGCATTCGGGCGGCAGGTGTACGCGGTGGGCAACGATATCGAGGTGGCGAAGAAAGCCGGTATCAACACCGACCGTGTAATCTTCCTCGTCTACATGATCTCCGGGTTTTGTGCGGGGTTGGCGGGGTTCATCCTCATCTCGCAGCTTGGGCGGCTCGACCGCAGCTTTGCCGAAGGGCGCGAGTTCGACGCGATTGCGGCGGCAGTGCTGGGCGGCACGAGCTTATTCGGTGGCGTGGGGAATGCCTTTGGTGCAGTGATCGGGGCGCTGCTGATCCAGATGGTGCAGGCGGGGTTGGTGTTCAACAGCGTCAATTTGTACCTGCAACCGATGGTACGGGCGGTCATCATTTTCATCGCCATCTTCTTCGACAGCCTGCGCGAAGCCAACCTTGAAAAGCTCAAACGCCGATTCATCCGTCCAATTGAAACCTCTCAACCTACTTCCTGACGGATGATGACTATGGATCGCTTATTCGCGACTTACCACATCGAAACCGCGCACCCGCTGGAAAAAGCAGCGGCGGTCATGGCGGGTGAACAATCCGCTGGAACGTTCGTCAAAGTGCCGGGGGAAACACCTGAACTGCTGGAAAATCACGGGGCGCGGGTTGAACGCATCACCGAACTTGAGTCGGTCGACACGCCTACCCTCTCTGGTTCGAAGCCACCCAAGGGTACACAAACGCCCATTTACCGCCGCGCCGAGGTGGTGCTGTCGTTCCCGTTCGCCAACATCGGTACCTCGCTGGTGGGTGCGATGACCGCCGTCAGCGGCAACCTGTACGAACTCGGCCAGTTTTCCGGTCTGCGCTTGGTGGATGTGGTGTTTCCCGATGCGTTCAAGGTACACGCCGGCCCACAGTTTGGCATCGCGGGTACGAGGGAGTTAGTGGGGGTGTACGACCGTCCAATTTTGGGGACGATCATCAAGCCAAGTGTGGGCTTTTCGCCGCAGCAAACGGCTGATCTGGTTAAAACGCTGTGCGAAGCCGGACTCGACTTTATCAAAGATGACGAACTGCAAGCCAATTCCCCGCACTCGCCGCTGGCGGAACGCGTGAAAGCGGTCATGAGCGTCGTCAACGACCATGCCGAGCGCACAGGCAAAAAAGTGATGGTGGCCTTCAACATCAGCGGCGACATCGACGAGATGCTGCGCGGACATGACACGGTGCTGGAACATGGTGGAACGTGCGTCATGGTCAATCTGATTCCGGTCGGGTTGGCAGCGGTCGCCCACCTGCGCCGCCACAGCCAGCTACCGATTCACGGGCACCGCGCGGGATGGGGCGCACTCACCCGCCAGCCGTACCTCGGTTGGAGTTATATCGCCTTCCAGAAATTCTACCGCCTCGCCGGAGTTGACCACCTACACGTTAACGGCCTACGCAACAAATTTACCGAGGATGACACATCCGTTCTCGCCTCGGCGCGGGAATGCCTGACTCCCATGTTGGGCGGTTATACCGTCATGCCGGTGTTCTCGTCCGGTCAGTGGGCGGGGCAAGCACCGGATACCTACGTGGCGCTGGGCAGCACCGACCTGATGTACCTCGCGGGCGGCGGCATTGTGGCGCATCCAGACGGGCCAGCGGCAGGGGTTGCCAGCTTGCGCGAAGGTTGGGAAGCGGCGATGGCCGGTATCCCGCTGGAAACGTATGCCCAAACGCATCCGGCACTGCACGGCGCGTTGGAAATGTACGGGGCGCTATGAACCTGCTGCTGACATATTACGGGGACGACTTCACCGGATCAACCGATGTTATGGAAGCGCTGGTGCTGGGCGGTGTACCAACAGTGCTGTTCCTGAACGCGCCAGATGAGGCGTTCATTCGTGAGCACTTCCCTGATGTACGCGCAATTGGCGTGGCAGGGGTCAGCCGTTCCATGTCGCCCGACCAAATGGAAGCCGACCTGCCACCGATATTCACCGCGTTACAGCAGCTTGGCGCACCGCTGTTCCACTACAAGATTTGCTCAACATTCGACTCGTCGCCAAGTGTCGGGAACATGGGTACGGCGGCGGAAATCGGTTGGCGCATCTTCCAGGCGCAAGTGATACCGATGATGGTGGGCGCACCACTGCTCAAGCGCTATGTGGCCTTCGGCAACCTGTTCGCCACCGTAGGTGACACTACCTACCGCCTTGACCGTCACCCGACCATGAGCAAACACCCGATGACGCCGATGGATGAGAGCGATTTACGGCTGCACCTCGGCAAGCAAACGGGGCGCAAAATCGGATTGATCGACGCGCTGCAACTGGCGCAATCCGATGAAGCAATTGCTGCCCGCTACCAAACACTGATGGATAAGGGCTTCGAGATCATCCTGTTCGACACGCTCGACCAGACGCATGTGGAAAAGATCGGGCGGCTGATGTGGGCGCAGCGCGGCGACCGCCCGATTTTCTCGGTGTCGTCGTCCGGCCTTGAGTACGCGCTAACGGCTCATTGGCAGCAAACGGGTTTTGTGCAAAAGCCCCCACCTCTGCCAGCGGTCGGCTCGGTGGAGCAGCTATTGGTGGTTTCCGGCAGTGCTGCCCCCGGCACGGCTGGGCAAATCCAGTGGGCAATAGAGAACGGCTTCGAGGCAGTGCGGTTGGACGGCGTGAAGCTGGTTGACCCCGTACTGGCGGATGCCGAACGGGGGCGCATCATCGAGGAAGCACTCGCGTCGTTGGGGCAAGGGCGCAACCTGCTGCTGTACTCGGCACTGGGGCCGGATGATCTCGCCATCGCGGCGACCAACCAGCGGCTCGACAAGTTGGGCTTGGACAGCCGCACGGTTGGACAGAAGTTGGGCACACAGCAGGGGTTGATCTTGCGTGAACTGCTGGAACGCACTGGCCTCAAACGCGCGTGTGTCACCGGTGGTGACACCTGCGGCCACGCCGCGCACCAACTCGGCATTTATGCCCTCGAAATCTTGATGCCGATTGCACCGGGTGCGCCGTTATGCCGCGCCCGTTCACTCAACCCGCAGTTTGATGGATTACAAATTTCGTTAAAAGCCGGGCAGGTCGGCAAACCGGATTATTTCGGCAGCGTCCTGCGCGGAGCCATATAAATTTATCGTGGAGGAAATGTCATGACGACCAAAATCGCTTTAATGGGTGCGGGTGGAAAAATGGGCTGTCGTATCACCGACAATATCAAGGACATGCCCGAATACGAAGTGTACTATGTTGAAGTCAGTGAACAGGGTAAAGCCAACCTCGCCAAGCGCGGTGTGAGCGTGACCCCGCAGTCGGAAGCGCTGGCACAAGCAGATGCCGTCATCCTCGCCGTGCCGGATGCCATCATCGGTCGTGTGACACAGGGCATCATTGAAGAACTGCGCCCAAAGACCATGATTATCGGCCTCGATCCGGCAGCCGCGTATGCCGAAGTGATGCCAATCCGCGAGGACTTAACCTATTTTGTGGCACACCCCTGCCACCCCCCACTCTTCAACGACGAAGTGACCGAGGAAGCCCGTACCGATTGGTTTGGCGGGGTAAAGGCCAAGCATCACATTGTGTGCGCGCTCTATCACGGGCCGGATACTGATTACGCCAAAGGTGAAGCCATCGCGCGGGACATCTATAAACCGGTGATGAAAGCCTTCCGCATCACCGTTGAGCAGATGGCGATTTTGGAACCGGCGTTGGCAGAAACGTTTACCGCGACTGTGATTACCGCCGTGAAGCAAGCCTACGATAAGGCGGTTGAGATGGGTGTGCCGGAAGAAGCGGCATGGGAGTTCCTCAGTGGTCACGCGCGTATCGAGTTCGCTATTATCTTCGGCATCTCCGGCTTTCCCTTCTCAGATGGTGCCAAACTCGCCATCAAACAGGCTTACGACAAAATCTTCAAGCCGGATTGGATGGAACAGATCATGAGCATCGACGCGCTGAAGAAAAGTGTCGCGGAAATTACCCATTCGGTTGCCAAATAACCTTGAACAGCTTGATTACCTACCGCCAACTCACTGGCGTACTTGAGGCAAACGGCGAAACCTACCGGACACTCGTGCTGCAAGATGACATCAACATTGTCATCACGCAGCGCGGCGGGCGTATCTTCGGCCCGTTCCTCGGTGACGACTCCCCAAGCCTGACGTGGATTAACCCCGCGCTGGCGGAAGCGGAGTCGTTTGCGAGCTTCGTCGGTGACGACGAGTGGAACATGGGCGGCGAACGGGTGTGGATCGCACCGGAAATTCAGTACAACATCCGCGACCGTGCCGACTTCTGGGGATCGCACCATGTCCCGACGCAGCTTGACCCCGCCCATTATCAGGTGTACTCCATTCACGGGGAAATCATCTTATCCGCCGAAATGACTCTGCAAGCCTACAACTTGAGCAGCGATATTGCACATTTGCAAGTGCGGCGGCACATTCAACGGGGCGAGAACCCAATTGCAGCGCTGCGGGTTGGTGCAAAGCTGATGCAGGGTGTGCAATTCGCTAGTTACCAGCACACGGTTACGCTTGACGACCAAGGGCAAATCGCGCCGGTCAGCGAAAGCTGGAACCTGACGCAGTTGAACCCCGGCGGCGTGCTGCTCATCCCCTGCACACCGGCTGCCGAAGCCTCGCCTTATTTTGGCGACCCTGCACCGGACTCGCTGACTCCGCAGGGCAGCGCTTACCGCATCGCCATCACCGGAGAGCGGCAGTACAAAGTTGGGTATAAGGCGGCGGGCGTGTTCGGTCGCATGGGCTACATCAACATGCTGCCGGACGGGCAAAGTTACCTGCTACTGCGAAACTTCTTTAACAACCCCGCCGCTACTTACGCCGAAGAAGTGCCCGACCAAATCGGCGCGAATGGTCATTCGATACACGTCTATAACGGCGGGGCGCAGTTCGGGCGTAACGGCGAGATGGAAGCGAGTGGACAGGCCATAGGCGGCAGCACCGGACGCAGCCACACAACCGATGTCTTTACCATGTCCGTATTCGTCGGGCAGCCGGATTCGATCAACACGATTGCTGAAGCCTTACTTGGGGTGAAGCCATGAAGCTCGGTATCGGCAGTTACGCCTATGCTTGGTCAATCGGGGTAGCAGGATATACCCAACCAAGTCTGCCAATGACCACCATCGGGCTAGTGCGCCGCGCCGCTGAACTGGGCGTGCATCTGGTACAAATCGCGGATAACCTGCCGCTCGACAAACTGGATAGGCTGGCGTTTGACGCCCTGCTGGCAGAGGCTAAACGGTTAGATGTCGATATTGAAGTTGGCACACGCGGCATTCAACCCGACCATCTTCAAAAGTATCTCGATATTGCACAGCGCTGCGGCTCGCCGATCCTGCGGGTGGTGGTGGATACCGCCGCGCATCACCCCAGTGCGAGTGAAGTGATTGACCTATTGAAGCCGATGCTGCCAGATTTCGAGGCGGCAGGTATCACCCTCGCCATCGAAAACCACGACCGTTTTAAGGTGCAAACGCTGGTCGAAATTTTAACCGCGCTCGACAGCCCGTATGCGGGTATCTGCCTCGACACAGTGAATTCCTTCGGCGCGTTGGAAGATCCACAGCGAGTCATCAATACACTTGCACCGTATGTATCCAACTTGCATATCAAAGATTTCCAAATTCGCCGGTTAGGTCATAATATGGGGTTTATGATTGACGGTACACCTGCTGGTCAGGGGATGCTGGACATCCCAACCCTTCTCAAACAGCTTCAAGGACGGTCATTCAACGCCATCCTCGAACTGTGGCCTGCGCCAGAAGCAACGATAGATGCCACCGCCGCGAAGGAAGAGTCGTGGGTGGTTGCCAGCATTCCGTACCTCCGTCAGCACATCCATGAATAGACCTAACGGAGAGGTTATGCTGCACCCGAATGTCATGCGCTATGGCGTTGAATCCTCGCTGCCCGAATCCATACCATTACGTGCGGGGCCGCTTTCGCTGGTATTCGACAATGGCGATCTACGCTACATTCGCCTCGGTCAGCAGGAGATTATCCGGCGCATCTACTTCGCCGTGCGCGACCACAACTGGGGAACGGCGATTAATCAACTTTCCGCACTCAAAATCCAAGCGGAACCCGACTCATTCAACATCACTTATCAGGTCAGCAACCGCCTCGGTGACATCGACTTCGGCTGGCAAGGCACGATTACCGGCGACCAAAGCGGGGTACTCACCTTCGCCTTCGAGGGGGAAGCCCATTCCACCTTCCGCCGCAGCCGTCTCGGTTTCTGCGTGCTGCACCCGATAGCCGAATGCGCAGGCGCGGCTTGCAACCTTGAACACAGCGATGGTTCAGTGGAAAACACGGCGTTCCCACGACTCGTTGTGCCGCAAACCTACATCAACGGCAAGCCGACACCCCACGCGCCATTCCAAAACTTACGCGCGATGACACATCAAGTCACGTCTGATGTTTGGTCGGAACTGCGATTCGAGGGTGACGAGTTCGAGATGGAAGATCAGCGTAACTGGATTGATGCCTCTTTTAAAACCTACTGTACCCCCCTAGCCCTGCCATTTCCGGTGGAAGTCGCGGCTGGCACTCGCATTCGCCAGCAGCTACAGCTTACCTTACACGGTCAGCCTGTGGTTGAGGCAGCGCCCGTTGACGCGCCCGTTATTATTCAGTGCAAACGGGATATACCGCTTCAACCCCTGCCGCCGATTGGCCTGACCGCCGCCAGCCACAACCAACCGCTGACGGCGCGTGAAATCGAACGGCTCAAACAACTTCACCTCTCGCACCTGCGCGTTGAACTGAACTTCGCCCATGCCGATTGGCACAGCCGTTTGCAAAAGGTTGCGGAGGAAGCAGCCGCTTTAGATCTGTCTCTGGAACTTGTGCTGGTTCTTTCCAACGAAGCTGAAAGCGAATTGCAGGCGTTGGCAGCAGCACTGACGGAAGGACAACCGCGCATCGTCGCCTATGTGCTGTGGCACAACCGCGAACTCGTCACAGGGGACGCACTAGCGCAGCTTGCGCGTAAAATCCTCGGTTCGGACGCGCCGATTGGCATTGGCACCAAAGCCAGCTTTGCCGAACTCAACCGCAACTGGCCGGATATTTCGTCAGCCGATTTTGTGAGCTTTACCGCCAACCCGCAGGTTCACGCCTTTGATAATGCATCCGTCGCGGAAACACCCGCCGCCTTTCCAGCGATTATCGAAACGGCGCTTCAGCACAGCGGTGGCAAGCCGGTTGCCCTTAGCCCACTGACGCTCAAGCAGCAGTTCAATCCAGTTGCGACCGGAGCAGAAACACCCCCGCCAGCCGGTGAACTACCTTCCAAAGTAGACCCGCGCCAACTGTCACTGTTTGCAGGCGGCTGGACGTTGGCGTGCATCAAACAGCTTGCCGAAAGCGGACACCTGCACCACATCTCACTGTTCGAAACAACGGGTTGGTTGGGCGTGATGGAAACCGAATCAGGTACCGATTTGCCGCACAAGTTCCCGTCATTGGCAGGTGGCGTGTTTCCCGTTTACCACCTGCTGGCCGATATTGGCGACTTACGGGATGTGCAGGTGCTAACAATAGTTTCCAGCGAACCGCTGCGCGTCGAGGCGTTGATGCTGCAAACCAGCAGCCAATACCGCTTACTGCTGGCAAACCTGACCAACCAACCGCAAACGGTCAGGCTGGACGACTGTGGGACGGAAGGCATGATGTGGAACTTAGGCGACGATAACTATGTGCAAGCAGCACTCTCGCCAGAAGATTTTCGTCAGTACCGTGGCGAACCCATCAGTAACCACCCGCTGACACTGCAACCTTATATGCTGGCCTGCATCGACTACCCGATTTAAGGAAATCAACCTCATGAGTAAGCTCAAGTTTGCGATATTCGGCAGCGGCTTCTGGTCACAGTACCAACTGGCGGGGTGGGCTGAAACGGGTCTCGTGGAATGCGTCGCGATTTGCAGCCCCGACCGCAGCAGCGCCGGAGCACGGGCAAAAGCGTTCGGCATTCCGGCAGTGTATGATGACGCTAAAACGCTGTTCGACAACGAAAAGCTGGATTTCGTGGACATCTGCACCAATGTCGAAAGCCACGCCGAACTCGCACGGATGGCAGCCGAACACGGCCTTCCGGTCGTATGCCAGAAGCCGATGGCAACCACGCTGGCAGAATCGGAGGCGATGCTTGCCACCTGCCAGCAGCACAACGTCCCGCTGTTCATCAACGAAAATTGGCGCTGGCAGTACCCGATTCGCCAGTTCAAGCGCATTCTTGAGGAAGGGCGCATCGGCAAGCCGTTTCGCGCGCGCATCGACATGATTAGCGGCTTCCCCGTGTTTCAGAATCAGCCGTTCCTCGCCGAGCTGGAGCAGTTCATCATCACTGACCTAGGCACCCATACGCTGGATGTCGCCCGCTGCCTGTTCGGTGAAGCCAACAGTTTGTTCTGCCAGACGCATAAAGCACACACGAGCATCAAGGGTGAGGATGTCGCCACCATGATGCTCAACATGGGCGACGACATCACCGTACTGGTAGAAATGGCCTATGCTGAAAACTTCCTTGAGCGCGAAGCCTTCCCGCAGACATTTATGATGGTCGAGGGAACAACCGGTTCGCTCGAACTCGGCATCGACTACTGGATACGCGAAACGACCGCCGCGGGGACACTCGCCAAACATTACCCGCCGCCGCGCTACGACTGGGCGAACCCCGCGTATGATGTGGTGCATTCCAGCATCGTCCCTTGCCAGACCGATATTGCACGGGCGCTGCGCGGTGAAGGCACGGCGGAAACCACCGGCGAGGACAACCTCAAGACAATTAAACTCGTTTTCGGCAGCTACCAATCCGCCGCTACAGGCTTACCACTCAAAGCTGCGGAACTCGCTTAGGCCATCATACAAATTGAACCGCAGAGACTTGTATTGTTCCCTTCTCTAAGATACAAGGAGCTAGGGGTGAGGTATCTATATCCACAACCCCGTATCCTTCGCTTTCCAACCGCGTTACAATGAAAGGAGCAAAACCAGAAGGAGAAAATTACCCATTATGGCGGTTACGAAACAAGATGCTTTAGATTATCACCGCAACGGACGACCCGGTAAAATTGAAGTCGTCGCCACCAAGCCCCTCAGCACCCAGCGCGACCTTTCGCTGGCCTACACCCCCGGTGTGGCGGATGCCGTACTGGAAATTGAACACGATCCCTTGACCGCTTATGAACTGACCGCCAAAGCCAACCTTGTCGGTGTCATCACCAACGGCACGGCAGTTTTAGGGTTGGGCAATCGCGGCGCGTTGGCCTCCAAGCCGGTGATGGAAGGCAAAGGTGTGTTGTTCAAGCGCTTTGCCGATATTGATGTGTTCGACATTGAGCTAAACGCCTCGACAGTCGAAGAAGTCATCGCAGCCGTACGGGCGATGGCACCCACCTTCGGCGGCATCAACCTTGAGGACATCAAAGCGCCGGAATGCTTCGAGGTCGAAACCCGTTTGCGGGCAGAACTGGATATTCCAGTGTTCCACGATGACCAGCACGGCACGGCGATCATCTCCGGTGCAGCGCTGCTGAATGCTGTCGAGGTCACGGGGCGCAAGATCGAGGACATGCGGTTGGTAGTCGCGGGTGCGGGTGCGGCTGCTCTCTCCACCGTAGCCTTTTACATCCAACTGGGGATGCGCCAAGAAAACATCATCATGGCGGATGAGCATGGTGTTATTTATAAGGGTCGCGAGAAAGCGATGGATCCGTATAAAGAACGCTACGCCAGCATCACCGACCGCCGCACCCTGGCCGAAGCGCTGGTGGGCGCGGATATGTTCCTCGGCTTAAGTGTCGCGGGGGCGTGCAAACAGAGCATGATCCGCGAGATGAACCCCAACCCCATCATCTTCCCAATGGCGAACCCCACGCCGGAAATTATGCCGGAGGAAATTCTCGCGGTGCGACCGGATGCCATGCTCGGCACAGGGCGCAGCGACTACCCCAACCAGATCAATAATGTGCTCGGCTTCCCGTTCATCTTCCGTGGGGCGCTGGATGTATACGCCACCACCATCAACGAAGAAATGAAGCTGGCGGCTTCCCGCGCTCTTGCCGCGCTGGCGCATGAAGATGTGCCAGACAGCGTGCTGACAGCCTATGGGCTTACGGCTTTGAAGTTCGGCAAGGATTACCTGATCCCCAAGCCGCTTGACCCGCGCGTCTTGCTCTGGCTCGCGCCTGCGGTTGCCGAAGCCGCCATGAAAAGTGGTGTGGCACGCCGTAAAATCGACATTGAGGAATACCGCCACGCCCTCGTTCAGCGGCAGGGTGTCGGGCAGCAGGTACGCGCTAATATCATCAACAAGGCGCGTATGGGTCCCAAGCAGCGCATCGTCTACCCCGAAGGCGACGACCCGAAAATCATCCGTGCCGCCGCGCAGGTACAGGAAGAAGGCATCGGTATACCGATTTTGCTGGGCAAGCCAGAAAATATTCGCGCGACCATTCAAGATCTTGGCTTGAACTTTAACCCGCAAATTATTGAACCGCTTTCGGAACAATCCCGTAAGCTGCGTTACGAGCAAGCCTTCCACGACTTACGCCAGCGCAAAGGCGTGACGCGCGAAACCGCCGCCCGCTTGGTGGGCAGCCGCATGACCTACGGCCTGATGATGGTCAAGATGGGTGATGCAGATGCATACGTCAACGGACGGCAGCATGAATACCCCGATGTCATCCGTCCTGCGCTGCAAATTTTCCACACGCGCCCCGGCATGAAATTCGCCAGCGGTGTGTATATTATGGTAGTTAAACGCCGCGTGTACTTCTTCACCGACGCGACTGTCAATATCGACCCCGATGCCGACACGCTCTCTGAAATTGCTATTCTAGCGGCGGACTTCGCCCAAACGCTGGACATCGAGCCACGGGTCGCCATGCTGTCCTTCTCCAACTTCGGCAGTTCTCCACATCGCCTATCAGAAAAAGTACGGAATGCCGTCGAACTGGTGCGGCACAAACGCCCTGACATTGCCGTTGACGGTGAAATGCAGGCGGATACAGCGGTCATACCGGAACTCATCGAAAATCGCTTCCCCTTCAGCCGCGTGAAGGACGCGAACGTGCTGGTGTTCCCTGATCTGCAATCGGCGAACGTAGCCTATAAGCTGCTTGACCGGCTGGGGCAGGCACAAACCATCGGGCCGATTTTGCTGGGCGTGGGCGCACCGGTACACGTCTTGCAAGCGGGTGATGATGTCGAGGATATTATCGCCATGAGCGCCGTCGCCGCGATGGATGCCCAGAGCCGCCGACGCTATTAGGCCGAAATATTCAATGTGTGTAGGGGCGCACAGCGTGCGCCCGTGCAAGGAACATGCATGTCCGACGACATCACCTACCACCGCAATCCGACTGTCACCCATGCCGCGATGAACACCTTGTTCGCGGCGGCGTGGGAAGGCCACACCGAAACCGACTTCACGCCCATTCTCAACCGCAGCCTCGCATACATCGGGGCGTATTCGGGTATGGTGTTAGTAGGTTTCGTCAACGTGGCGTGGGATGGCGGCATTCATGCCTTCCTACTGGATACCACCGTGCATCCGGCTTATCAACGGCGTGGTGTTGGCCTGCGCTTGGTGCAGGAAGCCACAGCAGCCGCTAAAGAACACGGCATCCACTGGCTGCATGTCGATTATGAACCACACCTCGACACCTTTTACCGCGCCTGTGGTTTCCAGCCCACGCAAGCCGGTTTACTGCGGTTGAACGAATAGAATTTATGCCAACCTTCCGCACCCTGATGAAGCAGCTTGCCAGCCTCGACACCGCCGAACATAACACGGCGCGGGATGCCCTGCTGCGGATGGATGAGGACGCGATGGATTTGCTGGTCGCGGAGTATGATGCAGGGATGCCGGATAAGCTGGCGGTATCCCTGCTCAACATCATCGGGGAAATCGGCGGCTACGAGGCACTCAACCTGCTTGGCGATGTGTACTACAGCCACGACACCCGCTCGGCTGTGAAAGCCGCTGCCCGCCTCGCCCTGCTGCGGAATGCCGATACCCTCGACCCGCAGCAGGTTGCCAAGCTGCGTCAAGACGCGACAGAAAATTAAACAGGGCGAACCACTGAGTAGTACAACATGGAGCGGTGTGGCGATTATTGCTGGATAAAAAATGAACAAGCAAATTCTTAAAAATCCCCTCTCCAAAGCATTGGAGAGGGGATTTAGGGGTGAGGTTTCTGTAATTAACATTCAAGATAAGGGAAGGAGATAGAAGCCCCCCGCCCCCGT
>JAPUDW010000126.1 GCA_027492915.1 Bacteroidota bacterium | reverse complement strand
CTGGTAACAATGAGTATATCTTTTGGAAATCTTCCTCATTTGCGGACAACCCTTAAAGCCCCCTCGAACCCGCCGCGAGACACGTGCAGCAGCAACCCTCTGCCATTGAAACTGATCCTTACGGTGCGAAAATTTTCTTAAGTTGACAGGAATGGGGACGCACCACCGTGCGCCCCTACAGAATAATTGGGCGGTCGCTGGGGGAGGGTTTGCCGGCGGCAAACCCCTACAAAACCCCTCTGCGCTCTTGGCGATTCGTCTTCTCTGCACCTTTGCGTTCTCTGCGGTCAATCTTGCATTGAGCTGTAGACTGGCGACTGTTGACTAAAGACTATCCGCTAACGACCACCAACTACAGACTCCCCCGCCCCATCACCAGCACCCACACCAGCGTGAACAGGATGATCGCCAGCATCACCGCGCCCCAGATCAAGCGGGTGCGGTCGGGCGCGGGTGGGTGTTCGGTCGCCTGCTGCTCGGCCAGCGCGTGGGCGGTATCCAGCGGCGGGCGGGTGGGGTCATCGTTAAAGCGCGGCGACTGCGCTTGATCGAGATAGGGTTGGTTGGCGGTGGTTAGCAGCGTGTCGCCCAGCGCGTTCATAAACGTATCAAGGTCAGGCCAGCGACTCTGCGGTGGCCCAAACGCCCGCACGAACATCGCTTCCAGCCGCCCCATATCCACACCGCGCAAATCCCCCGGCACTTCGGCAGGTCGCAGCCGTGTAGGGGCGTGCCAATCGTGCTGGCGCAGCCGCAGCGTGGTCATGCGACGCGTCTCGTCAATCAGCACCGGCGAGTTCAGCGGGTCATAAAACGGATGTCGCCCGAACAGCATTTCGTAAACCACAATCGCGAAGCCGAAGGTATCGCTGTGCTCGTCCAGCGCGTCCCCCAGCGGCGGCATATACAAGCCCGTGCCGACCTGCGACGAGGTGCTGTCCACCGCCTGCCGTTGAATCGACACGCCGAAATCCAGCAGATACGGCACGCGCGTCCCACGGATGTTACCGGGTTTTACGTCGCGGTGGATGAAGCCCTGCGCGTGAACACCCGTCAGCGCGGCGGCAATCTCTCCCAACAGCTTCAGCCGTGCATCCAACCGGAGGCTGAATACCGCGCCGGATGCGATCAACACATCCCAGCCCATGCCTTCCGCCAGCGTCATCACCAGATAGCGGCGCTCGGTTTGCAGGTCATAATCAAATAAGCGCGGTACGTTGGGGTGCTGGAGTTGGCTCAGGGCGTGGACTTCGGCTTGCAGGCTGCGGGCATACTTGCCGTCAGGGTCAGGCACATTGTTCATGAACTTGACCGCCACCCGCTGCTCGCCAAGATGGGCGCTCCACACCTCGCCCGCCGCCCCTGCCCCGATCCGTTCTTCCAGCGTATAACCACTCACGCCGATGCCGTTTGCCAGTTGCATAGAAACCTCACCCCCTAGCCCCCTCTCTCCAATGCTTTAGAGAGGGGGAACAAGTCGGGGTATGTTTGTTGATGTGTTTAGAAGCGAGTGGCCGAAGCGCGGGTCGCGGTCGGCAGCAAGAAGCGCACGGTGATGTTGTTGCCGAACTGCACCACATCTTCGTTATAAATGCGTTCGCGCTGGCCGGGTGGCAGCATCTCGAAGCTGCTCTCTTTGCGTAACGATGTGCCGTAGGAGCTGTTGGTATCCGTCAGGTAAAACTCACCCAAAGACTCATCCCCCATAAAGATCGCATGGCGGCGCGAAATGCTCTTTTCGTCCAGCGCCACCAGAATATTATTCTCAGGGCTGTAGAAGCGCCCGATGCCAAAATTATTCCCCGGCAGCGGTATGTCCTTCTGCCCCGGCAAACCGCTGACGATCACGATTTTACTGGATGTGCCGATGCGCGTGGCGGGATTCTGGTAATTTGGCGGGATGGTGTTCATGCCGGATGGGTTGGTCGGCATAATCGGCGCGTTCGGCTGGCGCACAGGCCGCGCCTCGCGCAGTGTCACCGACAACCAGAACACATATAAGATTTGCAGGATCGCAATCGCCAGCAAGATAATGATGGCAATCCACATAATTTGGCTGATGTCCACAATGTTTACGCACTTTCCTGCATAGGTCGGGCATGAAGTAGTTCACGACTGTTTACGGCTCGAACTTGTGCCGCTTCAAGGGTAATCACATCAAAAGTTTTACCATCCACGGTAAAAAATTCAACCTCGTAACCCTTACCGCCCTGATGACTCATCACGACGGTACCAATATCACCCATTTGAAGCTGGTACTCCGGCAAATCGACGGTTAATACCACGCGATCATGTTCTTTAATCATATCTACGTCCCTTCACAACGGATACGCCGTCACCAAACGAGGAAGCTCCTCGCCAATTTCAATGAACCACACCGAGCGAATATCCGGATTACGCCCATCAGGAGTCATAAACTCACCCTCAATGACATAGCGTACACCAAACACGCTCGATATGCTGTTAACAACCTCATGAGATGCTGCATGTTGGAGTAAACGTCCTCAAACTTTTCTGGCAATTCGCTTGAAAATCCGAATGACATAAAGAAAACAGCTTTATCGCGCCCATCGGGATGCGTGAGTGAAAGCAAATACTCATTAATTTTAGCTTCTGGAACAACTGCTTGGTTCGCGTGTGGTAATTTGCCCACAACCATCTCGCCTAATTAATATATTGACACATTTCTATCATTCAATCTTGACCCAACTTCGGCAATATTTCCAGTTAGCTAAAACACTTTGCCTTAACCCTTGGCGTACTTGGCGTCTTGGCGGTTCAATCTGCCTTTTGACTGACGACTGTTGACTACCGACTAAACAAAAACACCCCCGCCATGCAGCAGGGGTGTTGATATGCTCAATCCGATTGGTGCTTAGGTCGATTGGCTCATGCCGTTCAACGGGAGCATAAACGCCCCGTCCGGTACGGTGATTTCTTCCACACTGTTGAAGTCGCCCTGCCCTATCGTCATATCGAAGTTCATCTTCGGCGCAGCGCCGCTGCTGCCACCGGCTGCCGCCATAATCGCCGACATATCCATCGACATGTTCATGCTGGTTTGCAGCAGATACTTGGTTTCGGGGTCAATCTGCTGATGAACGGTCAGGGTGATATTCTCACCTATGGTCTGCATCATAGCCAGCATCTGTTCCATCTCGGCATCGGACATCTTGGTACCGCTGGCCTCAAACTGCTGCTTCATCATGTCCTGCATCGCCGGCATCTTCATCAAGCCCGCGTAATCCAGCGTCATTTCGAACACGGCCACGTCTTTACCGTCAACCTGTGAGTCCCCTACCCGTTCGATGCTCATAAAGCTGGCAATCGCTTCGGGATCGCTAAAGGCTTGCATCAGCTCAGGGTTCATGCTGCCGGTGTTCATGCCCTGCATTTCCTTCAGGCTCTCTGCGAAACCGGGCTGCTTCATCACAAGGCTAACCGCTTCGGCAAGGTCGATACCCAACCAACCGGCAGCACCCTTCATCTGAGGAATGTATGTTGCCAGTTCTTCGGCGTTGACATACAGCACACCGTCCACCATCTTCAGGCTCAGTTTGAGCGTTTCCGGCAGAGCGCCGCCCATCTCCTTGAGCAGTTCTTGCGGCAGTGTCAGCGAGAATTGCAGGTCAGCGCCGATAGCTGGCAGCGCGTCCGTTATCACATCAAAGATCGCCGCAGGGTCGGTGGCGAACTTCGTAGGGTCAAGGTCGCTGAACCCGGCCAGCAGCGATTTGTCGGTGGTGGTCAAGCCGCTGCCCGTCAGGCTGAAGGCGAGGCCGTTCGGCATTTCGGGAATACCGCTGATGTCCATGTTCATATCCAGCGTAAAGCTGCTCGATTCCAAATCCGTCATGGCGGCCTGTGAGTCTTGTATGAGACTACAGTCTGCCGCATTGAGGTCGCCGCAGAACGCGGCAGGTGTCGTTTGGGCGCTGACGAGGCCGCTGGTTGCCAGCATCGCGATGCCCAACAGGAGGACGAGTCTAAAGAACGATTTCATTTTGTCTCCATTTTCAACTAAATACGTATTTCCATCACGGTTCAAGCTGCATAAGTGGATATATGCATTCCTCCGATATAACAGCTTCCTATACAACCCAGTATAGGTGAGGCCAAAATACTTTCAGCCATAAGATTACTGTCTTTATATATAGCCGAAAATCGGGGGCTTGTGTCCCCCCGTAATTGGAGGTTTGACCGAGGAGAAATTTTCGATATACTGATGGATAACCTTGTGAATTCCGGGTAGGGGCAAAAAAAACCTGCATCGGCGCCAACCGATGCAGGCTATAAAAATGTGATGAGTACAAGCTCATACGATGTACAACCGCTTACCAAGGCGGCTGATTGTCTGATCCACAACCAAAGCTCCCCTACCCTCACAAGGCAACCCGAAGCAAACCCATCGCTCAACAATGTCATATACACTGCCGTGGCGAAAGTGACCGCGATCTTTTAACGTCCCGTTCGAAAAGTATGGAGTTGCCCAGCTTGTATGGAAAGCTGTTGTGCTGTTTATATATTATCAGTCGGAACCGATAAAGTCAAGCAATTGGCAAAAAGTCGGGAACAAAGCCGAATTATTTCTTCTTATTCTGGTGGGGACCGTAACCGACTTCGTCGATATACCGCAGCAGATCAGGCAGCCATAGTTCGTAGCGCCCTACCCGCTTCCGCGTTTTGATGAGCCGTTCATCTTCTGGCAGCCGTATATTTTTACGTGCCAATTGTTCGAGGTATTCGCGGTTATATCCGATCAGTTCCGCACCTTCGGGTGTCATCACCCAAATTTCTTGTTCCGGCGTAATTTGTATTGCCATAGGCGGCGCTGCGCAATCCTTAGTCTTTGGCGCGACATATCCGATTGAGCCAATAAATTGATTATAGCCGATTGTCGGCCTAGGGGCATAAATTAGATGCCCTGCTCCCCTGCCTTGCAGCGAAGAGCCAACCACCGACTGTTATTCGATGAATTGACAGCCATTACACTTATCACTTATATATAGAGCCATAGTTTATTTAAGTTTTCAGGCAAATGCCGATGAAATGGACGCTGCGCCCCAAAATCATCATGAGCCTTCTCGCCTGTCTCCTCCTCGGCGGCTATGGCCTTTACAACCGGACTGCTTTACAGGCGAAAGCTGAAATGTCGCTCACCCCTGCCGACTATGGCCTTCCTTCTGAAATTGGCGGCTATCAGATACGAGTAGCGCAGTCGTGGGAAACGCGGTTCTGCAATCCGTCAATGGATCTGCAACTCTTTTTATACGCCATCCCCGACCAACCCCAAACCCTCACCACCGCCGATATACAGCAGTTAGAAGCCATCGTCAGCCGCCGTATACACATTGCTTTTTCAAATGAGACACCCGACTTAAAACGGCAAGAGGAAACATTGAATGCTACCGCAACGGGTGAATGTCCTCAAAACAGCCCGATCATCCCGCCGACACCGGACACCAATACAATCATCGCACCCGCAACTTCAGTGTTTGCCACTGTCCAGAGTGAAGCACCCCCACAAAACAGCCCGATCATCCCGCCAACACCGGATACCAATACAATCATCGCGCCCCCAACAAACGCGGGATAAAACCCGAGGATGATGCTAATTTCACTGGTGAGTCTGTCAAGAAAGAGGTTGATGATGGAAAAGCGCAAAAATAAGCCGATGAAATTCTTAAACAAGTATCGATTTTTAATCGGCGCAGTGCTGTGCATGGGTATCGGCTTGTACTGGGTTGTTTCGGCACACCGAGAAGAACATTGTGTCGCGCAAATTGAACCGGAAGTGGGTGGTCTTGTCGCACCTGCCAGTGAGCCACGGTGCTTTCCAACCCAAGCCGAAGCCATCTATTACGCGACTGGCGGCGCAGTCAATTTACCACTTAACGCATCGAATAGTGATGTGAATGCGGCTTTAGAAGCCCTGTATAGTGAAGATAAGTAAAAACACTTGTAAACATCATTGAGAACCTGTTTGGAAATTGGGAATGGGTGGTCAAAACGGACGCGATATAAGGCTTGTCCGGTACTGAGAAATGAGTGCGGTTGCC
Source organism: Bacteroidota bacterium (assembly GCA_027492915.1). Taxonomy (GTDB): domain Bacteria; phylum Chloroflexota; class Anaerolineae; order Aggregatilineales; family Phototrophicaceae; genus CFX2. The sequence goes on along the minus strand of JAPUDW010000126.1, from coordinate 13,442 downwards.
TCGCATGAGGCTAAAGCCGTCATGCTGATCGCCAGACAAGTCTGCTAAAGCGACTTCAAGGGATAGCGTTCGCCTTAGGTAACCCATTTTATTTCTAGTTTGAACAGGAATAAAGCTCATTTCTCGCGCAAATTGTGGCAAAATGAGTACCGGACAAGCCTTATATCGCGTCCCTACATCCAAACAAACAGCGCATTCTCAATAATTTTGCATTTTTGTAAGCACAACGTCATGCGAATCTTTCCGTGAAACATGCTATACAGTACTTTAGAATAATTTTCAAACCGGTTCTGAAGTGCATATCCTTTTCGCGAAAGGACATGACGCAACCCGCCACCTATTTATTCTACGGATAAGCTCTACCGTCGCCCCTGCCTTGCAGCGAAGAGCCAACCACCGACTGTTAATAACACGCTTGCCTGCCGACTGCCGCAGTAACTCCCAACGCCCGATCCCCCATCTGTCCCATCAAAAACAGGTGAGGTGTATCAACGCTTACGCAGCCGACCGCCGTAAAATTGGCCTATATTCGAAATGACTTGAAAGAGGCCAACCATGACCCCCAACGACAAAAATAAACACACCGATAAATATCCTGCCGAAAACGAACCCAAAAAAGATCGCCCCGGCACCGACCCCAAAAACCCGACCAACGCCGACTATGACTACCGGCCTGACCGTGGCGATACCGGCGGCGGTGTCGAGCATAATCCTGAGGTCGATGACCAGCTCGTCACCGAAGATGAAAAGGCATCCCCCAAGCACGAGCGCAAATAACCGTAACGTTTAGCAATACCGGATCAACTCCGGTATGTAGAGGAGGACACACCCATGCCCTCCCCGTATCGTTTTATGGCGCGGCTGCCGAATCAAAAGCGGTGAACCCCTGTCCACCGCATTCGCTGTATTTAACTCCCTTCCCCCGTAGTAACAAGGGAAGTGTTGGGGTTAGGGGTTTGTATTCCTCTGCGGTTCAACCGTCTTGTATTTCTCTAATGACTAAAGACTATCCGCTATCGACTAAAAGCTCTCATCCGCCAACTGCATCCGCCGCGCCTGCTCCTCCAGCTCCCCCGCGAAACCTTGCAGCGTCGTCACCCAGCGCTCCATCTCCGGTATCGTCTCGTTCCACAGGCTGAAGAACCGCTCGGCGCGTTTGCCCATCCACTGCACACTCTCAACCGTCTGTTGCAGCGTATCAATCTCTGCGCGGATCGTCTCGGCTTCCTGCCGGATGCGCGCTGCCCGCTGGAATAACTCGCTGTACGGCACTTTAATTAAATCACTCATATTGACTCTTTATACAAATAGCTTCGAGACTTCCAGCGTGAAGTCGGGAAGAACGTCGCCACCATCTAACACATCACCCACAAAATAGCTTTTGGGTGGTTGACCGGGGGCATACACATCCACACGCTGCGACGGATAATAAATCTCCCAATACAAGATACCGGCACGGAGGTAGATTTGACGCTTGTTGCTCACGTCAGTCGCCTTATCGTTAGGCGATATAATTTCCACTGCCCATTCAGGCGGTATGGGGTCAGGGTATTCGTCAATCAAGTCGGCTGACCGATAAGCGAAGTCCGGCGCGATGGTGTTATCCCCGATGCGGTATGAGCCTTCGCTGCCACTGGCGTTATAGGGGAGGCCGTGTGCTTCGCAAAAAATGTACACAAGGGCCGCAATAATCGCTTCAATTCTTGAATAGGTGCTGCGCCCCGGCGACATTTCGATAACCTCCCCGTTGATAAATTCAAAGTTGCGGTCTTCGTTCTCCGGTGAGGTTGCGAAAACGATAAACTCATCGAGAGTCATTTCTTTTTGTGGGATAAGCAAGGCAATTAACCTCCGCGCCTAAGCATGTCTCAATTATAGGACGTTACCCACCCGACCGCGACGCCAGTTCAATATCATCCGCCGATTGGTTCAGCTTGTCGCGGAAGCCCCCCAGCAGATCAAATGCCTCTTTCAGCCGCGGCGTCACCCGCTGGTACTCCGCGCGGAACGACTCGGCACTCACCGACATAAAACGGTCAGCCGTCAGCGCCCGCATCTCAACTTCCACCGCCTCGATGCTGTCCTGAATGCGTGTCGCACTGTGGTTCAGCGTACTCGCCGCCTCGCGCATTTGCTGGATTCTCGCGTACAGTTCACCGGTATTCATATCCTAGTTACCGCCATCCCAATGCCGCCCCTTAACTTTGTTATTTTCAGTAACAAGCGTACTGTAATAACTCTTGCCTTCCTCAAGCAGTCCATTCGCAATTGCCGGAGTCCATTCATTAGGCTTCAACAGCTTACCGGTATCATATAAGGGCTTCAAAAACTGCTTGAGCTTTTGCAAGCGTTCCAACAGCGCGTTAATTTCATCATCCGTCAGCAAATCCATCATCGCCAGCCGCAGTAGATCAGGGTCAAGTTCGAGGATAGCCTTGGCAATATCTTCATCCACATACCGGCTGATCCCCGGCAGTTCTTGGTTCCAGCGGCTGATCCCTGTATTCGTTCCAAACGAGTAATCATTATCAATACCCGTAACACCGAGCACATTCCCCTGCTGATCGCGCTGAATATAGTAATTCCCCCGGTTACGATCCACCTGAAACGAAAGCAGATCAATAAATTGCAACTTCGAAAGCGACTGCATCAGCATCGGGTCTTGCAAATTCATCTGGTTCGGGGTGTTCACATCTTTGACATCCTTCTTACCGGGGTCATACACTTGGTTCTCTTCCATCAGCTTCATCGCCGACTTGCCCTTGGCCTTTTCCATCAGGCTGCCTTCGACCGTTTGATCCCCGATATGTTGTACGGCTAACTGTGCCTTGGCAATGACATTCTGGTTCAAAATTTGGTTCAACCGCGACGTTGCCACATCACGTTTTGCCATATGGGCATTCTCTGAATCAATCCCCACCAGATCAACCCCGATATTATATTCATTGCTCATGGCATTGAACGTTTCCATACCTTGATCTTCGCCAAGTTCCTGTTTTAATTCCTGCATCTTGAGACCCATCATCATGTTCGGGTCTTGACCACCCTGAGCAGGGTTATACAGCGTGTTCTTGTCCTTTTTGAAATAACCGCTGTTCGCCCCGCCGTACTCTGTAACCTCGCTGCTGCCGCCCTTATCGTCACCAATCTTGTTGTTGTTATACAACTGCGGTGTCGATTGTGTCATGCCGCTCATAACCAGCGACAGCTTCGGCTTCATATACGGGATGCCACCCGACATATACTTGGTGACGACGAGGCTAACTTTATTCATCTCCTGCTGGATTTGCGGTTTCAAGTTCTGCATGTAAACCGCTTTTTTACCCGTGTCACCATCATAGGCGTTGACCGATGTCTTAACGTCATTCAACAGCGTCATAATCTGCTGCATCTGGCCTTTGATCGCATTTAAATCACCGCCTAAAACGGTACTCGATAAATAGAAATCATAGGCTCGCACCTTATCCAACACCAATCGATATTTGGTTGAGTTCTTAATAAGACCGAAATTTTTCTTCGGCTTCCCCAACGTCGCAACAATCGAGGATTCAGTCGGCATCCGCTGGATCATCATACGCTGCATCGCCTGGTTGCCGATGACCGATTGCATTTGTAAAGTCGGGTGTTGTTTTACGGTAGGGCCAAGCGACTCGTTCTGGTCATCATGGCGTGATTTTTTGCGGCTAACTTTGTGTGGGGACTGTTGTTTGAAGCTTCTAAACACGCGACTTCCCTTCTCTAGCTGGTAAACTGCGTAAAACTATTTGTATCCATCATACGCTAAATTGCATTCATCATGAACGAAATTTTACTTTTCTCAGTTTTCAAACGGATGATTGAACAAAATGTGTTTGCAAAACAATTATTCTGCCAACAACGCTTCCACCGCTAAAGATGCCCCCAACAGCGCTTCTAAACCACTCGGTTCATCAACCCACTGCATGTCACCATGCCTAAACATGACCCAGCGCGAGGGTCGAAAGTCGCTCATAACGGCAATCAAACGCTGCCCCTTCGGCCATTTGCCTGAGGCTTGTGTCCGTTCAACCAATTGAATAACACCCTGAAGCTGGGCGAAATGCACCCGCATCATTTTGCTGGCAAAATCATTATCGGTATACACCCCGCCCCATGCGATCTGGTCGAATAATGCCAGATGCTTCTGCACCCAATAATAATGCATGGCGTAAGAATTGATTCCATGTCCATCATGACCGAATAACAGGTATGATTCCGGTTCGGCAGCCTCTAGATAACTAGCCACAAAGCTGTCAAGGTCGTAAGGGGTTTGGTCATCTGCGCGTGTGCTAAAAACCCACGGGGTCACAGCCTGTAACCGCGATTGTATCGCCGCTGGAACGTAAGGAAACGGCAGCCCTTCTTTTGCAAACTGCTGCTGTGCTTGTTGGAGTACCGAATGATTTGTATCGCTCATCCTTAGTTCCGGTATATGGGTTCCATCAACTGCGTTTGATTATTAGTTTCGTCGAGATTACCCGCTACCAATTCCTGTTTCTGATGCTGCTGCCACCCCGCATAACTGTTGGTTGCGCTATGAGCACCGGCAGTGCCCGCGCCCCACTGTGTTTGGGTTACCGATCCCGGTTCAACATTGTTGCCGGTAATGCGAGAAGCCGCTGCGAAAAGCTGCGCCTGTTGGAAAGCGACAGGCACAGTATCACCTGAATATGCGATCCCACCGGGAGTCTGCACTTTTTCCGCCACTTTTCGTTGGACAGTCAGGTAGCGTATGTGCGTGGCTGCAATTTCCTGCGGTGTCAGCGCATACTTAACGAGAATAGCTTCAATTGCAGACCACAGGGTTCGCAGCACTTTATAAGCGGTATCAAAGTCGATTACAGGGGGGATGCCCATAGACTTTGAAATGGATTTATTACTTTGAGTGTCGCGGTTATATTTGGCCGTCGGGTCTTGTGCTTGCATCCGCTGATCTTCCACATTGGTGTAATACTCCGGGAAAACATCATCGTTATCAATCCCTTTGACACCGCGCACCGTTTTCAAGGGGCTAGCAGCGTCATAATCGATAATATAATTACCGGCGTGACGATCCACATGCCCGACGATCAGATCAAAAAGTTGCAAGGTCGAGAGTTCTTTTTGGAGCAGTGGGTCTAACCAATTGAAGTTATAAACCGCGTCCTTCGATTTGTAATATTCCCCTTGATATTCGATGAAGCTGTTATCCTGTAAATAAGCTTTAGCCGCTTTCTTTTGGTCAGGGGTAGCCGCCGGATTGGTTAAAGGAGCGACCGCCGCAAGGATTTTCTCCTTTTCAACGGCTGTTACTTGTTTGTTGCGGATGGCGCTCGGCCCTTGCCCCGTTGAGCCTAAGGCTTTTTCCATCACCTGCCCCACTTGAGTTTTTCCGTCCGCGCCCTGGCTGGCGGTCAGCGCTGTCTGCGGGATGATCCCCAACTTCAGCAGTTCACTCACCTCAAAGGTAGCAACCGAGCGCACTGCTGCACGCGGATCGCCGGAATAAATACCGGCTAATGCACCGGGTTGGCTGTTCTCTGGTTTATCGGGCTTGGTATAACCCGTTAGCGGTGCAGCAATAGGCCCTCCGGCAACCGGATTATAAGTGGCTAGCCCGACTGTATTCACCGCACCACCGGCTACACCTGCCACCGCATTTTGCTTGGCGGCATCCGGCAGAAATAAATTCTGATTTCGGTTATGAAAATCCTGATTTTTCGTTTCAATATTTTGCTGCCTCTGATTTTTAACCTGATTATCTGCCTGTCGAAGATCAATGCTTTGAGGTGCGTTTGCCCCTTCTGCATTCACTTGGCCTGATAACTGGTCTACAACGTGATTTGCAAGATCGCGTTGCTTTTGATGCAGCAGTGATTTTTCATGGTTCTTTTTATAAGCGGCTATAGCTTCCTTAATCGGTGGCAGTAATGCTTTTAAGGCTGCCAGCGCCGTATCCCGGATCGGATAGTAATTGGTTTCACGGGGATCAAGCGCCAGTCGGGCGTCAATATATTGTTGTAAGCGTGCATCGTACAAATGCAGCGCGTGCGTAATCCCTATGAAATTTTTACGTATGGCTTCAACGCGGCTCATTTCCCGTTCAAAGTCAGTTACCCGCCACATACGTTGAATAACATGATTAGGTAGGTTTGATGCATCATGCGAATCCGCAGTCTTAGCTTGTTCCACATCCGCTGTGAACTTTTGCGCTCGACCTTGCAGCTTACCAGAAGCTATTAATTGCTGAACAGCATGGTTGCCCAGTGTCCGTTGAAGCGCTGCTGCATTAGCAGGTACTTCGAAATCAGCACTAAGCGAGGGTTGGGTATGAGTAAGTGGTTGTTGAGAGGACGGGGTAGTTTTTGTTTGGCTGCTGACTTTCGGTATACGGCTACTATGATTTTGCTGTGGCATAAGTCAAATAGTCTCATATATCTAACTTTACATGCTATTATAGTGAGTTTTTCATTTTTGTATTACTCATCTTGTTAACTCAAGTCCTACCACTGCACTTTACCCTTCTCCATATTTCTCTATGTCCTCTGCGGTTTAATCATCTTCGTCTTTCTTTGTGGTAAAAATCTCTCGCCTTCGATACGCTTACAGCCTCTATAGTCGGGGAACATGCATGGCAGCCAACAACCGCATCCAACCTGTTAACATGGCGACTTCAGGGTTCAAAGCCAACCCCTTCCCCTTTTACGCCCAACTCCGCGCCGAAGCCCCCGTCTACCGCATGACTGCCAACCGCCCCGCCGATAACCCACTGTGGATCATCACCCGCTACAACGATGTCGCCGCCGTGTTGAAAGATGAGCGCTTCGTCAAAGACCTCAAAAATGCCCTACCCGCCTACCAGATGCCGAAAGCCGCTTGGCGACCTGCCTTCTTCCACCTCTTAGACAACAATATGCTGGCGATGGACGCCCCCGACCACACCCGTTTGCGAGCATTCATCCATAAAATTTTCACCACCGCGCGGGTCGAGCAGATGCGGCTGCGGGTTGAACAGCTTGCCGATGAACTGCTGGATACCGCCGCTAAAAACCGCCGCTTTGACCTCATCGAGCATTACGCCCTGCCCATCCCGCTCATCACCATCAGCGAAGTGCTGGGTATCCCGCGTGCGGATTACGCTCAAATGTATCGGTGGAAAAAGGGGTTGATGTCGGCGGCCTCCCAGCCCTTGCAGCGCTTGGGGCGGTTTGCGAACTTTCTCGGTTTCGCGAACTACATTCGGGCGCTGTGCCACCGGCGGCGGGTCGATCCTCAAGATGATCTCATCAGTGCGCTGGCACAACCCGACGAAAATGGGGATAGGCTGAGTGATGCCGAACTGCAAGGGATGGTCATCCTGCTGCTGGTTGCCGGCCACGAAACCGCCGTCAGCCTCATCAGCAGTGGCACACTCGCCCTGCTCCAAAATCGCGATCAGTTTGATCTACTGCGCCAGAATCCCGCGCTGGTAAAACCCGCCACCGAGGAAATCCTGCGCTACTACCCACCGATTGAAACCGCCACCGACCGTTACGCCCGTGAGGATGTCACCATCGAAGGCGTTACCATTCCGCGCGGTGGGCAGGTTCGGGCGGTTATCGCCGCCGCTAACCGCGACCCTTCGCAGTTCGAAAACCCCGAAGCCTTCGATATAACGCGCGAGAATAATAAGCACCTCTCATTCGGGCAGGGAATGCACTACTGCATGGGGACGCCGCTGGCTCGCCTCGAAGGTCATGTCGCCTTCAACACCCTGCTCGCCCGCCTGCCAACCCTCCGCTTGGATGTGCCGCCCGACTCGCTAATCTGGCGTTCCGGCCTCACCTTCCGCCGCCTCGAAACCCTCCCCGTGACCTTTTAACTTCCTGCTTCGCTTTGCCCCTTCGCGCCTTTGCGTTAAATCTCTCTGCGTCTGTGCGAAGCCTCATCGAGATATGATACATCGTATGGTTGTTGCGGGGGCTTGCTGGCAGCAAGCCCCTACAAAATCCTCTCCTTTGCACCTTTGCGTTAAAACCTCTCTATATTCCTCTGTATTTTCTTGGCGCTCTTGGCGACTTGGCGGTTAAAAATCTCTTATCTTTCTCTGTGCCTCTGCGGTTCAATCTCTTGTCTTTACTTTTAACTTCAGACTTGTAACTTGCCACTTGAAACTTCTCACTCTGCCTTCGAACTCAACTCCACTTCCAGCCGTGCATAATAGCTGGTGATATTCGGCCCGAAGCTGATCACATCGCCGCTCGTCAACTGCACCGGTGCGCTGCTCGTCACCCGCGCGTTATTGATGAACAGCGGCACATGCGCCCGTTCTTCCAGCCGGATGCGCCAGCTTTCGTCCGCCGCGTTGTACAGGATGCGCCCGTAATATGGCGACAGCGTGTTGAACAAGCGCGGGTCATGCCCCTGCCCCACTATCGAGTCGTATAAATCCACATCCAGCCCCACCCCGTTCGCGCTGCTGTCCGGTCGGCAGCCGATCAGCTTCTCGCCGTCCTCGCGGCTTGCCGAAAGCACATACACCTGCGACCGGTTGTGGATGTCCCGCAGTCGCAGCAGGTTACGGGCGTAGCGCACATTCAGCGCCGTATACAGGAACGTTTCCTCACCCCGCGCCAGCGTCTCCAGTCGCAACTGTGGCGGTACCAAGCGCATCACGCACACCTGCATATCGGTCGTCAGCGCCATCTGGTTATACGCCGCCAAACTGCTCGCCAACTGCCCCATGCTTACATTCTCGGAGGCTTTCAACGCTTGACTCTCGTTCTCCAACCCCACCCGCATCTGCACCCGCAACTGTCCGGCTTGCAGGTGTGGCGCGTCCTCGGCGGCCTGTGCCACCTCCTGCCGAATCTGAATGTCGCAGATCGGCGGTGCGCCCGAACGCGGGTCGTCGTTCGTCCGGTACAACCGCAGCCATTGACTCTGGTTCAGCATAATCGGCGTGTTACTCAGTTCCAGCTCGTCCAGCAGCACCCGCGCCGAACCCTGCTTGGAGGCGTACCACATCCCGCCCTGCAATTGCAGCCAGATGCGGCTTCCGGCAATCGTATCCAGCGCGTTTGCTGGCACGAAGTAGCGCAGATCAATATCCGGTATCGTGTTCTGCCCGCTGTCCGGTCGCCCGATCAGCAACCGCCGCTTCCCGCGTGAACTGATGTCGAAGCTCCCCAGCCGCAGCCGCAGCACACGGTCGCCTGCCCGTAACGGCGCAGGTAAATCCACCGGCTGCGCGGCCTGCGTGAACACCACCAAACGGTCGCCGGGTTGCAGGTCAAGGTCTTGCAAACGCTGGTTCGTCCGCGTCACCCGCGCCATCTCCAACGTGCTCGCCTCGATGCGCGTCTCGTAGTGCGCCAGATACCGCGCCACCTCGCCTACCGTCACCGTCGCCCCGAGTTGTGTCGCATAATGATGGCTCGAATAGGCCATCGCCGTTGTAATCCGCTGTGCCAACCATCAATCCTTTAAATACAAAATCAATGAATTAAACCGCCAAGAACGCCAAGATTTAGAGAAAGCTAGTCGAGTTCAGGAGTTTAGAATAACGCGCCGGATACCATCTTTTAAGATCGGTTTATTAAAGTTGATAAGTAATCCTAAAGATAGATGCATTGCCTTGAGGTATGAGATAACTTGAGCATGGTGAATAGCGTCAAAAGTTTCAACTGCTTTTAGCTCCACAATGAGCCGGTTTTCAACCAGAATGTCAATCCGGCCTTCTCCCACGGGAACGCCTTTATAAGTCACTGAAACTGCTGCTTGAGCGACATGTTGAATATTTCTCAAACTCAACTCATGGCAAAGTGCATTTTGGTAAACAATTTCCAAGAACCCCGGCCCAATCTCACGGTGAACATCAATCGCCGCTCCAATAACACTGTGCGCCAAACGATCTAATGACGAGTCAGGTTCCTGCCGCATCGATCAAAATCCCCTCTGTATTGAACTTGGCGTACTTGGCGACTTGGCGGTTCAACTGTATTTCTCCGCCTTGCTCCCCGCATTCAGTCGCCTCGTTGCTGTACAAATTGATAAAACCCTCTGCCTTGAACTTGGCGTACTTGGCGACTTGGCGGTTCAATCGGTATTTCTCTGCCTTGCTCCCCGCACCATCGCGCCCCACTTCTGCGTACTCATTGAATATACAACGGAGGCCTAACCATGCAAGTCACCTGCCCCAACTGCGGCGCAAAAGTCACCGCCGACCACATCAACATCCACCAGATGACCGCCGTCTGCGCTAACTGCGACACCATATTCCCCTTCAACCTCCCCACCGCCAAAGCCAAACGCCGCAAAGTCAAGCAGCCCGCCCAACTCATCCTGCGCGATGACGACACCTTAGAGATCGATTTCCGCACCAACTTCCGCTTGGATCGAAACGAAACCGTAATCGCCAGCACCATCGGCGGTCTCAGCTTCTTGCTCATCAGCATCCTGCTCCTCAACGATGGCGACTCCCCCGCCATCCTCACCGGCGCATTTTTCGCCGTCGCCCTCACGCTCTTTTACATCGTGGCGCTCACCATCATCAACAAAACCCATCTAAAAATGGATGAGGATGCCATCACCCTCACGCGCGGGCCGCTGCCCAACCCGCTCAATCAGGTCAATGAAATCTCGCTTGCCGGTGTCACGAACATCAAATACGAGGAAACCGCCCTATCGAAGAAAGAAGCCTTCGACACGCCGCGCTATCAAGTCTGGGCGGAAACCGAGGATGGCAGCCGCCGCATCATCATCACCAATATCATCGAGGAATACGCCGTGTACATCGCCCAGCGCCTCGACGAACGCCTGCAAACCGACCTCAACCCCGACACCTCCCGCCTCGAGGACGATCAGCACGCGGCAGCCGAGGAGGAGGAAGCGGTTGGGGAGAGGGAGAAAAGAGGTAGGAGACGAGGGTAGGCGGTTTAGCAAACATGGCGTTTTCACATGATCATGTGAAAATTTATCTTTAATACTCCTCATCCGATGTAAGAGATTCATCTACCCAAAGTAAGGTAATAACTGCATTGTAATTAGGTAGTTGACGCGAGTCTTCTATAATGCTCGCATCACGATCAAATTCCCCTTCATCGAACCAAGCATTTGCAGCTACACGTTTTCTTCCGGATGACCTAGCAGCAATACTTCTTATATCTAGCTTTCTCCGCGAATTAATAAATACTCCAAATTCTTTTAACTCATTGCTTTGAAACACCCACTTAATATGGTTTTCCTCCGAACATACTATGGCAACTGGTTCCTCAGAAAACTCGATATACCTACAGGCTGTAGCAGTCAGAGATGTACTAAATTGATCTGCCAGATTTTCAATAATTGCGATTGACGGATCTTCCTCATTACATAAAGGCTGAAAGAAATGTTCGGGTAAAAGTAATGCCGACGCAAATTCATTAGCGTCCTGTTCTAACTTTTTCCCCACCTTTATTAGTGCATCATCTATGTCCTCACTGAGACACATTGATAAAGCGCTACTTGATCGATGTAATTCAAAGTGTCCAAGTTCATGCGCTATACTAAACCTTCGCCGATGAGGATTATGGACATTTGATGATATAGTGATGATTGCTTTGTTACGGCGGACAGTAAGACGCGCTTCAGCCCCAGTAAGTGGTCCATCGTTAACTAATGCACCTCTCATCCATGCGATTTCTTCTAATAATCGCAAGTCATTAGGCGAAGTTATGCCTAACTCCTCTAAAACTCTTTTAGCGGTATAAGAAGCAATTCCCATCTATTCATCCGATTGAGAGTCATTAAGATGCTGTAAATTCATGAGCATACTTTCCAAATCTTCATAGCTCACATTATCTAAGTCAAGATTTCGAAAATGTGCGGCAAATCCTTGTTGCCGTTGAATCAATATTATTTCAGCGATAACTTCCTGTCGCATCCTTCCAGCTTTAGGTACATATTGGGATAATTTAGATTTAGCATCTTTCATTTCTTGACGAGCGCGATTTTTCCAATCGAGAGGTGAATTTTCAAAATCTTCTTTGAAAATACTTCCTGCGTTTTGAGCTAACTCGCTGGGATCATAACCATTCTCTATCAAAAACTTGTCAATTTCCTCTGGAATTTCAGGCGCAACTGCATTGAACAACTCTAGAAAAATATTAAATACATCTTCCTCAGTTTCCGGTGTTTTTCTATTTTGGCTATTCATCGGCGGTTTCTCCTTTTTTGGCTAAACGCCGCAACCGTTTCAACCTGTTGTTAATGTCTGTTATATTTGTTCCAAGAGCCGCTGCCAAGAAACGTGGTTTCGGTTCACAATCACCGGATATCACAGCTTCGATTAGCTCTTTTAGAGGCGGATCTGCTATTTGAAACAGCGTATTCACTTCTTTTGAGATCATTTCTTGAAGCTCTTTTGTAATTAATTCGCTTTCCGGATTAAAGTCTAAGCTACTAGAAATGAATTCGTCAGGTAGTTCCATTTCTCTGCGATGAATCGCTGATTTAGAAAGAGCATCAACAACACTTTCTGCTTGCATCCATAACCATGTTCGTAGTGATGCCTTACTTGGGTCATAGCCTTTTCTTTCTCCACTTAAAATTTTGCGAATAATCTCCTGAGCAAGATCATCAGGTTTTTTGCCGCCCGGTAATCTACCATTTGACCAACGATAATTATTTTGAGCTATGTATATAATATGTCCCACCAAGTCTTTGTAATAGAATTCAATATTTGCTCGCAGTTCATTAAAGAGATTTTTATCATTATCCACTCCGGCACCATCGAACCTGTGTTCTATATATACTGAATTTAAACGAGTTTTTGCCAAAAATGGCAAATTTTCTCATATATTCGGTATGTGCTATATGAGGCTATAAAAATAGCACACTTGCTATATAGGAGGCAATAATGGCACGACGATATACAGGACACATGAATGGAGAGCGTTACCTTGCCAACACAAGACAAGGTAGCCGTGAAGTCCATGATTTGGACAATGAAAAGACCGGAACCAACCAATGCCAGATCAATGAAATTATCAATGCAGGCAACGACAAACCATACAATTCACTTGACGCGGCAAAACGAGATGGTTACGACAATTGTAAGTGGTGTATAGGCAATTCAACACGTTAGGAGATGCAAAAATGAGCAAACCTCAAAAACCCGGACAACAGCCTAGCAAACCAGGCGAATATACCGAACGTGGGCCGCGTGGCGGTGAGGTACGTAACCCACGTACAGTAACAATAGAATCAGGTGACACACCATTGCCACCTACTCAAGAGTCAGGACGCACATGGGAACGCATTGGGCCTCCTAAACCGAACAAGGTTACGAAATAACGCATATACGTCGTCAAACTATCCGCGTCGTTATCGAGGCACAAGCCTCGCCGCAAGCCTTAGCCTCCCTCGTTTACGGCTGAGGGGGTGACAGTTTTAGAAGGCAAGGTTTGAAAAAAGAAAACTCATAG
>JAPUDW010000125.1 GCA_027492915.1 Bacteroidota bacterium | reverse complement strand
CAAACGGCACTGCTTGAGTCTATCCCACGAATTCGCCTAATTGCTCCACGACTGTCGTTCAATGGCCTCATAAGCCATGGAGAATCAACGATATCATTCATTGGTGAAGGTGTGGATGTTGAGCGTGAACGTGAACTCAGTCGTTCAATGACCATCGTAGCGGGCGAGGGGCTCGCTCCCGACGATCCCAAGGGGATTACCTTAGGCCAAGGTCTGGCAGCCAACCTTGGTGTAAAGCCGGGAGATTCTGTCGTACTCCTAGTGAATACTTCATCAGGAGGTATGAATGCTGTGGAAGGGCATGTTCGCGGCTTGTTTGCTACAGTTATTAAGGCCTTCGATGATTCTGCACTGCGTGTGCCTATTGGCATGTCGCGCCAGTTGGCGCGAGTTTCAGGATCGCATTCTTTGGCGCTACTGATTGATAATACGGCAAACACCGATTCTGTATTGGCCGAACTCCGCGAGCGTTTCCGCGGCCAGGCTCTTGAGTTTGTTCCCTGGTACCAACTCTCGGACTTCTATACCAAAACGGCCGAATTATTCTCGCGACAAGTCAATACGGTACGTCTGATCATTGCCGTCATTATCATTCTCAGTATTTCGAACTCCCTGATAATGAGCGTGATGGAACGTACTGGGGAAATTGGCGCAATGATGGCAACAGGAACAAGCCGCGCAAGCATTCTCAAATTGTTCGTGTGCGAGGGCGCATTACTGGGCCTGTTCGGAGGTATTTTTGGGCTGATTTTCGGGTGGCTCGGCGCGCTAGCTATTTCTGCAATCGGTATTCCATTGCCTGCTCCGCCCGGCATGGCGTTTGGTTATACGGCAGGGATCATGTTTACATGGACTATGGCTTGGCAAGCATTGCTATTGGCAGTAGCGACTACCCTCGTCGCCAGCTTGTATCCGGCCTGGAAAGCGTCTCGCATGGAAATCGTTAACGCTTTGAGACATAACAGGTAAGCCTCATGTTCAAGCTGGCACTTCGCAATATTTTTCGCCAGAAAACGCGGACTGGTATGACCCTGTCAGCCATCGCGTTTGGTGTGGTTGGATTGATCCTGAGCGCCGGTTTCCTGTCTGACATTTTCATCCAGCTTGGCGAAGCGCTTATTCACTCCCATTCGGGCCACATTCAGGTTTCCAAGATTGGCTATTTCACCTACGGTTCGCGGTCGCCCGAAAAGTACCTAATAAAGACCCGTGATACCATGATCAACGACTTGTCCACCATTCCGGAAGGTGACGAGGTCATGGCGCGAATCAATTTCACTGGTTTATTGAATAACGGCAGGACCGATTGGCCGATTATTGGCGAAGGCGTGGAAGCAGATAAGGAAGCGAGACTCGGAGGCTTCATGCGTATTACGCAAGGCCGTCAGCTTTCGTCCAATGATCGCTTCGGTCTGACTCTTGGCTATGGTGTGGCAAAGGCTCTCAAGCTAAGCCCGGGAGACAGAGTTTCTCTAGTTCTGAATACACCTGATGGTGCTCTCAATAACATGGAATTCGAGGTGATCGGTGTCTTTCAGAGCTTCTCGAAAGACTTTGATGCACGAGCGGTACGCATCTCTTTGGAAGCAGCCCAGGAACTGCTTGGTACAACCAGCATAAACACGATAGTGATTTCACTAAAACGAACGTTGGATACCGAAGTTGCGGCAAAAAAAGTTTCAGCGGGCCTCGCACTCGATGAATACGAGTTTAGGACGTGGATTCAGCTTAATGATTTCTATGAAAAAGCTGTCGCGCTTTACGATCAGCAGTTTGGCTTTCTGCGGCTCATTATCCTGGCGATGGTCATCCTCAGCGTGACGAATAGCGTCAATATGAGTGTATTTGAGCGCGTTGGCGAATTTGGCACTCTGATGGCTCTTGGAAATCGTCGTGTCGACGTATTTCGTCTGCTGATTGTTGAGAACACTCTCCTTGGTGTTATAGGGGGCGCGCTCGGTGTTGTACTGGGCATTATGCTTGCGTTTTCAATCTCGGCAATAGGCATTCCCATGCCGCCACCGCCAAATGCCGATATCGGCTATACCGCGCATATCAACATCGAGCCTTCGGCAGTCTTGATGGCTTTCCTGATTGGCTTCTTTGCCACAATTTTGGCGGCACTCTGGCCTGCTTGGCGAGTCTCCCGACTCTCTGTTGACGACGCCTTGCGACAAAATTTCTGAATATGGGTATGAGGTCGACGCGCTTCGTCACGAAAACCAATACCTGTCAGTTCCAATCTCGACCAGCATTACGTTAAATACCGTTGTTGAAGTGTGAAGTAATTGTTTCTTTTATTACTTAGAAGACAGTATTCTTAAGTCCGATGTGCGCACTCATCCATGTTTACACGGCGGGAGTGAAACACAAGACTGAAGTTGGTACATTCCCGTCGTGCGCTTGATGGCATGCAATACGCGTGGTCTATGTGTTTCACCGACGCAATGAATTGGTGTGAACGGCATGCTGACGAGGATCCCCGACAATGTTATTGTTTTA
>JAPUDW010000124.1 GCA_027492915.1 Bacteroidota bacterium | reverse complement strand
TGGCAGCG
Source organism: Bacteroidota bacterium (assembly GCA_027492915.1). Lineage (GTDB taxonomy): Bacteria > Chloroflexota > Anaerolineae > Aggregatilineales > Phototrophicaceae > CFX2. Next base: position 2,500 of record JAPUDW010000124.1, on the reverse strand, counting down.
TCAGCGTATTGTGGTCGCCCGCGCTCTGGCATTAAATCCGCGTTTGGTACTGATGGATGAGCCGACATCAGCACTTGATGTATCAATTCAAGCACAAACGCTCAATCTGCTCAAAGAACTCCAGTCGCGCCTCAATCTATCCTACCTGTTCATCTCCCACGATCTTGGTGTTGTGGAGTATGTCAGTGATGTGGTTGCGGTCATGTATGTTGGTCGAGTGGTTGAAATTTCGCCGACACATCAACTCTATCAACAGCCCCTGCATCCTTATACCGAAGCCCTATTATCGAGCATTCCCAAGCCCGATCCGACCCGCAAAAAGCATCGGGTTGCCATCACAGGCGAAATTCCGAATCCGGCAAATCCACCGTCAGGCTGCCATTTTCACCCCCGCTGCCCCTATGCGCAAGAGCGTTGCAAACGTGAAGCACCGCCGCTGCGCGAGGTCAAGCCGGGGCAATTTACAGCCTGTCACTTTAGCGAAGAACTGAGTTTAAAAGGTGTGAACGACTTTTAATCCAACAGATGTGACCGGGGCTCGAAACTTTCTCCAAATTCACCGCGCGGCTTGTTCCGGTAAACGGTTGGAGACATACCAACTACCTTTTTGAATAAGCGCGAAAAATAGGCTGAATCTTCGTAACCCAGTTCATAACCAATTTCGTAGACGGTCAGGTTCGTGAGGAACAAAAGTCGGCAGGCATGTTGAACCTTCAAATGAATGAAGTAATCGATGGGGGAGTAACTGGTCTGTTCTTTAAACAAGCGAGAGAAGTGCGAGGGTGATAAATCCGCATGGCGTGCCATTTCCGCCAGCGTCAATGGTTTATGGACATTGTTACTGAGATAGACGAGTGTCGCGTCGAGATTATGAAAATGACTGGTTTGCAGGGTTGGTGAGAATGCTCGGTTATTGAAGAAAAGACAACCGAGCAGATGGTGTAGTGTCTGCGAAGCGTAAACCATTCTCTCAAGTACAAAACCCGTCATCAATGCCTTGTAACATTCTGTAAACAGCCCTTGGAGAGTCGACATCGCATCACTATCGACCGAAAAAACACGTTCACCCGAAGCCGATTGATGCGCGAAGAAATCAGCGTTACTGCCTGTAAAGTGTACCCAATAGATTGACCACGGAGCTGCATCAGATGCCCAATAAATATGTGGTGTATTGCGAGGGATCAATAAAGCCTGATTTGTCTGAAGAATTCCCTGCTTCCCATCGATGTCATATCGACCAGAACCGTCAACACAGAGTATCAGAATGTGTTCATGGGTGCCGTTTTCACGCTCACAGTAATGATATTTTGCACGCGGGTACCAGCCGATGTCGGTCGGCATAAGTGTTTCGACAAGTGGGTGTTCGGAAAAGCGGGGCAGCATTTGCCGGGGAATAACATACAGGATTTGGTCTTTAAAACCTTCACGGATTCTGATCTGAGTCATCGAACGGATACCTAAGTTTGTTTTCACCAATTATATCACGCGGGCTGAACCGCGTTTCTTCAAGGAGTGGTCTTGATGGGACTATCAAATCATGCTGTCCAGATGTGGGAAGAACAGGTTACGATCCCTACGTATGGTGTAGGCAAGCCTGATAAAAACCCGATGTTTTTGGAGAAGCGCGTTTATCAGGGAAGCAGCGGTGTTGTTTATCCTCACCCGATTATCGAGCAGGTGTTTGACGAGAAAGAAGATCGTGAATATAAGGCCATCTTCCTCGAAAATCGCTATCTCAAAATCATGCTTTTGCCTGAACTTGGTGGCCGCGTTCAAATGGCGTTGGACAAAACTAATAACTATCACTTTATCTACTACAATCGCGTCATCAAGCCTGCCCTCGTGGGGCTAACCGGCCCGTGGATTTCCGGCGGCATCGAATTTAACTGGCCGCAGCATCACCGCCCAAGCACCTTCGAACCGGTACATTACCGGCTGCAAGAAAACGCTGATGGCAGCAAAACGGTATGGTTCAGCGAAATTGAGCGCATGTTCCGCACCAAGGGCATGGCGGGCTTCACCTTGCATCCCGACCGTGCCTATCTTGAGATCAACGTCCAGCTCTATAACCGCACCGACTTCCCACAAACATTTCTGTGGTGGGCAAACCCTGCTGTACATGTGAACGATACCTATCAATCAGTTTTCCCGCCGGATGTCTATGCAGTGATGGATCACGGTAAGCGTGACGTATCCAGCTTCCCGATTGCAACGGGAACCTACTACAAAATGGATTACTCCCCCGGCACTGATATTTCTCGCTATAAGAATATCCCTGTTCCGACTTCTTACATGGCATACCACTCCGATTTCGACTTTGTAGGCTGCTATGACGAAGCACCACAGGCCGGAATGCTGCACATAGCCAATCACCACGTTGTTCCCGGCAAGAAACAGTGGACATGGGGGAATGGTGATTTTGGACAAACATGGGATCGCCATTTGACCGACGAGGATGGGCCTTATATCGAGCTGATGTGTGGGGCCTATACCGATAACC
>JAPUDW010000123.1 GCA_027492915.1 Bacteroidota bacterium | reverse complement strand
TATTAAGGTGCGGCGGAGACCCCATCCCCAACCCTTCCCCATAGTAATAGGGAAGGGAGCAAATACCTAAGCGCAATCCTTTGAATAGCATAGTTGAAATAGGAGCGTTTAGGGTGACCATTTGGAAGAACATTTGGTCGCTTTTAAGGGGTATTGGCGCTAACCATTCCGAGGGAGTGGGCGTGTTAAGAAGATTGGCAGATGGTTGGAATTTGGTAGACAAGGTTTGTAGATTCAAACAAAGACCTTTAACGCAAAGGTGCTAAGAAGCAAAGACGCAGAGATGGACAGTCGTGGATGAAGCGTCAGGTTGGGAAATGAGAAGTCATGATAGGCTGAGATTATTAGCCCATTTAATCAGAGCATTTTACGATGCATAAACTATTTTCGCTGCTGGCTGTCCTACTCTGCTTATGCGTGATCTATGCACCAACCTACGCACAGGAAGCGACTGCTGAACCAGATGCAGGGTGGCCGGTGGAGGAACGATGCAAAGATAGCGAACCATTGGGGACAATCGCGTATGTATCCAATGAAAATAGTGCACAGCAGATCTACAAGATTAATGTCGATGGTACGGACAAACAAACCGTCTCAGCTTTAGTTGACGCAAATATTGAGGATATTGATTGGTCACCAGATGGTAAGCAAATCGCGTTTACAAATAATTATCACATTTACCGATTGAATATCGAAACAAAGGCAAGTACTCAACTTACCGCAAATCCAAGAGGTGACTACCATCCAGCGTGGTCACCGGATGGACGTTATATTGCTTACATCACAACCCGCAGCGGGCCTTTTGATATTTGGTTAATGAAGCCTAACGGAGCGAACCTTCGGCAAATGACCTCTGATCCGCGTTGGGAACTCACTGTAAGATGGTCACCCAATGGTGAATCATTCGGATATGTCCCCAATTCAGGAGCAAATCTCCAAATTTGGATCGAAAAGGATGGTTTAGATGAAATTTTCATGCATTTGGAAGATAACGATGACATGGTGTTTCATACAGTAACTGATTTCCGTTGGTCACCAAATGGTCAATATTTTAGTATTCAGTCAGATTCGGGTGCATATGTTGTTAATCGAGATGGAAGTAATTTACGCCAAATCGCTGACCGCGAGACATTCGGATATGATGCTGCGCCAAGCTGGTCGCCCGATAGCTGTTTTTTGACATTTCGATTAGACAAAGGAGATGAGTCAGGTATTTATGTGATGGATTTGTATGATGGCAGCCGTCATAAAATACCGAATGTTCTTCCGTATGCATGGAGTCCGGTATGGAAACCTAAAGAAATCGTAAAAGTCGATTAAAACAAAAAGAGCAGCGCGTGCTGCCCTTTCGATTTATCGACTAATGACTACCGACTTTTACGCCACGTTGAATTCGGCTTCGGTGCTGACGCGGAGGACACCCGCGAGTTCGTGACCGATGACCAGCGGCTTGCCATCCACCGTGAGCTGAAGCGGGCCGTTAAAGGGGGCGCGTTCGGTCAGGTGCAGGCGTGTGCCGGGAATCAGGCCGAGCGAACCGAGATATTGCAATTTGTCGGCATCGTGGGTGGCGACGCGGCTGATGACCCAATCGGTGCCAGCCTGCTTATTGCTCAATGGCTCGTCATGGATGCGCGGCATTTTGCCTTCGGCGGTGGGGATGGGTTCGCCATGCGGGCAGCGACGCGGGAAACCCGCCATCTTTTCCATACGGGCGACGACTTCATCCCCCACCAACGCGCCGAGTGTATCGGCATCGTCGTGGACTTCGTGCCAACCGAACTGCATGACATCCACAAGGAAGCGTTCAACCAAACGGTGGCGGCGAATGTTCAATAAGGCTTCACGCTCACCGGTTTCGGTCAGGTATATGCCCTTATAAGGTTCGTGTTCAAGATAACCGCCGGATTTGAGGCGCTGCACCATGCGCGTGACCGCAGGGGCGGAGACATGCAGCACTTCGGCTAAATCCGAGGTGGAAATATACGGGTTATCATTCTGGTAGTAAGCCAAACGATAGGCTTCGGCCAGATATTCTTGCATTGCAGGGCTAACAGTCATAGCTTTCACGGTGGCATCTCGATAGAATATTGCTTATGCACATGATAAATATACCGAAGGTTGATACAATTTTGCAAGTGTTAAATCTAATGTTGACGAAGGTTTAATGCAACAAAATTAACATTGAGCTTTTACTTTTCCATTTGTTTCAACAAATTTGCCCGCGTCTGTTGATATTCCGCCCCGGTAATGAGTCCTTTATCATAGGCATTCTGCAACTCCTGTAAGCGGCTGCTCAAGTCGCCGCCAACGCTGCTGGTGAAAGTGGACGACGATGATTTGACAGGAAGGTTTGCAGCGCCACGGATCAATAAAAACATGCCGCCGACGGCTGGCAGTGTGAATAAAGCGATGGCGACATTCAATTCACTGTAGGAAATATCACGCCGCTGCCCTGCCGAATCTTCACACCATGCGTCACCATTGCCGACGATATTCCGGCGCAGCGCCCCACGCAAAAACGGGTCTTGTCGATAGGTCTCATCTGCGCCACAGAGCAACCCATCATAAACCCCGTCAATCACCGCATGGACAAACGACGGCATGACGGGGCGCAAGATGATACCCACGACGAGAAAAACCGCCGCGAAGGCCAGCAGGACAATGCCCGCGCCGCGAAAAAACGCATTACCGCCCGAACGAGCAACCGTATCCGCAACCATCATCGGTATATCCTTGTATCGTTGTTATTCGCCCAGTAGATCTTGTGCTTGCTTCAAGCGCTGGCGGGTCACTTCATGGCGCGGGTCGATACTTGCAGCGCGGGTATATGCATCCACCGCCCTAGCATAGTCTTTGACCGCCATCAATGCCTCGCCATAATTATTCCAGAACCACAGATCGTTCATATTGTGGGTGACGGCTTTTTCGTAGGCGGTAATGGCTTCCGGCCAGCGTGCCAGCCCTGCCAGCGCCAAGCCTTTGCCATTCCATGCCCACGCGTAGGTCGGGTCGATTTCGAGTGCCTTCAGGTAACTTTCCAAGGCGCCTTCGTAGTTGCTCAGGCGGCGCTGCACCTGCCCTTTGCGTGCCCATGCGACAGCATTACGGGGCATCGCACTGGCGGCACGGTCGGCAACTTTCATGGCATCGTTTTTGCGTCCCATATCGAGCAGCACGTCAATCTGGTTGGTGTAGTACCAGATCACACGCGGGTCTTCCTCGATGGAACGTTCGTAACTAGCGAGGGCTTCTTCGCGCCGTCCCAAGTTTTCGAGGGCGAGGCCGCGCCCATTCCACGCCCACGCATAATGCGGGTTGACGACCAATGCTTCATCGTAAGCGTCGAGGGCTTCGGCATGGCGGTTCAAACGGCGGAGCGCCTGCCCACGCTTGGCCCAGCTTTCGGTATGTTTAGGGTTGAGCGACAACGCGCGGTCGAGAATGGGCAGCGAGTCGGCAAAACGGTTGAGCGTCACCAATTCATCGCCGAGGTTGTACCAATACCACGCATCCTGTTCGCCGGAGTCGGTGGCGGAGCGGAAGGACTTGAGCGCGTCCTCGTGGCGGTTCATGGCGCTGAGCGTCAGGCCGCGCCCGTTCCACGCCCAACCATATTTGGGGTCGAGATCGACGGCGTGGGTATAGCTCTTGAGCGCTTCATCCAAGCGGTTGAGGCGGCGCAGCATTTGCCCGTGCTTCGCCCACATGCGCGAATTCGACGGTTCGATCTTGAGCGCCTGCGTGAGTAAATCCAGCGCTTTCTGGTTGTTGCCCTGCTGGATGAGAATGTCGGCCTGCTGCATCATATAGAACGAGTCTTTAGGCGCGGCCAGCCCTGCCTTCTGGTAGGCGCTCAAAGCGTCATCCAAACGACCCAAATGTTCGAGCGTGATGCCCGTTTCGTTCCACGCCCATGTGTATTTGGGGTCGAGCAGCGTAGCTTGTTGCAGTGATTTGAGGGCGGCTTCCGGCTGCTTGAGGTTGCGGAGCGCGTTGCCCATCCGTGCCCAACTCTGGGCGTGGGCAGGCATCACCTGCGTGACCCTTTCCAGTATCGGAATGGCCTCGGCATAGCGCCCCATCAGCGAGAGGACGTTGCCCTGATTGTACCAGCAGTGCCAGACGTAATCGTCCTGAATCTGGGCGGCGCGGTTATAGCAGTTCAGTGCGTCTTCCAAGCGCCCCATGCGTTCCAGTACGATACCCTTGCCGTTGATCGCCCAACTGTAGTCGGGCTGGAGTTGGATAGCGCGGTCATAAGCTTGCATCGCGTCCATATTTTGACCAAGGTGGCGCAGTACCTGTCCCAGCTTCGCCCAGCTAAAGGCGTGAGTGGGGTCGGTGCGGGTAGCCTGCGTAGCGGGGCCAAGAGCGTCCTCGTACTGACCGAGTTCCACCAGCATTTCGGTGAGGTTATACCAGTGCCAGACGACATCCGGTTGGTACTGGGTCGCCTTGCGGAAGCTGACGAGTGCATCGGCATAGCGACCGAGCGACTTCATCGCCAAGCCACGACCGTTGTGCGCCCATGCGTAATCCGGCTCGTAGTCGATGGCTTTTTCGTAGGCGTAAACGGCTTCTTCCTGCTGCCCCATCAAGCGGTAAACCTGCCCCAGCTTGCCCCAACTGTTATGATGTTCGGGGTCAATGTCGAGGGCGTGCTTGAGTAAGGGGATGGCTTCCTCATAGCGGTTCAGGCTTTGCATCACGTCAGCTTGATTGTACCAATTCCAAACTTCATTCGGTTTGATGTTGGTCGCCTGTTCATAACTGGCGAGTGCGGCTTCCAGCTCGCCCATGCGCTCCAGCACCAAACCTTTGCCACGCAACGCGAAGCCATAACGCGGCATAATTTCCAGCGCACGGTCATAAGCGGCGAGCGCATCCTCGTTGCGTTCCATCAACCGCAGCGCCCGCCCCTTCCGCGCCCACGCCAGCGCGTTATCCTCTTGCAGCGCAATCGCACGGTCGTAAGCGGCGAGGGCTTCATCCATACGATGCAGTTCGGTCAGCGAATAACCTTTGTCGATGAGTTCGTGCACCTGCATCTCAGGGCCGGTAATTTCCAACGTGGCCTTTTGTCCGGTCACATCCTCAAAAATTACGGCGAGGTCATCAACAATCACGCCCCAATTAGCAGGACGGTTTTCCGGCAGCTTTTCGAGACAGGCCATCACCAATTGCTGCAAACGCAAGGGCAGTTGACGCTCGAAATGCGAGTCGAAGGCCGGTTTCTGGTTCAGGTGCGCTTGTTTCCACGCGCTAAACCGTTTCTCTTTGAAGATTTGCTGACCGGTCAGCATTTCGTAGAGGATGCAGCCAAAAGCATAAATATCAGCACGCAGGTCAACATCTTTGGCTTCACATTGTTCGGGTGACATATAGGGCGCGGTACCGACAATCGCGCCGAAGCGGGTAAGGCGATTGTTCGGGTTACGCCGCCCGCTATTTTCCATCTCGACATCATTCCCCGGCAGCGGCACATCCGTAAATTCGAGCGAGCGCACAAGTCCAAAATCGGTAATCTTGGCGATGGCATCGTGGGTGACGAGAATGTTCGCTGGTTTCAAGTCGCGGTGGACGAGACCGGGGACTCGCTGAGTGGCGTGCTGCATCCCTAATGCGATGTGCAAGCCGAACTCCATCGACTGCGGCAAATCCAACCGTTTGCGGTCGATCCAACTGCGGAGGTCTGGCCCCATGCCTTCCGGCCCGCTGATGTGTTCAAGGATGATATGCGGACGGTCGGCTATCGTTTCCACACGCCGCGCTTGCACAATGTAACGGTGCTTTTCCAGCATAATCCATGTCGTCGCCTCGTGGTTGAAGCGGGTAACAGCACGTTCGTTATCCAAAAAGCGGCTTTGGAAAGTTTTGATGGCGACCGGTTCTTTTTGCTGGCTGTCGTAACCAAGGTACACGACACCCATACCCCCGCGCTTAACATCAATCACTTCATAGCGATTTTGTATCCAGTCGCCGGGGCCAAATTCATCGCCGTCATCACGCGGGCGTGCCGCAGGCATCTCGGTAAGCTGGCGGCTGGCGTTCAACTGATCTTTCGCGAACGAGTCAAGCGAGTCTAAAGCGGTATGCTCCAAATGCGTTTCGCTCTGAGACATAAACTCGGTATCAGACAACCCGCCCGTCGAAGGCAGTACCTCGTAATCAGCAATCGTTTGTGAAAGATCGCTGATGGTTTCCGAAAGATCAGATATAGCGACAACGGTCAGGTCTTCGGTTGTGCGAATCGTGCCGATGATCGGGTATTCGTGGTTAGTGCGACTGTCGAATGAATCATCCAACGCGAACGAGTCGTCCAAAATTTCGTCGGAAGTAATCGACATCGCAGCTTTTATAGGGCTCGTTGGTGATTCTTCACGGTAAAGATCGAGCAGTTCTTGTATGAGACCCTCATCCTCATGGCGAAGTGTCTCGGAAGTATCTTCATTTTCGGCAAGCGCCCACAACGCTACGGCGATGTTACGGCGCGAGTGGCTGATCTGCGCCGTAGTCACCACGAAGTCGATAAAATTACGCACGGCACGGCGAGCCTGCGCGAGGTCGAGGTCGTCATCTGCGAGGCGCACCGCTTTCTGGTAAGCGATAACGGTTTTGCCCACATAAAACACCATCAAACGGCCATCATCAGTCACCGAGCGCATGGCACACAAATCACCAAGCGCGAACAGGTCATTCAGATCGTTACGGCGCAGCGCCAACCGGCCCAACTGCCGGATTTCGGAATTAGGGTCGGTGGCAAAGTAATCAATCGTATCTTGCGGGTGTCGTTTCTTCAGCAGGTTATCGGTTTCATCCGTGCTGAGTTCGGCAGGCCGGCGATTCGTCTGGGGAATATTCATGAGTAATATCGGTCTTTGGCTTTCGGTCTTTAGCTATAGGATACCCTAAATAAGAATTACAAACGCCCCTTAACACCTTGTTGTTTGTAAAATACATCGTGAAGCGGCTCAGCGAGGCAGATGTTTAGGCATCAGGCATTGCGTGCTTAAGCTGTGCGCGATACACCGGTGATAACAACAACTTGGATAGGGTATCGGCAGCAAAATAGGCCAGCGGGTGCGTATGCATAGGTGGTTGAGGGGTGCGGGGCTGTGGAGGTGCATCAGCACAGGTTACAGCAGCAACCAATACCCCATCCCCGTCCTGTTCAATACGCGCTACAACCTGTCCAGAGGCATCAACAATTTTTGTCTCCCGATAATAATCTGCTTCCATGACAGCATCCGGGGCTTTACGCCACAAGTCCGGGCGACGAAAAACAGCCAAACGGGCGACCACATTCGGTGCTGGCATCCCACTTTTAAAAGATCCAGCCCCTGTCGTTGCCGCAACCGGAACACCCATCCATTCGGCACGCAATTCAATATCACGCACCGGAAATTCGGAATCAACACCGGGATTCAATTCTTGAAAATTGACTTTTCTGCCATCAGGAAATACGAGATCATGGTGACTCATTCTGGGTGGGCAGCTAATGACCAGCATGACATCCACCTGACCGGCATATTGCTGCCACAGTTCCGCATGAGCCGCATCCCAACAGATGAGGATACCCAATTTCCCTAAAGGTGTATCGGCAATGGTGATATTCCGGCGACCACGAAAATAAGCCCGTTCGTACAACCACGGGTAGTTTTTATCATAGCGCCATTGTGTACCGTCGGGCGCGATGAGAAATGCGGCATTATAAATATCGTTATCATCCCGCAGAAAAAGTGAACCTATCAGGTAAATATTGTGATACGCTGCCTGCGCCTTCATCCATTGAAGTGTTGGGCCTTGTAGGGTTTCAGCGGCGGTGTAATTCGAGTTATCGTACACATAACCCGAATTGAACAATTCAGGGAGTAGGACAATCTGTGCGCCTTGTTTCGCTGCCGTTTCAGCCAGCACAGCCGCCCTCGCCAACCGATGCGCGGCAGGAGCCGGGGCTGCATCCATCTGGCAAACGCCTATGTGCAATGACCGCGACATAGCCAACTCCGAACTCACCCTATTATCCCTGTTTGATCTTCGCCTCAAACTTCAAACGTTCGCCATCGGCAGAGGCGACGACAATATCGCCGGGTTGAAAGGCATCCTCGACAATTTTAGCGCTAATCGGGCGCGTGACGAGACGTTCAATGGCGCGTGCTAGCGGACGAGCGCCGCTGACCACATCGTAACCTTTTTCCAAAATGAGTGCCCGCGCATCGTCGGTGAGTTCCAATTTGAGTTTTTGTTTTGCCAAACGGTCGTAAAGTTCAGTCAGTTTCAATTCTAAAATACCACCGAGCGCGGCGGGATACAGTGGTCGGAAGGTAATCACTTCGTCGATACGATTGAGGAATTCCGGTCGGAAGAAGCGTTTGAGGTAAGCACTGTAATCCGGCAGTGGAGGCTCGCCGCCGCTGGTGAAGCCCAACGATTTACCGGTTTCTTCCGTACCGATATTACTGGTCATGATGAATACCGAGTGACGGGCATCGACATGCCGACCGTGGGCATCGCTCAAGCGGCCTTCGTCAAACACCTGCAAGAATACGTCAAAGACTTCCGGCGCGGCCTTCTCGACTTCATCCAGCAGTACGACGCTGTACGGGCGGCGGCGCAGGCCATCAGTCAACTGACCACCGCGCTGGGTGTCTTTATAGCCGGGTGGCGCACCGATCAAACGGGCGACGGTGTGCGAGTCGTGGAACTCGGACATATCCAAGCGCAGCATGGCATCATCGCTGCCGAACAGGAAGGCAGCCAATGCCCGCGCGAGTTCCGTTTTACCCACACCAGACGGCCCCAAGAACAGGAACACACCAATTGGCCGCTGGGGGTTACCCAACCCTGCCCGTGCTGTTTTGATGGCCTCGGCAACGGTTTGCACGGCGGGGTCTTGCCCGACAACACGCTCGCGCAGCGAATCTTCCAACCCCACAAGGCGGCGCTTCTCATCTTTGGTCAGTTCAGTAACGGGAATACCTGTCCAATCGGAAAGGACAGCGGCGACATTCTCTACCTCGACCTCAGGGATACCGCTTTCGTTTTCATCGGGCGATAGGGTGCGGATGATGACGCGGGTACAGGCTTCATCGAGCAGGTCGAGCGCTTTATCTGGCAGGCGGCGGTCAGGTAGGAAACGTACTGATAAATTGATAGCGGCATCCAAGGTTTCCGAGTTAATGATGACACCATGATGTTCTTCCAGTTTAGCCTTTTGCCCCTGCAAAATCAGCTTAGTATCAGCTTGACTCGGTTCTTCAATGTCGATGGTGCGGAAACGGCGGTCGAGCGCTGGATCAGCCGCGATGGCACGCCTATATTCTTCGTGGGTAGTCGCGCCAATGCACATGAGGTCGCCACGGGCGAGAGCGGGCTTGAGGATGTTAGCGGCATCCAAGTTGCTGTCAATCGTATCACCCGCGCCGACGATAGTGTGAATTTCGTCGATGAACATGATGACGTTACCGGCGTGTTTGACCTCATCAACGATGCCGATGAGCCGTTCTTCGAACTGCCCGCGCAAGCTCGTCCCTGCGACCAGCGTACCGATTTCGATTTGCACGATGCGGCGGTGCAAGAGTGACTTGGCAGCCGTTCCGGTAGCGATGGCATAAGCCAAGCCTTCAACCACAGCCGTTTTACCCACACCCGCGTCACCGAGAAGCAGCGGATTATTCTTCTTGTTACGTGCCAACGTCCGCGCTAAAGAGCGAATTTCACTCTCGCGGGCGATGGCAGGGCCAATCTTGCCGGTGGTGGCTTGGGCAGTCAGGTCACGCCCGTATTTATCGAGCAGCGGGGTCGGCACACGGGCAGGGTCGCGCACTTTCTCACCGGAAATTTCGTCATCGTCATCAAAGTCAAACTCATCACTGGGGATATTCGGTAAATCCAACAGCATACCGTTTTCGTTATCAACATTCAGCGGGTCGTTCTTGAGCGAGTCGGCTTCCAACACCAAGCGCTGTAACCACAGGTTGAGGTCAAAGCCCATCTCGGTCAACTTGCGAACCGGAATGCTTTCACCTTCTTGCAAGATGGCGACCAGCAGGTGAATTTCCTCCACCTGCCCCGTGCCTTCTTCGTCACGGTCAGAAAGGAAGATGGTCAGCGCCAGCACCAACTCGGCGCGGGGTGTCATCGGCAGCACATCGCCAACCTTCGAATCGCCCGTGCCAACTTCCTTGCGAATTTCGTTACGGACGAAGCGCGGGTCAAGGCCAGCGCGCCGGATGAGAATAGTGGTCAGGCTGCGTTCATTGCGGGTCAACGCCATGAACAAATGCTCGACACCGATATAATTATGGTCGAGGCGGCGGGCTTCTTCCGCTGCCTGACTGAGTATTTCAGAGCAGCGTTCGCGTATTTCTTTTTCGGGAATATCCGGTGAAGGGGTCAAGCTTCACATATCCTTTTATATAGTTGCGTTTAGGCCAACGTAAGCACGATACCACAAAGTAGTTTGAAAGCCATTTGCGACATTGTATACAAAAGTATACCGCATGATAGCCGACCATGAAATTGTTGCAAACTTTATTAGAAAAATGGCTTCTTTCGTTGTAGCATAGATTCTAGATGATAGTTTGATTATGCATCGCATTATTAAACGGGATAGCACCATATTCATCGACAACTGGAAATCATCAGTGCTTAACCCAGTTCTAGCAGGTACAGCAGGATATTCATGAGCAGCGACCCAATCATTGGCAAAAAACTCGGCGACTATCTGATTGTAGATATCCTCGGACAAGGTGGGATGGCGAGGGTATACCGGGGGCTGGATAAAAAGCTCAACCGTTATGCCGCCGTCAAGGTGATTGATGCCAGTTCCATCCGTGAAGATGAGGCTGAATATCGCAAACGCTTTCAAGGCGAGGCACGGGCTGTAGCACGGCTGAACCACCCCAACATCGTCGGCATCTACCAGTTTGATCAGGTCGATACGCTCTACTACATGGCGATGAGCTTCATCGAAGGGCGTGACCTGCGCAACATCATTAAAACGCACGACCGCAACGGCACCCGCATGAGCGGCACCGAAGTCCGCAATATCATCCGCGATATTGGCGCGGCGCTGGATTACGCCCACAGCGAAGGGGTCATTCACCGCGACATTAAGCCGTCGAATATCATGGTGACGGCAGCGGGTAAAGCCATCCTCACCGATTTCGGCCTCGCCCTGAGCGTCCCCGAAGGCACCATCGGCAACACCTTCGGGAGCGCCCATTACGTCGCGCCGGAGCAAGCGGTGAACTCGGCGCAGGCAGTTGCGCAGAGCGACATATACTCGCTGGGTATTGTCCTCTTCGAAATGCTTACCAACCGCGTCCCATTTGATGATCCATCAGCGATGGCAGTCGCGATGAAGCACCTGACCGACCCACCGCCGCCGCCCAGCCGCATCAATGCCAGCCTATCGCCGCAGATTGACCGCGTGGTGATTCAAGCGCTGGATAAAGACCCCAAGAAGCGTTTTACCACCTGCGCCGAAATGCTTAAGGCGCTCGAAAAGGCGATGGGTGTTTTTGATACTGGCGACTCGACCACCAAGATGCCGCTCAAAACCGCGCCACTCGCTACGCCTGTAAGCAAACCTGCGGGTGTCGGCACAGCAGTTGTGGATGAGACTAAAGCGACTACCGAGGTTGAGCCGGTAAAAGCGCCACAGGGCTTCGAAACCAGTATCTACCCGCCCGCCATCGCCCTGCCGGATTCACCAACTGTCACTGACTCGAAAGCCTCCGCCAGCACCCGCAGCGCCATCATTGCGGCACAGGCAGAACGCGCGGCAAAGCAGAAGCAGAGCCGCATTAACAAGCAGTTACGACAGGCCGCCATTCCGGTTGCAGTGATCTTAATTGCGCTCGTCGCGGGCTTATTTATGCTGTCCAACAACAGTAATCTCGTCATTACCGATAACCAAACCCGCACCGCCCTCCTCGCCACCGGAACAGGGGCAGCAGGTAATGCCACCACCATCGCGGCAGCCGTCACCGACGAGGCGACCGAAGCGCTAACAGCCGAACCGACCACGGAAGCCGCTACAACAACGGATGAATCCACCCTCGAAATTACAACAACCGCCAGCGGCGAAAGTACGACCGTCACCCCACTGCTGGTTGAAGAAGCCACCGCTACCGCCGAAATTGCGACCGCGACTGAAACATTCATACCAACTGTGAGCATCGGCGACGTAACACCGAACGCCAGCCCAACCGCGCCGAGTAAAGTACTACTGCGTTACGACGATCAGGTATTGACACTGTTTAACCAGAGCAAAGTACCGGTTAACGTGGGCAACCTGCGCTTTGTGCAAACCACCGCTGCTGGAAGGACGGTTGAATACGGCACGAGTGAATGGGCAGCCATCAGCAACCGACCAATAACAGCCCTGCCAGCAGGTGACTGTTTACAGGTGCTGCGCAATGACCGCTTCCTCTCGGCAAGCGATACCAAGCCGGATTACTGCGACTTCGTTCAAGCGTGGCGGCAGATCTCGATTACGCGCTTACCGTGGGTCAGTGATGACTCAGCCGCAACCTTCGAAATACGGCGGGGCACCACTGTGCTTGCAACCTGCAAAATAACGAACGGTCAGTGTGGTTTCGATCCGTGAGTTCATAAACCAGCACGAATAGAAAACGGCGAGTCAATGACTCGCCGTTTTCTATTCGTGTTACGGTCAAATTAGGGACGCGATTCGTCACTGTCGGCGTCATAGGTCAGCGGAACATCCAGCCGCAGCCATGTGCGACCAACACGGAACAACGTACCAGGGCGCAAGCTCAAACGACCCTTGATACGGTTGCTATCCTTTTCCACAAACGTGCCATTGCGGCTGCTGCCATCTTCCAACCAGAAGCCCAGCATATACGGGTTTTCAACCGACTCGGAAGCCGTGACCGGAATGGACATAATGCCCACTTTGGCATGAATACGCGACGCCTGGCTGTCGAAGTGCAGGTGAATATCGCATCCTTCACGCCTACCGATGAGCAAAACGGATTCATCACCCACTTCCGGCTGGGCAAAATTCAACGTTTTGCCGTCCAGCGGGCCACTCATATACGTAATTGAAATATCGCGAGGCATGGATAAACCTTCTACTGAAACGATTGATAACGACCACAATGGTGACGCAAATTACCCATCTCAACAAGTCCCACTCCTAACGGACTAATTTTGCGGCAGCGACAGCAAATAGGCTACCAGTGCATCAATATCTTCCAACGGCACGGTGCGGATGAGTTGGTGCGCGCCGGATAGCATAAACACGTCATGCAGCGATGCAGCAGAACCATCATGGAAGTAAGGAGCGCTGCCCGCTAACCAGCGTAAGGACGGCGTATCAAATGCAGTTCCCGCCTTTTCAGCCGTAGACAACCCTGTGCCAACATCATGCGTCAGGAAATCTGTTCCCGCCGTACCCGAATGACAGGTGCCGCATTCCTGCTCGTTAAATACCTCGGCTCCACGGCTCAGGATCGCAGGGCTGGCAGCCGGTATCACCGTCGGGCCAGTAAAGGTGGCGATGTAAGCTGTCAGTGAGTCAAGATCGAGCGATAGACCCGCATGTGGGCTGCCGAGCGGTGCTGAAAGCGGCTGGCTGGTAATTAACCCCATACCGCCTTGCAATTGGCGAATCTTGATGTCCGCATCCGCCAGTTCATCCCATGTCGCTGACCAATTATAGGGTGAGGTTTCCAGCAAGTTATACAGCACGGGTGTGTTACGCGGACCATCGGCGATGCCCTGCCACACGAGCCCATCAGACATCCCATCAAAATGGCAATTGGCACAGCTTATCCAATTACCGAACGCCATGCGACGATCAACCGCACCGTAAAATAATTGTGCCGCGACAATCGTATCGACCGACAGGTTAAAATCGCTGATGAACAGCTTATCCACCACCGTTAGGTTACGAGTTTCGATAATCGACAGCGAACCTTCCAACGCATTATTCACATACAAAATGCTGTTATCGCGGTTGAGCAGCAGCCCGCGCGGGCTTGATCCAACAGCGATATGCCCACGCCGCACACCCGTGTTCACATCCACCACCGAAATATCATTGCTCCCCGCATTCGCCACATAAATCCACTGGCGGAAGCGGTCGAGCGCGACTGCGAACGGCATGTTGACCGGCTGATCTGCTGTATCGAGGGCGAGGCGACTTTCACGCTGCACATCAAGGTTGCGCAGGTCGATGCGGTTGATAACCGGGAAAACAGTCGTGTCATAGGTCAGCGCCATGTTCTGGGCGTTGCTGCGGGTTTGTGGCAGATAGGCCAAACCTCGTGTCACATCCAATTCAATCGCTGACGAAATCGAGGTGTCCAACCCTGTCGTAATCGTTTGGGCAACCCGCGACTCCGGCAGATAAATCATGCTGACATTCCCACTCCAAAAGTGGGTGACGTATAGGAAATCGCCCAGCAGCGCCAAACCAGCAGGCGAGTCAGGAACCGCAATCGTTTCCAACACCGCCGGAACTTTGAGGTCAACCACCGCAATCGCGTTGCTGCCTTGCAGCGAGACATACGCAATATCCGCGTCATCGACCACCAGCCCGTAAGGGTAGACACCGCCCACCGGAATGGTCGTCACCGCCTGCGTGGCTAACTCTACCACCGACAGTGTTCCATCGGCACGGTTAGCGGTTACGGCGCGTAAACCATCCGCCGTCAGGGCGACCGAGCGTGGATCATTCCCTACCGGAATTTCGACCACCAAACGGGCAGATGGTAAAGCAATGACCGAAATCGAGTTATTAAACGTGTTCGCGGCAACCAGCGTCCGGTTGTCTTTGCCAAGCGCCAGCGTACCGGACGACAGCGGTGCTGCCAACCGCGAATCCGGCAGTGCGTACAGCGGGAAAGGCGTGGGCTGTGGCTGGGCAAGAATCGAAGCGGCGGGAATCGCCAACCACAGGCTGCCACACACGATCAACAGCACTCCAACCGTGAGCAGGGTCGAAATTCGTCTGGTCAACTTCAGGTTAATCATACTTATCATCCAAAGGTAAACAGACGGTCAAAAGCGATGGTAAAAGTACGGGTGCGGATTTGCGGTGTTCCCGCAGCATCTGTTCCGCTCATAACAATCGTCAGCGTAATCGTATCGCCCGCAGATGCGCCAGAACCTTGCTCGCCGTTTTCCAATCGTGGGAAGGTTTTACCAAGGACAGATGGGCTGTATTGGTAGCTCAAGGTGGCACCAGCAGGCCGCAGCAACCCTTGTTCCAGCACCTGCGACGGAATACTGAGTGTATGGTAAATCTGCACACCCTGCCAATCCTGCGGAACGCTGAAGCGGAAGTTATACGGCAGCGCGGGCGGAATATCGAAGTCGGTACGGTTGTCGCTCCACGGCAGCGGTTCGCTTTCGGCAGGCAGCACGTAGATGTTAAAGCTTCCGCCAGTCGTCCCCAGCACGCCACCGGTCGGCGCAGGGGGTTCAATCACACCCACCGAAGTCAGGCCATTGTGCTGAATAGCGACCGTAACCGTATAGACACCGGGAGATGCCAGTTTGAAATCATTACTTGGATCGTAAAAATAACCGATGGCGTTAGCGAGGCCGCTGAACTGCCGCACGACACTGCCATCCTGCGCGGTCACAGTGACCGTCACCTGCGAAGCCAAAGTCGGCGCGACCTGCCCCGCCAGCGAGAAGGTATCACCCACCCGCAGCACATCACCGGGGCGCACGGCAGTCGGGTGGAAAAACATATCAATCTGCTGGTTTCCAGTGGTCAGTAGTGGACCGCCCGTGCCACCACCTGCCTGCCCCCGATACGGCGGGTAAACCCGTGCACCGAGCGCGTCCGAACGCGGATCAATCACAATCGCCAACGATGCATAGATCGAGGCGCTGCGCAGACTGGCAGCTTTGTTATCCACCACCGCGCCACCGAACACGAAAAAGTAATCACCGGGGCGGCTGCCGTTTAACCCAGCGCCCTGCTGCCCGTTATAAGGATCATCCGCGTCAAAAGCGAACGACAAACCGCCATCCGTGCCACCCTGTACGAACTGGCGTGCGCTGACCGACGGTGTAATGACGCTCATATAACTATAGGCACGGTTGGGTGCAGCCTCCGGTTGGAAGCCCACTGCATACGGTGAATCCGCAGCAGGGAGCAGTACCGCTGGCAGCGATTGCTCCGTCACCAATTGGCTGAGTGGTGTGCCATCTGGCGCCGTATATGAACCCGCGTTGTCAACTAACCACGACGCATAAGCGCTGGCGCGATCTTGCAGGTTCACTATCGGGTTCAATTGGCTGGTGCGTCCATCCGGTATCCACAATACGTCACCTGAATAGTAAGGAACATTCATATGAACTTGGGCTTTCGGCGCGTACTGCGACAGCGTAAACCACGCTGGTCGCGGTACGGTCGTCAATCCATCCACCCCGCGCTGCCCGTGGGCGATCAGTTCGCGGTTGGGTGTAGCGATCACCCCCGCCGTGCGCAAGCTGCCAGCCCACAAGCGGTTGTCGGCATCGGTGTAGCGCACCTCATAATCCACCACATATTCGCCCGCTTTATCTAGCGTGAACGACTCACCCGCTGGCGCGAAGATACCGCCGCTGTTGGCTTGTCCGGTAATCACATGCTCAATCGAGGCGCTGCCATCCAACGGGTAAATCCGCGCGGTAATCGTGATATCCGCCGCTACACCGGGCAGAATGTGCAAACCTGCGTTAAAAGCATTCCCGACTTCAAACGGCGTACCGGGCAGCACCCCCGGCAGCAAATCCAACGGTTCGGCAATAACGACATTGTAGGTACCACCACCCGTGTAGCGGCGCCCCCAGATATCCTCAAGATTGCCGTTCATCTCAATCCGGTAATCACCGTACTGCTGGAATATATATGAGGTAAAACTGCTATTCAAGGTTGTCAGGCGATAAACATCCACCGGCGACTGCTCACCAAACCGCACCCGCTCATCCAGCGCAGCGGTCGACAGCACATTCTGCATGAGGGGGCTGCTGCCCAGATCATCTACCTGCCCGTCTGGCCGCGTCACCCGCACGCTCAACCGCCCACCGGGCATTAGAAAGGGAATCAGCGGCGCATCACTAAATGCATACTGGTTCGGCATCTGGTTCAGCATGTACGGCTCAAGCGGATAGGCAATCGGCGTGTTGGCATCACCCCGCCCTTTCGGCAAGATGTACGTCGGGTTATCGAAGTGAACACGATTGGACAGCGCATAAACTGCCTGATCCTGCGCCGCCAGCAGCCCACGACTGCCGTCCGATGGCGCGTCTTGGAACAATGTCCATAGCAAATGACCATCTTGTATCGCGCCCACACTCAACGTTAACGGCAAGCGAATGTAGGGCGTGCCGACAGCATCGCTACCATTGCCAAGTGGGCTGCTGGCCGCCCATTCAAACAGGTCGCCATCATCCACCTGCCCCAAACCTTCGAACAGCGGCACGTAAACACCCGCCGGAAGATCGTCCGGCAGCGTGATATTGAAGTCGACCGGAAACAACAGTAAGCCGTCCTGCCGGATGACCTGATTCGCGGGGGTAATCACCTCGGCAATCTGGAAATCGCTGCGCAGGTTGCTAATCGCAAGGCCGGAAGCGGTTTTAGCATCCGACCAGCCGTTGTTGCTCCCCAAACCACCCGCCGCCTGTGCGCCATCTGCCCCTAAAACTGGCTGCAAACGCAAGCGCCCAAGCATCTTCAACCCCACCAAGCCCAACGGCAGGTTGGGTGCGTCCATCGCCACATCAAGTTCAAGTGAAAGGGTATCGCCAGCTTGCAGCGACAGGCTGTTGATGTGCCCCTGTGCTTGCCAGCGGGCACTGCCGCCACCCACCGTGCCGGACAGCGTGAATGTCGTCGCCGCACTGCCCACCTGACTGCTCGCACGGGTAATTCCATCCTGCTCATCTACCACCGGCACATCGCGCTGCACCAGATATATCGCCAACTCGCTGCCGTCCGCGTTCAGGAAGCGGATCTGCTGCAACTGCAATTGGTCGATGGAGGGATTCTGCTGGTTGGTAAACATGTCATGCGGGAAGCGCATTTCAATCGCGGTATTCTGGCTGGCCGCCAGCGCGAACGTCCCCACTTCGCGCAGTGTCGGCACGCCGCGGCTGAGTACCCCGCTGCCCGAACCTCGCGGGTCGAGCAAAACACTGTGCGGTGTCCCGTCAATATTGAACAGCACATCCATTAACGCGTATTCAGTCGGGATGTCATTCCCCGCCAGCGCAACATAAATGCTATTGCGATTGTTAAATGCATAAACCACCGGATCAAAATCGGTCATGATCGAGGCGGTAGAATATCGTTCCCAATCGGCAAAATCACCGTCTATCGTTAACTGGGTCGATAGTCCTGCCTGAGTAGGCGTTTGTTTAAACTCACCGTATACTATAGTTCCGGGGCCGCCCGGTAATGATCCGGGGCGATTTTGGATTTCCGTCGGAATGTTGGTGGCAGGGCTGATCCAGAAAGGCGTATTGCCGGGGCCATAAAGCGTTGTTGAAAATGTGCCTGTGATGCCTGCTTGCGTGTAAGCGGTATCGCCCGTATATAGGTTACGAATGGCAACCTGTGCCGCCGGAAACACCGAACCCGCTGCGCCAGCAATGGTGACAATGCCGTCCTTATCCGGCGGCGACACCGAAATCAGCGCGGCAATCGGTGGGTCACCCGCGACCAACCGTCCTTGTGCGCTCACGGCGACCACCGACAGAATCGCGCATAACACCAGCAGGGGAACAAACAGTTTTAGAAAGCGGCGCAAGGCAATCTCCTCAATAAAAGTATCTTAGAAGGACACGCCAACAATGAATAGTAAACCGAGCTATAAATGTTCGCAAACTGCACATCGCAATCTGTTTACCACTATACTGTAAAATGACCAACTTCGTGATATAAGAACAGCCAAATGTTGATCCAACCAACCAAACCGCTGATTGCCACCATTGCCACGCTCGTGGGCAAACGCATTGGCTTGATGCCCACTCAAGCGCTGCATGACGCGATTGAAGAAGTGGGTGGCGATGACCCCGGTGCGTTGGCGCGGACGTTGGAGATGAGTACCGAAAGCAGCCCCGCGTGGCAAGCCATCATGCGTGCGCTGATGATCGGCGAAACCTACTTTTTCCGCCAGCAGGCACAGCTCGGTTGGCTGCGGCAAACTGTATTACCCGACCTGTTCAAACGCCAGAATGGGGACATCACACTATGGAGCGCGGGCTGCGCGACCGGCGAGGAAGCCTACTCAATCGCCATCACCCTGCACGAACACCGCCTCCCCAACCGCCGTTCGTCCGTCCGGCTGATCGGCAGCGACCTCAACCGCACCTCGCTCGAGGTGGCACGGCGCGGCATCTACCGCGATTGGTCGTTCCGCCACACCCCGCCGGATATTCGCGAGCGCTACTTCGACCTGTTGGAAACAGGCGCACAGATCAAACCCTTCATCCGGCAAATGGTGACCTTTACCCCCAACAACTTGGTCGCCAACACGCCTATGAACAATCTGGATGTCATCTGCTGCTGCAACGTTCTGATGTACTTACAAGAACAAGCGGTAAAACGTGTTGAAGATAACTTCTACGATGCGCTCACCCCCGGCGGCTGGCTGCTTTTAGGACAGGCCGAAAATATCCGCACCGGACGCGAACGCTGGCTGACGCATCTCTACTCCGGC
>JAPUDW010000122.1 GCA_027492915.1 Bacteroidota bacterium | reverse complement strand
CATCCATTCGGCAATAGACCCATAAGCGTAATGATTGAGTGAGTTCATACCTGTCGAACTGATCGTACCATCAGGGTTGATAGAGTTCCATCGTTCCCAGATAGTTGTCGCTCCCAAATTAACGGCATATAACCATGAGGGATAATCCTCGTTAAGCAGCAGTTTGTAGGCAAGGTCGTTGGCTCCGATACGAGAAAGCACCCGACAGAGATAAGGTGTGCCGACGAAGCCTGTCCGCAAATGAGTCTTATCCTTCTTAATCAGTGCGATGAGATCATCCGCCACGCGTTTACGGTGAACATCTGGCACAAGATCCATAAATAATGCCAGCACATAACCCGTCTGGGTAGGAACAGCCAGTCGTCCAGTTTCAGTGAAGTATTCTTTTTGAATCGCTGATCGAATTTCTGCCGTTAGTCTGTTGTATTCATTCGCTTGGTCTGCCTTGCCGAGCGCTGTGGCTGCTTTCGCGACCAGATTGGCTGAATAACAATAGAAGGCTGATGCGATAAAATCTTCCGGCGTGCCACCCTTGCGTGAAGTTGGGTCGCTGATGGTGACATCCAGCGCCAACCAATCGCCAAAGTGAGTACCTCCCGTCCACAACCGTTTGTCGCCAGACGCTTCATCTATCCGACGAATATAATCCACCCACCCGCGCATACTTTCAAACTGCTGCTCTAATATATCGATGTCACCATAAAACTCATATAGATTCCACGGGACGACGGTAGCTGCATCGCCCCATGCGCTGGAGCCGCCAAGATTTAGATTGACCATCGGCACGATATGAGGAACCATGCCATCGAGTTTTGACTGTTCTTTCTTTAGGTCATAAGCGTATTTGGAAAGGAATGAGGCCGAGTCCATATTGAAGCAAGCGGTGCCTGAAAAAATTTGGATGTCGCCTGTCCATCCCAGCCGTTCGTCGCGCTGTGGACAATCGGTAGGAATATCGAGAAAGTTGCCTTTCTGCCCCCAAATGATATTTTTGAAAAGCTGGTTGACCTTCGCGTTGGATGTCTCAATCTCGCCGGTACTATCCATCCGCGTATAGATCACGCAGCCGGTGAAGTCATCCAGACGAAGTTCACCGACCCAGCCTGAAATTTTGACGTATTGAAAGCCGTAGAAGGTGAAGTAAGGTTCTACAATCGCGTCGCTGCCATCCGCGATGTAAGTATATTCTGCCTTGGCGGTACGCAAGTTGTCGCGAAAAAAATTACCCTCTTGCAGTACTTCACCAAACTGGAGATAAATGCGAGTGCCGGATGGAGCCTGTGTTCTAAACCGCATCCACCCCGTTATATTCTGCCCAAAGTCCAACACCGTTTCACCAGCCGGTGTGTGGATGATCGCAATGGGTTTAATCTCCTCATTGATGCAAACAGGGAGTGACCGTCGAGCCTCTAATAAGCTGGCGTCAATGTTGATTGGCTTCACGTTGTAGGCTTGATTTTGTGAAGGCACAACTTTCTCTATCCGTGCATCATAACTTTCCCCGTCGAAGATGTCGCTGTAGGTGACGGGGGCAGGCTGCGCTTTCCAAGTTTGATCGGTGACAACCACGATCTCATTCCCATTTTCCAATGTAATGTGTAGCTCACACAGAAGGGCAAATTGATCGCCGTAAAACCCGACTTTGCCGCCGTTCGCGCCATAACGACCTTTATACCACCCATTGCCTAACATCACCGAAACTAAATTCGCCCCAATATTGAGCTGATCTGTGATGTCAAAGGTTTGGTACTGTATCCATTGGTCGTAGGCGTTACAGTAAGGCGTGAAGTATTCATCCCCAACCTTCTTGCCGTTGAGGTCAAACTGGTATAGTCCCAACCCGCAGATGTAAACCCTCGCTTCGACAACCCGCAATGGAAGATTGAATTGCTGGTACAAAATTGGGTGTGTTGTATTGTCCTCAAAATCCGGCGTAATCCACTCTGCCAACCACGCTTCATCTATCTTCGCTGTTTCAAACCAAGTGGCCTCACTCTCCGCATTTTCGGTTTCTCCCCAAACCCTGACCTTCCAGAAATAGCGGGTGCGTGGCTTGAGTTGAATAGATGGCCGGTATCCCAAACTGTCGATGCTTTGCCCATCCACTTTGCCGCTGTCAAAAATCACCTGCTGGAACTCGTCATCAATACTCATAGTGACTTGGGCAGCGGTTTGTATGGTATCGCCCGTGTCCTCAACAAGCCAAGAGAAAGCGGGTTTTTCAATGGCGAAGCCCAAAGGATTTTCAACATGGTTGGTCTTGAGATGGGATATTTTCACGATTTACCTCGCGGGTACAGTGTAATCATCTTTAGCAGTTTAGCCTAAACTTGTCGGCTGGCCTATGACGGAGATGAAGAACGGCGCGGGATTGTACATGCCGCGCCGTTCTACCCATCACGTTTACGTCAAATTACTTGACTGCCAGACGCTCGATCAATGCTTGTAAATCCTGTGCAGCTTGGTCAACTGTCGATTGCCCATAGGCGATCTGCTGACCAATCAGCACCAGTTCATTTACAAATTCTTGGTCGTTCGGCAGGTTTGGCCCCTGC
>JAPUDW010000121.1:11050-20105 GCA_027492915.1 Bacteroidota bacterium | reverse complement strand
GACGGGGGTTATCAGTTCGGCGAGTTCGCTGCCGATTTTGTCGGCTTCGGGCTAATCGTCTGGACACTGCAACTGCTTGAGTGCTAGTGAGGTTGTGGCATCGAAGGGCAGTTCGCCGGTTAACATTTGAAAGACGAGAATGGCGAAGCTGTAAATATCGGCGCGGTGGTCGAGTTCACCAGCGGTAAGCTGTTCAGGTGCCATATAGAGGAGCGTGCCATAACCGGGGTTGGCAGCACGGCCCTCCGGCCCTAAGACGGTCGCCAAGCCAAAGTCGGCGAGATAGGGCGAGGCGTTGCTATCCATGAGGATATTGGATGGCTTGAGGTCGAGGTGGATGACATGGTTGGTATGGGCGTAATCCAGCGCACTGGCGATATTACGCGCCTGCCGCACGACTTCACTAGTGGACATAGCCCCATCGACCAGCATATTTTCCAGCGAGCCGCCGGTGACATAGCGCATGGCGATGTAAAGCTGGCCTTCATGCTCACCGAAGTCATAGATGGGCAGGATATGCGGATGTTCGAGTTGGGCGATGGTTTGGGCTTCACGCTCGAACAGCTTAATCGGCTCGGTGCTATTATCCGTCGACAAATCGCGAGCAATGGTCTTGATGGCGACAGTACGATTCAGCCGTTTATCACGCGCTGACCACACATCCGCCATACCGCCGCGCCCGATATGCTCGACAACGCGATAGTGCGAAAATTCACTGCCAATATCCATGAAGCAATCCTGTTACCGCATAATCCCAGTTAGCCTAATTTTATTATCCACACTCATGAGCGTAATCAGCATTGATGATTCGTGAACTGTTTAATTTTGAACTTATACAACATGTAATCAAGTATACAATTTGCGCTGGTGGATACTATCATTATAGAGTGGGCAAAGGGTTGCCACAAGCGAACTATTAAACCTCGAACCTTTCATGCTGCGGTCTCATATCAACAGATGGGGAAACTGATGGCTAAAGACTTTACGATGATCTTAGAACTGCAACTCGACTACCGACTAGAGAGCAATCCTAAAAATTTCGATTACCTCCTTGCTTTGTACTACTGGCTCATGGAAGAACTCTATAAAGAATTAGGTGACGAACTTGCCGATGTTGAAATGGACGTTATGCGTATGCTGTCGAAATTTGAATATCCTTATCCAGCAATCGGCATATATGACAAACCACCCGATTCTGATTTCAAAAAGCTGCTCGAAGATACCTGTGATAGATTGCTCCGAGAACGACCAATCAGTGAAATCATTAACTTTATAGGTACGACAGATATTGATTGGAAGGTTGAGGCATCATGGCTCATGTCGAGGTCGATCAATTATGGCTTACGCTATAGGGAACAGGCTTGGGATCATTTTTACCCTGATGAACCATTTTATGCTGAAGGCGATCAAGACGAATTCCGGCTGTGGTTGGAGAAAACGCGCGAATTTGCTAAAGAAAACCTCCAACCTCCTGACGAGAATTCAAGCGAATATATGCGCAAATTGGTGGCATTTAGGCGAAACCGAGATCACTACAGAAAAAATTTATTCTTTAGTGCAGTTGGGCTTTTGAGTTACGGCATTTTAGACAGCATTCCCGATATTGTTGACACAACGTCACACATATCAAATTTCGCCAGTTACTCCGCGAGTATCCTGAATTCCATCTTGCCAATCCCTGCGGGGATGAATGTTTTTGACGATTCCGACACATTTCAGAGTTGGGTACAAAAGAACAGAGCTAACTTGCACTTTGATGAAAGTTTGGGCAGGTTTAAATTAATAGATACCAAGGGGAAAACAGCCTCATGAATAGAGGCTATCGGATCATAGAACCTATACTTATTAACTCTATGATCGTTGACAAGAAATATCATGCATATGCGGTTTCAGTTCTTTTTTGGCTTGTTGAAGCAATCTATAAGGCGTTAGAAGATCAAATTGACACCTTTGACCTCGAGGTTATCAAGGTCGAGTACATGGGTGTGTATCCTGCCTTAGGTCTCCAATATGAGAGCATGCCGTATGAAGCACCCAATTACCCTTTGGAGAAACTGATCGAAGAAACCGCAAACCGACTGCTCAGTGAAAAACCGATCAGCGAACTTATCAAGTATATTGCAGCAAGCGTGGTTGATTGGAATGAAATGACAGCGTGGATTATGACGGGACACCATGTTGCATCAACTTATCGTATAAATGTGTGGGATAAATTTTACCCTTATCATCCCTTTGATTATGCGGTTGATCAGGCCGAGTTCCGGCTCACGCTTGAAAATATCTACGCGGAGGCGAAAGAAAAGCTCAAGTCTACGGACAACGAAAGTGCGCGCAACAGGAAATACTTATACTTAAGCGCAATTGGCTTGCTCGCATACGGTTTTATAAACACCGTTCCCGATATTATTGAAAATCACTCACTGGTGGACAAAGATTACAATTGGTTAGCCAGCATCTTGAATTTTATATTCCCAATACCTAAAGGGATGAATATTTTTAACGATCCTGATGACTTCAAGAGATGGATGCAAGAAAACAGCGCCAATTTGTATTATAAAGAGAGCGCTGGAAAGTTTGCTTTTATCCAGCACTCTTACGCTTGACATATGATTTACTCACTCGACTTAGCCCTTGATGAGAAAACTTTTCTCAACCACAATCCGCATCTACACTCGTCCTATGGTCGATATTAAAGAGATTCCGATGATGAAGCTCAATAAATGGCTGCTCCCCTTTAGCGTACTGCTGCTGGTGTTACTGGTCGTGCCGGTGTATGCCCAAGACTCGACCGACCGTGACCCCGGCGCGATGGCGCAGCGCTGGTTGGGGTGGCCGGGTGGGCCAGCAATTGGGGCATTATCGCCAGCGTATGAAGTGGGCGATACAGAACAATTCTGGGTAAGCAAAGCAGGACGTTCGACCCCGACACAAGTTACAGCAGAACTGGCGGCACAAACAGGCTTCCTTGACCTGTGGGTTGAAGAAGGCTTGGCGTTCAACACCGAGGCGATGCAGCCTGTTGCGAACCAGATGATGTTCGCCTACCTCATCTTTCGCGACCGATTGAACCAAGGCGGCATTACGGCAGTTCCGCAAACGCTGGACGATGTTGAAAACGCGGATAAACTCGCCTTCGCGGACATTGACGGGGACGAGGTGCTGACGGTTCTTTTCGCGCGGGATTTAAACACCACCCGCAATATTTATTACAACCCCGCCAACAACCAACCCGCGGCGTGGGTGACAAACGGCTGGACGAACCAGCGCGGCATGATTGTCATTAACACCTCAGCCAGCCCCGCCCTTGCCCTGAACGACTCCACCTATTTCGGTTTCGTCGCGCGTGCCGTTAACAGCCTTGTGATCGAGCAAAATAATCCAGCACAAGCGCCGTGGCTGCGCGAAGCCCAAAGCTGGTACATGCTGTTAAACTTTGTCGGTACGGACATCACACAATTCGACTTCCAAACTTTCTATAGTACGCCGGATTTGCCGCTGATCAGCAACGATACCGAACGCAGCGCGATTACGGCGGCCGGGCAAATATTCCTCCGGTACGTCGAGCAGCGGTTTGGCCCACAGGTGCTGCGTGAATTGTTCACAACAACAGGTTCAGGGCTCGACCAATTGACGGAAATCCTCGCAGAACGAGGCATTACCGATTTGGTCACGGATGAACCGATTACCGGACAGGACGTGTTCGCGGATTTCGTGATGGCGAACGCACTCAATCTCGCAGTCGGTGATACGCGCTACGTGTATACACACCCCGGCGCTACGGGGGTGCGGGCGGCGGCTTCTGGCCTCCAAGATCAATTTGACTTCCAAGTGCCTGACCTAAGCGTGAACCAATATGGCACCAGTTATATCGGTCTGAGCGCTACACAAGCGGTTGAATTCCAACTGGCGTTTGATGGCGCTCCGCTGGTGAACCGGCTGCCAATGCCGGATGACAGCGACAACCATTTTTACTGGTCGGGCAACGGGCTTTACCAGAATACCGCTTTCAGCCGCCCGATTGACCTGACTGGCGTTCAAGCGGCAACACTCACTTTTGACATATGGCACCAATTAACCGAAGGCTGGAACTACGGTTATGTCAGTGTAAGTGAGGACGGTGGCAGCACGTTTAAGCCGATGGTCAGCAGCGGGGTGACGACGACCAACCCTTATGGCTTATCCTATGGGCCAGCGTTCACAGGGGTCAGCAATCCGCAGCCCGCGCGCCCGTTCCCGTACCTCGGTGTCGGGCTTGAGGCGAACGGCATCACCATCAGCAGTATTGCGGAAAACAGCCCATTGGCGGATTTGGATGTGCAGGTGGGCGACACGATTGCGGGACACGATGGGCAGCCGTGGCAGACTAAAGCCGATATTACGGCTTACCTGAGCACATTCGAACCCGGTGACATCGTTGATTTGTATATGCAGCGGGGCGAGACATTTTTCAGCATTACCGTACCGCTGGGCACACACCCCAGCCGCGTCATCGCTGCTGACCCCATATGGACACCGCAGGCAGTGAACCTGAACGCTTACGCAGGTAAACAGATTGTCCTACGGTTCGATTATGTGAGCGCTGATGACAAGCCGGATAAGGGTATGGCGATTGATAACATCGCGATACCGGAAATTGGCTTTCGTGATGATGCCGAGGCAGGTGTACAAGGGTGGGCATTGAACGGTTGGGAACAGATCAATAACGTGACACCGCAGCGATATATCGTGCAGTATGCGCTGCTGGGAGAAGACACCAGCCGCAACCGTGTGGTAAGGTTGATCGCGCCCGGTGACAGCGCGACCTCCGGCATGTGGACGTTTGATATGCTGCCGAACGAAACGCTGTTATTGGCTATCTCTGGCATCAACGACACAACGGACATCCCTGCAACGTATGCCCTGAGCGCCCAAACGATTGAGACGTCACCGCAACCACAAACACAGCCGACTTCGACCAACGAAGAACCTTCGGCATAAGGAATATTCATGTCTGTTTTACCGCTCAATTTTTATGATCTGATCGACGGCTTTTCGGCTGGTGGCTGTGTGGTATGCTCGCTCGTGCAGCGGGATGTTCACCGCTTCCTCGACTCACATCTGTACGAATACGTCAACACGCCGGAAACCCATGCTAAGATGCGGAGTTCGCGCGGTTTATGCGCGACCCACAGCGCGAACCTTGTCGAGTTTGGGGCGAGTGTGCTCGGCATTACGATTTTACACGCAGCAATCATGGACGAGCTGCTGAAAACTAGCGCTGAACCAAGCCGTGCCAGCGCGGCCTTCGGGCGGCTGCGGGGTAACAGCGGCAGCACCCTTGCCAATAAGCTGGAAGCAGAAGGCCAATGTATGGCGTGTGCGGCACTGGAACGGGCGGAGGGGCAGCACACCGGCACGATTGCCGAATACATCAGCGACGAGCGTATGAACGCCGCCTACGCCGCCTCGGACGGGTTATGTTTGCCCCACTTCCGGCAAACGCTGCGGTTGGCACCGGATAGCAACCGTACAGACATGCTGACCAGCCTACAAGTGCCCAAGTGGAAGGCGCTGAAGGCGCAACTGGATATGCTGGCGAAAAAGTATGACGCGAACCACAATGACGAGGCGGTTGGCGAAGAAGCGGATAGCTGGCGGCGGGCGCTGGCGATGGTGTCGGGCAGCAATGATGTGTTCGGAGTGCTGCGGAGTAAGTAGCGTTATCAAAATTCAAAGGGAGTACACAGGTACGCCCCCCAAGTTAAGGCATTTGCTATCCTAGAAAGTTGACTGTTTGCGTCGCATGAGGCTAAAGCCATCATGCTACCTACAGTCGGACAAGTCGGCTAAAGCGACTTCAAGAGCAGATATTTGAGCGAAAATTTTTCTTAAGTTGATGCATATGGGGAGTACACAGGTACGCCCTTACAATCCCCATTTATGCTCAAGAATTTTATTCTGTAAACAGGTAAACCTCTAGCCGCTGGCGTTGACGCGCGTGGGGCGGATTTTATACAGCACACGCTCCAATTCCTCACGCGGCGGTGCCTCGATGCCGTAGCGTTTGGGCTGACCTGTGTAGAGCAGCGAGAGTTCGTTCATCGACTCACCGCCACCTTCGGGCGTGATGATTTCCACCACACCGCGAATTTCGATGTAGCGAAACTGGTTTTGGGGGTCGAACAACATCAACGTAACAGTGGGACGTTCGACCATGTTCTTGTGTTTCTGGCGGTCGGCTGTGCCGTTCACAATGACATAGGTGCCGTCATAGCTGATCCACACCGGTGTGACCTGCGGCGAACCATCCGGCATGAGGGTGGCTAAAGCGGCGATAACGGGGCCATCCAGTAAGTCACGGTGCGAGTCAGGAATGGTTGACGACATTGTTTATCACCAAAAGCATTACATCATTAAAATCGTAGGGAGGGTGCATAGCCATGCACCCCTACATGCAAATCTGTGATTATGAGTTCGCCAACGCGTCCGCGTCTGATGGGAATTGAACGTCGTCGGGTATTTCGCCGAGTTCATCAAAACGAGTGACCATGATGGAGGTTTGCCGAGGGACGTTGATTTCGTCGCTGTTCAGTTCACACACGTCGCCGTCACCGCGCAAACTGTACCAGCCTTTAGGCACTTCGACGACGATACCGCTGTAAGGTTCAAGGTCGAACTCAAGATCACCAAAGGTAGCATCGGTGATGGTGCAGTAGGTGGGATTAACGAGCAGAACGGTGTTGGTATCAAACTCTTCGATGATCGTAGTGAGTGTATCCATCACTTCGGTGACAGTCGAAATCTCATCCACGATACGCGAGAGAATGACCCGTTCGGCACGCTTATTCTTATTCGAGTGGATAATCAGTGTGTAGCGGCCTTCAGTTTCGTCACCAGATTCACGGAACCAATTGGTGACCTCAATGGTATAGGTTCCGGTGGTCTTTAGCTCGACATAGCGCAAGAACGAATTGGTCAATATTGCGTCTACCATGTCGTCGTTCGAACCGAGTAAGTCGCCATCGGGTGCGTACACAAATACTTCAGTATCGAGTAAGCGTTCTTCGTCGCGGGTTGCCTGGTCGGCTTTATTGGCGGGTTTCTGCGCTTCAACGATGACCGTCAGGATTTCACCTGCTGTACCATCATATGTCCATGTGTTGCTGCCGCCCGCGTCGAAACCAGCGCGGTTTTCGCCTATAACCGCTTCGCCTTTGGGTACGGGCTTCACATCACCAATGGGTTGGGCGCTGACGATGCCGACACCGAGCATCAATATCACAACAACGATCAACAAACGCGAAAAATGATTTTTATTCACCTGGCTACTACTCCTTCTAGAGTGATCCACAATGCATACCCATAGTATGGAGATTTACCATTTACGCGCAACTGGCTTTTGTTTGACGAGTGATGATTAGCAAACGGAGGAAGTACAACTCCCCCTACAAGACGCGCTATTCGATCAATTAGCTTCGCTTCCGCAGCCACTCAGCAGCCGCGCCAGTGAATTTGGCTACGGGTGATGTTGGCGCGTTGACAGCGATTGTTTTCTCAAAGTGCGTTTGTAACGCCGCGCCATCTACGCCGCCGTGAGTGCCGATGACAACGATCTGGGTGTAAGGTGTTTGCTCGCCCCACATCTCACCCATTGTCAAGGTGACACGCCGCCCGACAACCTGAAGCACGGCGCGGCGATCCGGCACATCTTCCATATAGGCAATGCCTTTGGCGCGGAAGATGGTCACGGGGAGGTTTTCAATGGCCTTCCGCAGCAGCTTGAGCTTCAGCGGTTGGTCGGTCGTCCAACTCCATGTGCTGAACACGACGCTGTGATCGGTATGCGCGTGATGATGATCGTGGTCGTGTGCCTCACCATCCTCATGTACATGAACATCGTGGGTTTGGCGTACTACAAGTCGTTCGGGATCGTAAGCACCGACACCGAACATGAACTCCGGCGGCACAGCGCCCTGTATGGCTTCTAGAATACGGGCGGAGGGGGTGATGTCGCGTATCCATGCTTCTAAACGGGCTTTATCTTCAGGCGTTATGAGATCGACTTTGTTGATGACCACAATATCAGCTACGCCAATTTGGGCAAAGGACAAGATTTCATATTCGCGCTGTTTGAGGTCGCGGGCATTTTCGGCATCGACCACCGTGATGATGGCATCGACGCGCAAGCGGTGCTGAAGTTGGGGAATATTGAAGGTCAGCGCGACCTCCAACGGATCGGATACGCCGCTGGTTTCGACGATAATATATTCAGGCGGATCTTGTCGGTTGAGCAAATCGGTAGTCGCTTTGAGTAAGTCACCGCGGATGGTGCAGCAGATGCAGCCGTTGGCGAGGCTGACAGTATCCCCATCAACGGCAGTAATCAGTTGGCTGTCAATGTTGATCGCGCCGAAGTCGTTGACGAGTACCGCAATTTTTAAGCCGTGGTCGGCATGCAGCAGGTGGTTGAGCAGCGTGGTTTTGCCCGCGCCTAAAAATCCGGTCAAAATGGTCAGCGGTACAATTGGCTGCACCGCAGATGGTGTTGTCATACTCAAAGCTCCTTCTTAGCATTCGCAATCATCATACTCCGAAGCCTCTCACTCTGACAGTTCAAAGCGGTTTCTCTTACCAATTTCTTTTCTGGCTGAACCCAACCAATCGTAGTATAATTGTTCTATTCCATATCATCGTGAAATGAGGGCTATTATGAATCGTTGCGGCTGGGTGAACCTTGAAGAACCGCTGTATGTGACGTATCACGACGAGGAGTGGGGTGTTCCCTGCCACGACGACCGCAAGTTGTTCGAAATGCTCAACCTCGAAGGGGCACAAGCGGGGCTAAGCTGGATTACGGTATTGAAGAAGCGCGAAAATTACCGTGCGGCCTTTGACCAGTTTGAGGCTAAAAAGATCATCCAGTACGATGAGGCCAAAGTGGCGGAATTACTCGCCAACCCCGGCATCATCCGCAACCGATTGAAGGTTAACGCCACCATTGCCAACGCACGGGCTTATCTTAAAGTGATCGAAGAATTCGGCAGCTTCGACAAATACATCTGGGGATTCGTGGGCG
>JAPUDW010000121.1:0-11040 GCA_027492915.1 Bacteroidota bacterium | reverse complement strand
TCAGCCGCTGGTCAACCACTGGGAAAGGCTGGGGCAAGTCCCGCCGGAAACGGACGAGTCACGGGTGATGAGCAAAGACCTGCTCAAACGCGGCTTCAAGTTCGTCGGCCCGACCATTTGCTATGCATTCATGCAAGCCTGCGGCATGGTGAATGACCACATTGGTGACTGCTACCGCTATGCCGAAACGGCTCAGTTAAAGTAACGAGGCAGCACCAGTTCCGCGTGAGGATGTTTAATGGCGAATCTATACATCGGCACATCAGGGTATTCTTATAAAGAGTGGCGCGGGCAATTTTACCCGAAAGGCGTGGCGCAAAAGGATTGGCTGGCCTACTATGCCAAGCATTATAACGCCGTAGAAGTGAACGCCACCTTTTACCGTCCGTTTGCCGAAAGCGTTTATGCCCATTGGGGTGAGGTGACACCGGCTGACTTCCGATTTGTACTGAAAGGGCCGCAGGTCATCACGCACGAGAAAGCGCTTGAAAATATCAGCGATGAACTCACCTCTTTCGTGGAAAACACAGCAGTGTTAGGCGATAAGCTGGCGGTGATGCTGTGGCAGTTCCCCGCCAGCGCACGGGTTGATTCGCTGCTAACAAATCTGGCGCTGTTCCTGCAAAAGCTGCCGACAAACATCCAGCAAGTGTTTGAGTTCCGGCATGTGTCGTGGTTAACCGACGAGGTTTATGACCTGCTCAACGTATTTGGCGCGGGTTTTGTGATTACCGACGTGACCAAGTTTTCAACCCGCCAAGTGCAGACTGACCATCTGATGTATCTGCGTTTTCACGGGCCGAACAAACTTTACAATTCCCTGTACACACCCCAGCAATTACAAGTGTGGGCGGACACGATTCGACCCTACCTCGCGCAGAAGGATGTTTATGTGTTCTTCAATAACACGATGGGTGGGCAAGCCTTGCAAAATGCGAATGAGTTGAAGGTGATGTTGGAGAGCAGAGAGGAATCCGAGTCGTGATTCATTTGCAATCGGTTAGTTTATCGCGCATACCACCTGCTGAAGCCGAGCAGTTCCCTTTTACCGTGCCTATCATTCGGGCGTTACCCACACTCAATTTCACCACGCCAGTCACCTTCCTTGTGGGCGAGAATGGGTCGGGTAAATCGACCGTGATGGAAGCGATTGCCAGCGCGGCCAATTCGATTGCGGTGGGCAGCGACGAACTTGACCGCGACAGTTCGCTGGCGAATGTGCGAAAACTGAGCAAAGCACTCAAGCTAACGTGGAGCAAACGCACCCGCAATGGTTTCTTTCTGCGGGCGGAAGATTACTTCGGCTATGCCAAGCGGCTGACGCGCATGCGGCAGGAATTGGAAGCCGAGGTAAAGGAAATTGATGAGGAATACAAAGGACGCTCGAAATATGCCCAAGGGTTAGCCCGTATGGCGCACATAGGGCAAATCCACGCCCTGAAAACGCAGTATGACGGTGACTTGGACGAGCGTTCGCACGGCGAGAGTTTTTTCACGTTCTTCAAAGCGCGTTTTCAGCCGAACGGTCTTTACCTGCTTGATGAGCCGGAAGCACCGCTTTCCCCACTGCGGCAGCTCGGTTTCTTATCGCTGCTCAAAGAGATGGTCGAGCGGCATAACGCCCAATTTATCATCGCTACCCACTCGCCAATTTTGATGGCCTTCCCCGGCGCGATTATCCTGAGTTTTGATCAAAGCAGTGTCACGCAGGTTGAATATGACGACCTCGAACATGTCAACCTCACCCGCGACTTCTTGAACAACCGCGAAGCATTCTTACGCCAGTTATAAAGCGGCCTAATCCCCTATTCATGAGGGGCTAATATGATCAAGTTTAGGATTACAATCACCCTGTATATTTTATTGGATGCCTGACAAAGGATATGTCCCCTAAAAAGCTTCTGTACATCATTCCATTTGCCTTTCTATTTAGCCTGAGTGCCTGTTTCTCTGGCACCGCCACACCGATCACTGCGTTAGCCATCGAACCCACGACACCTACAGGATTACCACCGCTGCCCGACGCTGCCCAAAACACAGTTGCCGAAGCGCAGATTATCCCTAATGCGCCTGTCGTTTCGAATCCTTCCGAGATGGCAAATATTACGCTAAGTATCGACTATTTACGGTCGCGCAGTTATGAAGGCAGCGATTTTGTGGTCGAGCAAACGCTCTCATCAGGTTCAAACTACAACCGTTATATCGTGTCGTATCTCTCGGACGGGTTGAAAATTTACGCACTTCTGACCGTACCGTGGGAGGAAAAACCCGCGTCCGGTTATCCAGTCGTCATCTTCAACCACGGGTATATCCCGCCTGACCAGTACCGCACAACCGAGCGATACCTTGCGTATACCGATGCCTTCGCGAGCAACGGTTATATCGTGGTGAAGTCGGATTATCGCGGACATGGATCGTCAGAAGGCAATTCCACCTCCATTTATGGCGACCCCGGTTACGTGGTGGATGTGCTGAACGCTTATGCTTCGGCTGAACGGTATCCTGACGCTGACCCCAACCGCATCGGTATGTGGGGGCACTCGATGGGCGGTTATATTACACTGCGGGCGATGGTGGTGAACCCGAATATTAAAGCGGGGGTGATCTGGGCGGGGGTAGTGGCCTCGTATGAAGAACTATTCAATAGTTGGTGGGGTGGCAACCGCAGTAGTAATAATAATCGCCCCAATTGGCGCACGGATATGGTCGCCCAATATGGCACACCGCAAGAAAATCCGGCGTATTGGAATGCGCTTTCCGCGAACGCCTACTTAGCTGACCTTTCCGGCCCGATCCAACTACACCACGGCACAGGCGATACGACTGTTCCTTACAACTACTCGGTACTGTTGGATGAGCAAATCCGTGCGGCGGGACGTTCGACCGAACTGTTCCTCTACCCCAACGATGACCACAACATCGCCACCAATCGCGATAATGCGCTGGTGCTATCGGTGGTATTCTTCAACGAGTACGTTAAGAGTTTAAGTGGATAGTCCAGATCGTATGCTCAGCGTCAGGTAATCGACACCAAACAGTTTGATAATTGTTATATAGTGAAATGAGAGTCATCTAAAAGTAAGAAATCATGTACCAAAATCAGTACAGTAATCCGCCTCGTCCGCAGCAGCCGCGTAAGCCCAATAACCGCCCTGCCTCGCGCCGCCGCTGGCTGCCGTGGTTGGTGGTCGGGGGTATCGGTGCGGTGGGTGCTGCCGTATTCGCGTTCATCGGTGTGCTGCTGCTCGTTGGGTTGCTGGGCAACCGAGGTGTCGCTTCGGGTGTCAGCATCGCGGGATTATCGGTTGGCGGGCAGTCGGTAGAGGCGGCGCGTACCCAACTCAAGCAGTGGGCAGCGCGTCCGGTGACGGTGACGGATGGCAGCCGCAGTTGGCAGGTATCGCTGGCAGATTTGGGCGTAACAGTTGATGTTGAGGGCACGATTACCGAGCTTAAAAATGCACCCGCCCAAAGTAACCTGATGCCGCGCATGAACATCGACCTTGTGACCACACAAAACACATTGGTCGGGTTAAGCCAACAGGTCAACATCGCGGCTGTCCCCGACACCCCGCCGCAGCAAGGGCGCTCGATGGAAATTCCGGTGACACTCAGCCGCTTGCAAGCGGACGCGGATGGCGAGTTAGTCGATGGCATATTGGAACTGGATATGATCGTGGTTGACCCGCCGCCCAGCGACTCGCGCGGATTGGACTCCAGCGCACGGGTCACACACATCGTCGAGGCGGGGCAAGAACTGGCACTGATCGCACGGCAGTACGGCGTGGAGATGGACGATATTCTGGCGCTAAACGACATCAGCGACCCTGACCTGCTCTACATCGGGCAGGAGTTACTCATTCCGGCGGCTGGCATTTACGAGCCGACGGCAGAAACCGCACCCGCAGCGCCAACGAGCAGCGGTAAGTCGATTCTGGTTTCGACCGATGACCAGCGCATTTACGCCTATGAAGATGGGCGGCTGGTGCATTCACACCTGACTTCAACCGGACGCTACGAAACGCCGACGGTGCTGGGCGACTATAAAATCTATGTGAAGTATCTGGCGGATGATATGAGCGGCCCCGGTTACTTCCTACCCCAAGTGCCGTATACCATGTACTTCTATCAGGGCTACGGCATCCACGGCACGTACTGGCACAACAGCTTCGGGCGGCGCATGAGCCACGGCTGTGTCAACCTACCCACTGAGGAAGCCAAGTGGTTCTTCGATTGGGCATCGGTTGGTACGCCGGTGCGTGTGGTTTAACCGAAAAATCATTACTTAGGAGGTCGAGAAGTTCATACTCGGCCTCTTTTTATTTATCCCACTGAACCTAGCCATTCGGTTGGTTTCCGCCACTTACAGACCCACAAATACAACCTGCACGGACATTATACGTATATGAGTGTATGGAAGATTAAACTTCCTTTTTGTGTATAATGATCCTATAGATCGTGAAGGGTTTCACATGCGTATAATCGTACACACCGGCAAGGGTGGTGTAGGCAAGACCAGCATTTCGGCAGCAACCGCTTTACGCTGCGCCGAGATGGGGCTGAAAACCATCGTCATCAGCACCGATACCGCACACAGCCTCGCCGACTCACTCGAAAAAGAAATCGGCCCCGAACCCGTACAGCTTTACCCTAACCTATGGGCGCAAGAAGTCGATGCCCGTTACTCGATGGACAAATACTGGGGCTTGTTCCAAAAGTACATGGTCGCCCTGTTCAGCAAGCAGGGTGTGGAAGATGTCGTCGCTGAAGAAGTGACTATCCTCCCCGGCCTCGAAGAAGGCGCACACCTGCTGTGGATTAACAAATACGTCAAAGAAGGCCAGTTCGACGTGCTGGTGGTAGATGCCGCGCCGACTGCCGAAACGCTGCGTTTGCTGAGCCTGCCGGATGTGACGCGCTGGTGGTTCGAACGCATCATTACCCTCACACGCGGGGTTAGCCGTGTTATCCGCCCGATTAGCAAGCTGATGCGGCGTGGTGACGCGATGCCGGACGAAGCGGCCTTCGGGCAGGTCGAGCAGTTGTTTGACACGCTCGACAGCGTGCGCCAACTGCTCACCAACCCTGAGATGAGCAGCATCCGGTTGGTGGTGAACCCCGAAAAAATGGTCATCAAAGAGACCCAGCGCACCTATACCTATCTCAACCTGTACGGCTATGCGACCGACGCGATCCTGTGCAACCGCATTATCCCGCCGGAAGTCGTTGACCCGTACTTTGCCCACGCCAAGACCAAGCAGCAGGAAAATATGGCTTTCATCGGCGAGGCATTTGGCGAACTGCCGTTGTTTAAAGCACCGATGTTCGGTCAAGAAGTCGGCGGGTTGGAAACGTTACGCACACTGGCAACCCATTTGTACGGCGACAAAAATCCGGCAGACAAAATGTTTGATGGCCGCACACATACTATCGAAAGCACTGGCGAAGGCAATTTCGTGCTGAGTGTGCCGCTGCCCTTCGCGAACAAGGACGACATGGATTTATACCGTTCGCGCGACGAACTGACGCTGCGGGTTGGCCCGTACCGCCGTAATATCGTACTCCCCTATGCCCTGTGGGACTTAGAGATTGGCGATGCCAAGTTTGAACAATCAACGCTTAGAATCCAGTTTATCAAAGACCTACACGCCAATAAGCAACGGGCGTGAGAAGCGCACCACCGGCACTTACCGGCTGCTGCGTGACGAAACCGCTGCTGTGCCATCTGACATTTTGGATGACACGGTGGCGGAACCCGCCTTCCTAAATCATGTTTCGCCCCGTGCAACCGTTTCGCCTGCATTACTACCCACGCAGGTAGGTGAAACGGTCGTTGATTATGTGGCAGTACACGAGCAAGCAGCCCGTAATATGCCAAAGCGCCGTTCGTTGGCAATGCAGTTCCGCTACGTACGAACGCTATGGTTCGCGGCGCGGCTGTTCGCGAATGTGTTGTTCTGGTACTACCTGATGCCTAAGCTGATCGGTCAAGATCAGGTGGACGCAGGCAGCACGGGACGTTTCGTCAAATATGCGCGGGACTTTCGCGGCTTCGCCATCATCATGGGCGGAGTCATGATTAAACTCGGCCAGTTCATCTCCACCCGTGAGGATGTCCTGCCAGAAGAAATCACCCGCGAACTGGCAGGTTTGCAGGACGAAGTACCCAGCGTACCACAGGACAAAATCCGGCAGGTGATTGAGCGTGAACTCGGTTCGGTCGAGAAGCGCTATCAATGGCTGGCGGATACCCCGATTGCGGCGGCTTCGCTGGGACAAGTGTATCGTGGGCAGTTGTACAATGGCGACAAAGTGGTGGTTAAGGTACAGCGCCCCGGCATCCGTGAGATCATCTTCACCGACCTTGCGGCTTTGCGGATCGTGGCGTGGGTCGCGAACCTGTTTCAGTTTATCCGGCGGCGGGCGGATATGGCGGCACTGACCAAGGAGTTCGGGCGCGTACTGCTGGAAGAAGTGTCCTACAAACACGAGGCACAGAATGCCGCCCGATTTGCCCAAATGTTTAAAGACGATATGGGCATCTATATCCCGACGATTTACCCCGAACATTCCACCGACTCCATCCTGACGATTGAGGATGTGACGACGATCAAGATTAACGACTACGCAGCGTTAGAGGCCGCAGGTGTCAACCGGAATGCGGTTGCTAAGCGTCTGATGGATTGCTACCTCAAACAAGTGTTTGAAGAACGCTTCTTTCATGCCGACCCACACCCCGGCAACTTGTTCGTTTACCCGCTGCCACAGGCCAACGGTAAGCAGTACGGCGCGGAAGGCCGCCCCTTCTACCTGATCTTTGTTGACTTCGGCATGACAGGTTCACTTTCGCCACAGTTGGCTTCCGGCTTGATTAGCACGTTAACTTCAGTAGTGACACGCGATGCCGAAGGCTTGGTTAAGAGTTATGAGCAGTTGGGCTTCCTGATGCCGGATGCCGACACCGAGCGCATT
This sequence comes from Bacteroidota bacterium, assembly GCA_027492915.1. Classification (GTDB taxonomy): domain Bacteria; phylum Chloroflexota; class Anaerolineae; order Aggregatilineales; family Phototrophicaceae; genus CFX2. The sequence goes on along the minus strand of JAPUDW010000121.1, from coordinate 4,068 downwards.
GTTGAGGCGACTAAAGCCGCGTTCGACACGGTTTGGGGCATGAGCATGACCGACATCAAGAACGTGAGCTATGAGGACGCGCGTGACCTTGGTTCGGAGTTCAACGACCTGATTTACGCGATGCCCTTCCAGGTGCCGCAGGACTTCATCTATCTGGGTCGGGCGATGGGTATTCTAAGCGGGATGGCGACCAGCCTTGACCCGCACTTTAACCCGTGGTCGGAGCTAGCACCGTATGCCCAACGCATGATGACCGATACGCTGCGAACGGCTAGTGCTGGCGGTCAGGGCGGCGGTGTGCTGGGGCTGCCGATGCTCCAAGGGTTGTTCAACGGGAATGCGCCGCAGGTGATCCTTGAGGCGGGGCGGATGCTGCTAAACCGCGCGGTTACTGTGCCGCAGCAGTTGGACAATGTACTCACCCAGCTTGATCGCGGCGAAATGACAGTCAAAGTGACGCCGACACCCACCTACCGCAAGCAGATGCAGCGCATCGAAGCACAGAGCAAGCGGACGACACGGGCAACATTATTTGCTGGCTTGCTCATCTCAGCCACGCTGTTTCACTCGAACGGCGACAGCGGCCTTGCGATCATCGGGTTTATCGCGTCAGGCATCGCCTTTTTAAGCATTCTGTGGGTCGGCGAGTAAGCGCGCAGCCCCATAAGCGTTTATCATCGGCGGTGGGCAGTTGTTCACCGCTTTTTGATTCAGAAACAATTTATCCGAACATTCCGAATGATCTACCTCAAATAGACTGCTGCAAAACATGAACCCTTTTTCTGACCATGATGCGATTAGGCTGAGAACAGGACTTTGAGATCCATCGCAATAAACACGCCCAGCAGCACCCACGCCGTAACTGCGACATACAGGTATTGCCATTTATGCCGGTAGTTGATCTGCCAGAAGCGGCGCAGGCTGAACAGAATTAGAACCATCGCCACCACATTAATCGCCAGTGTAATCGGCACCGCGACTTCGGCAGCGACCCCGATGAGCGGTAGGATGAACGGCAGCACCACGTACTGCAAAATACAGCGAATGCCGGACACGAGCAGCGAAAAACCAAAGGCGCGTTCCGCCCGCCCCGCGCTGGCAGTTTTTATATCCGCACTTGGCTGCATATCTACAAAAAGCAAGCGACCGATGAAACGATCAGGCCACGTTCGAACAGCTTCCATAACACGCTCATTTTCTACATCTAAACTGACTAAGCAGGTCTATTGCACCCTTTATCACAAAGTTTATCATTCTATGGGGTGGATGCCAAGTTATCGTGGTTATGAGCAGCGCCACATGTCGTCTTTTTAAGGCACACGTAAGCACTATTCCATTTGAACGACACTTCATACCAATCAGGCTTTAGGTGTACTCCAGTAGGCTTTCCAAACCGGCCTTAACTGCACCCCACTCGCTGTCCAAAATGCGGAACCATGCCGTGTCGCGGTTGTATCCCTTGACGATAAAGTGCGCCTCTTGAATACCCTCAAACGTGAAGCCCATACGCAGCGCTGCCCGCCGTGAGCGTTCGTTAAGCGCGTTGCACTTCCATTCCAGCCGGCGATAACCGAGGTCAAAGGCGTGTTTGAGCATCAAATAAGTGGCTTCCACATTAGCCTTCGTGCGTTGGGCAATCGGGCTGTACCAGATGCTGCCGAGTTCCACCTTGAGGTGTTCGGGGAAGTTGTTCATGTAGGTTGCCACCCCCACCGGATAATTCAGTTCGCGGTCAACCGTGCAAAAGGCGAGGCCGTTGGGTGCATCCACCGAAGCCCGCAGATAGTCGCGCATTTCGTCAGCGTTGGCGAACGGCCCGCCATTCATGTAGCGCCAGATCAGCGACTCGGCATCATAGGCGGGTACCGAGCGATTACCAATCGTCAGCGGGGAGCCGTTGGAAATAGCAAATAGGGCGTCAGTATGCGCCTCTAAGTCCAGCGGAATGAGGCGGATGTAACGACCTTCAAGTACCACCGGCGTTATTTTCGTCGGCAAATTTTTGCGGCGTTCCAGCACTTCCGGCGCGAGCGGCGGGGGCAAAGGCGGCGGTTGGTAATCCATAGCGGTTCCTTCAACGTATTCTGAAATAATGGTGTGATTATACTCAGCGTTAGGGATTAGGGGAATCAAAAGGGCGACCGTATGGTCGCCCTCACATGACTGTCAACTATAGACTGTTCGCTGCCAGCCTTAAACGATTTCAACCCAATCGCCGTTGGCGGTACGAGCGTAACGCGGGGCATCATCGCTGCTGTCATCACGCTTGGGCTTCTCGCCTGTTTCGTCATCGTGCCAACCGTGCTTGCGCTTCTCGCTCCAGTGGTTTTCCCAGTTCCAGCGTTGGTTCCAAAACTCGCCGCGCCCATCATGGAAGCGACCCATGCCGCGCCGACCGCCGAAACCACCGTGCCCGCCAAAGCCACCCCGCATCATAGCGCGAACGCCCATGAATATAAAGCCCAGCACAATCAGCGGGAATAAGAACTTGAACAGGCCAAAGAACACAAAACCGACCAAAAGCAGTGCAGGGAAGAAAAACATCGGATGTGGCCCGCGTCCCCAACCACCCCGATAACCGAAGTCACCACGATAACCATTCATCCTACTGTACATTGTCCATCTCCTATGTGTTAGACCTTGTTTACTTATACGCGGGGGTTGGCTGTAGGTATCACAAGTTGCGCCGAAACTAGCCAAAAGGGTAGCTCGTGAACGTGTAATCTATACTTTGGTTGGGAAAACTTTAGCGCGGGCGGCGCATCCCGCGCTCGGAAAGGATTCCGACAGCGGCGACCACGATGCCACCACCGCAGCAGCAGAGCAGCACATTTTGCCCCAACTGCGACGAGAAGAAGGCATACAGCACTGCCATAATGAGCAGGACAAGAATGACCCAGCCAATAAGGCGTGTATTGCGCGAAAAACGGTTGAGGCGGTTGAATTGGTTCATAGAATAACCCCCACCCTAACCCTCCCCCATAAACGAGGGAGGGAATAAATCAGGGTGTTTGATAAGGGATTTTGGTCTTAGTCGACCTGAACCTTGACCTTGGTTTTGCCAGTGGTCGAAGGCTTGTCGCTGTCGTCATCGGTCGCTTCATCGACGGCATCCTGCACGCGGGTGGTCGCCTTTTCGATTTCACCAATAGCCGCATCGACCAACACCTGAAAGCTCTTGATGAACTCTTTGCTGGCGGAGGTGCCATGTTCGCGGAAGCCTTCCGGCAGCAGCGCTTCGAGCGCCTTACCGGTATGCTCCAACGCGCGGCGCTGGTGGTAAATGAAGGACTCCACCGGATTCTTCGGATTTTCTTCCGCCGATGCTTCAGTTTCCGGGTTATGGTTGAATTGTTCGTTGTCTGACATCATCCTGATCTCCTAATTACAATCTGTTACACTATACTATACGCAGGATGACATCAAAAGTCGCATCATGCGGCGCGGGTCTCATAAATATTATATATGAATCCCCGCAGCGCAGTTTATCGCGTCCAATCACCCACCCGCTACTTGGTACCGCCGATGGTTACATTATCAACTCGCAGCGTTGGCACACCGATTGAGCCGAACATCGGCACGAAATGGAGATCACTGCCGACCTGTGAGATGTTGTTCAAGAAGTCGCCTAGTGTAGTGGCAACAGTGACGCCGCCCACCGGTCCAACGATCTTTCCGTTCTCAATCCATAGGCCGTTCGCACCCATCGAGCAGTCGCCGGTAACGGGGTCGATACCGCCGGTTTGCATCACACTAAGGACGTACAAACCCTTATCAACACCCGCGATAATCTCGTCCCGCGAGACATTCCCCGGCTGCATATAGAAGTTGCTCGGCGCAAGCATCGGCAGGCTGCGGTGTCCGGCACGTTGAGCATTCCCCGTGGACTGCACACCGGCTTTGGCAGCAGAGTAGCTGTCGTAGGTCAAGTTTTGCAGCATCCCCTCATCCACCAGTCGGGTCGCGGAAGTTGGCACCCCTTCCGCGTCGAAGGGGGCGGAAGCCAAACCACGCTTCAACTTGCCATTATCCATCAGCGTGACCATATCATTACCGATCTGCTGCCCC
>JAPUDW010000120.1 GCA_027492915.1 Bacteroidota bacterium | reverse complement strand
CGCCCGTAGACATGAACGACGAGGCAAGAATGAAGAATGGGATCGCCAGCAGCGCACCAACGAAGGTCAAAATGCTCCAACCAATACCAGTCTGTGCGCCGGTCACAATCGGGTCATCTGCCATATCTTCTGCCGGTGCGGTTTCTTCAGTCTTGGCGAGATTACGCATGTACATCCAAGCGCCGCCAACCACGATCAGGAACAAGACCGCTGCGGCCACGCCGTATGCAAAGGTGCTTTGGAATGCATCACCGACCACCAGCGAAATCGCCGTCCACAAAACGGAGACCAACGCCAGCGGCAGCAGCACCTTCCAGCCGAAATGCATCAGCTTGTCGTAACGAATACGGGGCAGTGTCGCACGTATCCACACCATGAAGATCAACAACAAAATGGTCTTGCCGATCATCACCAGCGGGCCGAGTATCGGCACACTCGCGGTCAAGCCGAAACCATCTTGATAACCACCAAGGTACAGCGCCGAGAAGATCAAGCTGATGGCGATCATACCGAGGTATTCAGCCATCATAAACAGCGCGAACTTCATACCGCTGTATTCGGTCATGAAGCCGGCTGTCAATTCCTGCTCGGCTTCCACAAGGTCGAACGGCGCACGGCTGACTTCCGCCAGCAGCGCGATAAAAAGAACCGCAGCAGCCAAAGGATTTTGGAAGATGAACCAGTTCCAAATCATCGGTTGGGCTTTGGTGATGTCACCCAGCGCCATGCTGCCGACAATCATCACCGGAACCGCCATACCGAGGCCGAGCGCGAGTTCGTAGCTAATCATCTGGGCAGATGCGCGCAAACCACCCAACATTGAGTATTTGTTGTTGCTCGCCCATCCTGCCAGCACAATACCGTATGTACCAATGCTGGTGATACCCAGAATGTACAGAACACCAACGCTGGGATCAGCGAGACCCAATGGCACTTGATACCACAAACCGTCAAACCACGGGATCATGATGTCTGGTCCCAGCGGGATAACCGCCAGCACCACCAACACAGGTATCGCTTTAATCATCGGGGCGATAAACCAGACCGCATAAGACACACCTGCGGGGGTAATATCTTCCTTGGTAATGAGCTTCACCGCATCCGCCGCCGGCTGCATCAAGCCCATCGGCCCAACGCGGTTCGGCCCGGAGCGCTGCTGGAACCACGCAATAAACTTGCGTTCCAGTAACGTCGTATAAGCGAAACCCGTAATCACGACGAGCAGCAAAACCGCTGAGAAGACAAATGCGTGAAGCGTAGAGCAGCCAGAATTGGTGCTGCACACGACCACCTTGGTCGGATCAACACGACGCGACGGGTTAAACACGAAGTTCAGCACCGCATCACCAACGGTGAAGATCACACCGCCGTTACCCATCAGCAAGTTATATACGTCGTATACGACCGCACCCACCACCGCCAGCCCGATCAATGCACCAACAATCATCGCGGGGTGGATGCGGAAACCGCCGCCTGACCCTGCGTTTGGACTGCTATTCATTGTTGATTCAGCCATCAAAAGCCCCTTCAACTCTCTTTAAAACACATAAACTGATAACAACATACTGGACGCAATCACTCACGTCCAGCGTAACACTTACTTACGACTTAGTCACTGAACCTGCTGTAATGGTCAGTGGCGCGGGAACATCGCTCAAGTGACGCGGCAGCACTACGGTACCCTTCGGCGCACCCCCATTGACGTGCGCCCGTGCCACGATTGGCTGGGCTTCGCCGACGGTGATGTGAACGGTATCGCCATTATTGATGCCCATCGTTTTGGCATCAGCGCTGTTAATCTCGACAAATGAATCCGGCACACGGGGGTGAACCAGTTCCGCCGACCGGAACACACGCTCACGGTTATACAAACGGGTCACTGGCACAACGATCACCTGCCCCTTCGGCAAGCCAGCACCAGCCGCGCCACGGGCAGCGGGAGTCACCGTTTCGCCCTTATCGGCTGCTGTCGGGATTTGCACGCCAAGGCCGCCCTTGTTCTGGTAAGCCGTACCACCGTAGTACAGGTCATGCCCACCGACATCGGGGAACTGGCGTTCGACCTTCGAAATATCGGCATAGGTACAGCCAGCGAAGGCCGGAATGGTCTTGGTGATTTCTTGCATGACACTCGCCGCCGACAGCTTGACCTTACCCTGTCCCAGCTTCTCGCCCACACGCCCTAAGATTTGCCACGCGGGGAGGGCTTCACCCAACGGGCCTTGTCCGGTATAGAAGCGCTGTACACGCCGTTCGCCGTTCACAAACGAGCCGTCACGTTCCGCGAAGCTCTGGATGGGCAGCGATGCGGTCGCCCAAACGGGTGCTTCTTCCTTGAACAGACTCAGGTAAATAACGTTCTTAACCTTGCTCAACCACACTTTTGCGGTCGGGTCATCGAGGAGCAAATCCGCCTGTGCCACGATCAGCACCTTGGGCGGGTTGTTGATAATATCTTGGGTTACTTCGGGGCTAAAGCCGAGGTAGTGCTGACCCATGCCATTCGCGCCGGGCAGTGGTGAGAGCAAGCCGTTGTTGGCCTTACCGACGTGTCCACTTTCAATCAAGAAGTTCGCCGCGTTTTGCATCAACGCGCCGCTGGCTTCCAACGTCAGACCTTCGGCACCCGCGACAACAATCAGGTTCGCGGCTTCGGTCAGCTTCTTGGCATACTCGCCGTATTTTTCGCGCAGCAGGCTAAAAGCGTTGGCTGCGTCGGCATAATCGTAACGAATGCTTTCATTGGCGAAGTCATCCATGCGCGTCGGGCGGGCATTCATGACCACCACATACGCACCACGGTCATGGGCTTGCTTAATCCGCAGCCGCCAGATCGGCACTTCTTCTTCAAGGTCACTGGCGACGATCAACACAGCATCACCCTTGCCGAGCTTGCTCAGGTTCGTGCCGAGGCCAACCCCGACCTGCGCCACCAAATCCGCACCGGCATGGGTTGGCGGCCATGCGCCCAAACGCTTGCCACCTGAACCAAGAACCAACTGACGCAGCGCGTACAAATCTTCGTTGCTCAGGCTGCTGCCAGCAATCGCTGCTACATCATCGCCCGCCGTCTTAATCCGGTCGGCGACCAATTGCAGCGCTTCATTCCAATTGATTTGTGCGAGGTTGTCACCTTTGCCGACCATCGGCTCCAGCAGGCGGGTAGCCGTATCACGGGTGAAGTGATGTCCGAAACGGGTCTTATCACTAATCCAAATTTCGTTCACATATTCGTTCTGCCGCGCCATCACACGCTTAATCATGGCCTTGCCGCCAAAATCGCGGTCGATACGGGTGCTCAGGCTGATGTTGCTGCCAGCCGCGTCAAACGGGCAAATGCTCGGCACTTCGGTCAGTTCCCACGGACGCGCACCGAAACGGAAGTCAGCGGTGGTGAGTGCGCCCACGGGGCAAATATCAGTTGTATTGCCAGAGAAATAGGTGTCAAAACCGGGGTTGCTGTTGGTGATAATCTGCAAGCGGCGACCGCGTTCATGGAAGGCAAGCACATCGTCGCCAACGACTTCATCCTGATAACGGACGCAGCGTGCGCATTGGATGCAGCGTTCTTCGTCGAGGAAAATCAGGTCACCCAGCGGCACATGCTTGTCGAGGTGCTGCTTATCGCTGAACTCCATGCGCGTCCCACCGGGGCCGTGCGCCATCGTCAGGTTTTGCAGCGGACACTCGCCGCCCTTGTCGCAAACAGGGCAGTCAAGCGGGTGACTGGTCAGGATGAACTCGACCACATTCTTACGCGCCGCAACGACTGCATCGGTGTTAGTGCGGATCGCCAAGCCTTCGCTAACCTTGTTGGTACAAGCGGTTTGCATTTTGGGCTGCCACTTAATCTGAGCAACACCAGACTCATCCCGCACAATCTTCTTCTCTTTGGGGTCGAAAGCCGAACCCATTTCCACGAGGCACATACGGCACATGCCGACCGGGGACATCTTGGGGTGGTAACAGAACACCGGAATGTCGTTACCGATCCACTTGGCGACATCCACCAGATTCTGCCCCGACGGAACCTGATATTCTTTGCCGTCAATAAAAATCGTGACTGTTTGCGTCATGTTCGCTACCATCAGTTATCTCACTCGCATAAAAACTAGAGCATTTCTAGTGTAGCTAATCTCTGCTCAAAAGACGAGAACCGAAATTCCGATTTTAACATGGGTACTGACTTGATTATACAGCAGGGAAAACTTGTTTCACCGGCAGTTTAAACCCCGGCAGCACATCCCCACCATCAATCGTATCCTCAACGCCGAGCAATTCGCGGTCATCCAAGGTCAGTGTTTCTACTAACTGCTTGCTCGGATACACCAACCAGACCATTTTTGCGCCGTTTGCTAAGTAAAACGCCGCCTTATCCGCCAAAATTTTCGCACTGTCATCAGGCGACTGAATTTCGATGCACAAGTCAGGGATATAGAGTGCAGCCCCGCGTGTCGTAATTGGACGATCTTTGTTCGTAAACGACACATCCGGTAAACGGTCATTATGCTTATCGTTCTCAGGACGGTGCCGTACTTCTACCGCTACACGGCCTATCGGATGTTCGAACAAAAACATATTGATGAAGGTGGCAAAAAGTGCTGCGATGATGCCGTTCTCTACTGTTGCCGGCTTTTCAACGGTCTCGCCATCAATAAGTTCAAAAGGAATATCAACATTCTCAGGCTGTTTGAGAAATGTTTCAAATTGTTCTACCGTATAGAGTTGTCGTTCGAGTGGTTTTAAAACCATCTTAACTGACCTCCCCTAATCCACTGGCGCGATAACCGTGCCAACCCAGCCCAAGGCACCCATATTGTAACCGCTGATGCCCCATGCGCCGCTGCGGTATTCCAGTTGGAAGGCGACGAAATGGTTACCCTCGTCGTCCGCAGCCGTGCCTGCTACGTATCCTACATCATCCTGCACGGAAAAGTTGTTAAACTTCCAATCACTGATGCTGTTGCCCGTAAAATCTTCTTTGAAGTTGCTGCGGCTCTCTAACTCTTGAAGTTCCGATGTAAACAGGGCGTAAGCATCATCTAATTTTTCATCTCGAAGCGCCAGCATGAACGTGTTCGCGCGGTCGCCCACTTCACGCCCTCGATCCAGCAGCGAGCGAAATAACACAACCCCGCCCACCACCGTCCCTAACCCGCACAAACCAAAGACGACTAACAAGATCAGCCCGATAATGCCCCAGCGCTTCATCATCGCAACCGCCGCTGCGCTTTATCCAATCCCGCCAGCGCACGGTCACGCATGGCCTGTTCCAGCAAACCCCAATCCGCAACTTCAAACTGCGCTTCTGCTACCGAGTACCCACGCTGAAAGTCCGCGTGTGCCAGTGCATATTCGCGCATGTCCATGTAAATCTCGCCCCGCAGCACGTAATTCGCAGCAGTTTCCGGCGAGTTTTCAATCGCTCGTGTTAAATGTTCCAGCCTTGATGCCGCATCAGATGAGCCACCTACTAATCGGCTCCGCAACCGCTGCCATACACTGCGTCGTGGTGCGGGTGTCTGAACAATCTCTTGAACTTCCTCTATCGGAATCGGTGTCAGCGGCACATAAACCACATCCGGTGCTAAATCCGTAATCGCCACATCTTCACCAGCCGGAAGTTCAATATCATCGACAGGAGCGAAGTTATCAGTATCATCTTCGATAACCTCGGTATCCTCAATTGGATAAGAATCCAAATCATTCAATTCTGGATTCTCGTCATCGCTGCGGTTCAAATTAACTTTCAGTCCCCGGCCGCGCCGCGCTGGGCGGGTACAGCCGATTGTCCAGCGATATGCTTCTTGAAATCTTCAGGGAAGTTCTTCGCCGTATGAATAATCGGGTTTGCAGCGAAGTCACCCAATGCGCACAGCGTAACGCCCTGCATATTCTTGGCGATGTTGGTAATCAGGTCAATATCGCTGGCCTGCGCCTCATTCGCCATAATCCGGTCAACCACCTTGTCGATCCAGTAGGTACCTTCACGGCAGGGGGTGCATTTGCCGCAGCTCTCGTGCTTGAAGAACTTGATAACCTTCGAGGCTACCCATGTCATATCAACCGTTTCGTCCATCACGATGACTGAAGCTGAACCGAGGATCGAACCTGTTTTAGCCATATCCTCGTAAGAAAGTTTCGTATCCAAAATAGGGTCATCATTACCATTGACGCGGATAATCGGCCCTGAGCCGCCCGATGGCAGAACACCCTTGATCTGTTTGCCGCCCTTGATGCCACCGGCATGGGTATACAACAGCTCACGTAGGGTTACACCCATCGGCAGTTCAAAGTTACCGGGCTTCTCGACCATCCCGCTGACGCAAAAAATCTTCGTACCGGCGCTTTGCTCGGTACCAATCGCCTTAAATGCGTCCGCGCCATTGGTCATAATCCACGGCACATTCGTCAAGGTTTCGACGTTGTTGATAACCGTTGGTTCGCCGTACAAACCACCGCCCTTATTGGCAGGGAACGGCGGGCGCACACGCGGCTGACCAAGCTGACCTTCAAGGCTGTTCAGAAGTGCGGTTTCTTCACCGCAGATGTAAGCCCCCGCGCCGAGGTGCGTATATACAGGGCATGACCAACCACTGCCAGCGATGTTATCAAAAGCCAGACCCGCCTGACGCGCCTCTTCAATATATGCATCTAGCGCATGGCCTTGATCCCAGAACTCACCGCGCAGGTAAATGTAAACAGCCTTCGCTTGAATAGCGTAGGCACAAATCAACGCACCTTCGATCAATTGGTGCGGGTTCGTTTCAATAATCTCACGGTCTTTGAAGGTACCGGTTTCACTCTCATCGCAGTTCACCGTCACATACTTCACCGGTTCCGACTGTGGAATAAAGCTCCACTTCATGCCGGTCGGGAAGCCTGCGCCACCACGACCGCGCAAACCCGAAGCCTTAACGATGTCGATCACTTCCGTAGGCTTCATCGAAAGGGCTTTCTTCAAGCCGTCGTAGCCGCCATTCTTGACATACACATCGAGTTTATGCAGGTCAGGGATGTCACGCCCACGTAAAAGAATGTTCATTATTATCTCCCAGCGCTTACGGTAAACTCAGCGACCACTATTTCGATTCTTCGCGCCACTTATCGAGGTGCGTGCGCATCTTGTCCATATCCAGCTTTTCGACAAAATGGAAGTTGCACTGGAGCATCGGGGCTTTGTCGCACGCCGCAAGGCACATGACATGCTCAACCGTGAACAAGCCGTCCTCGGTCGTGCCACCATCGTCCACGTTCAATTCCGCCTTCAAGTCCTCATAGAACTTATCCGCGCCGCACAGCGCACAGGCCAAATCCGTACACACCTGTAACCAGTACTTGCCCTTGGTTCTTTCCGAATACATGGTGTAAAAACCGGCGATGGACTTCACCTGTGTCGGGTCCATGTCGCAAAGTTCAGCGACTTCCTGAATACCCTCAGGGCTAACCCACCCGTATTCCTGTTGTGCCAGATGCAGCATCGGCATCACCGCCGACCGCTTATCGGGATATTTACCGAATGTCTTCTCAATTTGTGCGGCGTACTTCTCTGTTAAAGCCATAATCTGTCCTAAAATGTTAAGTTGTAGGGGTTTACCGGCGGCAAATACCTACATAAAACACATCATTTACGGGTTGATCTACCGGTCACAATCGCCTAATACCACATCCACGCTACCAACAATCGCCACCAAGTCGGCGAGCATATGCCCGTGCGTCATAATCGGCAGCGCACCAATGTGAATGAATGACGGTGTTTTAAAGTGTACACGGCGCGGTTTGTTCCCGCCTGTACCATGAATGTACACGCCGATTTCGCCACGCGGGCTTTCAATCGCGCTGAACACTTCTTGGTCAGGGGCAGCGAAACCTTCTGTCCACAGCTTGAAGTGGTGGATGACGGCTTCCATGCTCTGCCCCAGCTCGGCACGCGGCGGCGGCACGAACTTACGGTTCTCCGAGCGGAACGAACCTTTCGCGGGCAGCTTCTTAATTGCTTGCTTGATAATCTTGATGCTCTCGCGCATTTCAAGAATACGTACATAGAAGCGGTCGTACACGTCACCGTGTTCGCCCACCGGCACATTAAAGTCAAATTCATCGTAGCTGCTGTACGGCATCGACTTGCGGATGTCCCATGCCACACCGCTGCCGCGCAAGCTTGGGCCGGTGATACCCCATGCCAGCGCCTTTTCCGGCTCGATTACGCCGATACCCTGCGTCCGGTCAATCCACAGCGGATTATTGGTCAGGAGTTTTTCGTAATCATCGACCCGCGCAGGGAAGATTTCAAGGAACGCTTCTAACTGGGGCATAAACTCTGGCGGGAAGTCACGCCAGACTCCACCCGGACGAATGTAGCTGCCCATCAAACGCTGACCTGCCAATGTTTCGAACATCTTCAGCAGCATTTCACGTTCGCGGAAGGCATATAAGAACACACTCATCGCGCCCATGTCAATCGCGTGTGTACCCAACCACACCAGATGGCTGTTGAGTCGCGTCATTTCCATGCAGATCACACGCATAATTTGAGCGCGTTTCGGCACATCCAGCCCCACCAACTTCTCGACCGCCAAACAGTACGCCATGTTGTTCGACATCGGCGCCAGATAATCCATACGGTCAGTCAGGGTGACTGCTTTCTCATAGCTCTTGGATTCAATGTTCTTCTCGATGCCAGTGTGCAAAAAGCCCACATCCGGCAAGCACGTGACGACTTCTTCGCCGTCCAACTCCAACAACAAACGCAGCACACCATGCGTGCTGGGATGATGCGGCCCCATGTTGAGGAGCATCGTCTCGCCCGTCATGGCGCGTTCGGATACAAGCCCCTTCAATTCATCGAGTGCGCCCTGCCACTCATTCATCTCACTTACATTATCGCCAGCCGTTTGTATCGCCATCGCATTTACTCCGCCAACTTGACGTTATGGCTTATTTCTCCAGCAATCTGCTGTAATTAATTTCAAAATTTACCGCGTATAATTCGCAGTTACTCGCGTGATTTCGGCTTATGCTTCATGATTTCCTCAACGTTGAACGAGAACATGGGTGTCTCGTACCCCAATGGGTAATCACGACGATGCGGGTGCCCGTTCCAATCTTCTGGCATCAAAATGCGCCGCTTGTCGGGGTGTCCCTTAAAATCCAAGCCCATCATATCCATCACTTCGCGCTCCGGCCAGTTCGCCCCCGGCCACACGCCGGTAACGGTCTCGACCGACGGCTCATCTTCCGGCAGATAAACCTTCAACCGCAGCCGCCGTTTGTACAGCATCGACAGCAGATGGTAACTCACACCAAAACGCCCCGGACGGTTGTAGTCGGGGTAATAATCGACGGCGCTAATGTCCGACAGGAAATTGTAAACCAACCCTGCTGCATCGCGCACATACTGTGCCACAGCCGTCAGATAATCGGGATTCAAGACCAGCGTAATTTCCCCGGCGTATTCCACCACATCTTCAACAGCCTGTGGGTATGCTTTCTTTACCGCTTCAATCGGGTCAAGTGCTGTTGCTACGCTCATAAAACATCCTCTAAAATGCATGTGGTAGGGGTTTATTATCAGCGGCAAACCCCTACGTTACTATTTTCTGCGCATCACTGCGGTTTAATTCAGTTTCGACTTCTACGCCCGAAGTGCGCTGCTTTCAGCATTCCATTTTTCGTCATCTGCCCATTTGCGAATGCTTTCGCCCTTGATCTTCTCATGCAGCGTCAGGATGCCGTGCAAGAGTTGTTCCGGGCGCGGTGGGCAGCCTGCCACATACACATCAACTGGAATGATCTCATCGCAGCCCTGCACCACAGCGTAGTTGTTATAAACACCACCACACGAAGCGCAGTCGCCCATCGCAATCACCCACTTCGGTGACGCCATTTGGTCGTATAGTTGGCGCACGACTGGAGCCATCTTGCGCGTTAAGCGGCCAGAAACAATCAGCAGATCAGCCTGTCGAGGGCTGGCGCGGTTCAATTCCATGCCAAAACGTGAAAGGTCATAGTTCGACCCTTGTGTACCCATGTATTCAATCGCGCAGCAGGCCAAGCCGAACAGCAGCGGCCACATTGCGCCTGTACGTCCCCAGTTAATAGCAGCATCCAGCGTTGTCGTAACGACACCCAGATTGCCGAGTTTTGAACTTACTCCCATTCCATCGCGCCTTTCTTCCACTCGTAAATGAAGCCTATCGTCAATATGAATAGAAACACGCCCATTACGATCAAACCATAAATGCCAAGGTCGCGCAGTTGTACCGCCCACGGCAGAAAGAACACCACTTCCACGTCGAAAATGATGAACAACACAGCGACCAAATAAAATTTAATCGGCAAGCGGCGGTTCGCCGGGCCAATCGGCTTCATACCACTTTCATAGGGTGCGGCTTTACGGGTCGTCGGGCGGTGCGGCCCAAAGATCCACGAAATGATCACCACAATAAATGAAACAAGGGCAGCAAGGGCAAAGAGTGCGCCTATCGGGGCAAATTCATTAAGTGCCATAGTGAGTGTTCCCTGCGGGACATTGTGCTATTTTGAACAAATAAGTCTAACGTAGATTAACATAATCCACTAGTGCTGTCAAACCAATTTTACCGCGTTATGAGCCTCATAGCCAAGGCCAGTTAATATTAAAAATCCAGCCCAATTACCTATCCATTTCAGCATTAAAATGTCTGTTACTGTTCTTGCAGCGTCGATTTATAAATTTTAGGGTAAAATGACGCTGTTGTAGGAATGGTGCCCGTCTTGCCGCCGCATCATCCCTCGTTACTGTCTATGATAGTACACGACATTCCGAAACTATTCGCTAAAGACTATCGACTACAGACTAACTTATGATTCGTTTTCTGCTCTCGCTCGCTGTCTCTATCTTCATTGGTATAGGGATAGGTCTCTACATCGGTTGGGTAGCCTATCCGGCTCAAGACGTTAATGGGCCGGCATCACGGTTGGCTGAACGCTATAAAGATGAATACACCGTCATGGTTGCCGCCGGTTACTTGAAAGATGGTGATCTCGGCGGCGCGGTAGACCGGCTGAGACTCCTCGGTCAAGGCAACATTCCCGCTTACGTTCAAGGTGTCACCGAACGCTACATTAGTAATTCGCGCGATTCTAACGACATTGCTTATCTGGTCGCGCTGGCGGAAGGCTTGGGTCGTCTGACACCTATCATGCAGCCTTACGCCCAACTCCATGCACCGGGGCAGCCATGAGCCAGTACGATAAAAGCGGCAACTATGCCCCTGACGCACGCAGTAAATACCGTCGTCCACGCTATCCCTTCTCACCTCGCGCTGTTATTCTCGGCTTGATACTCGGTCTAGCTGGCGGCTTGTACTACGCATGGAATATCGACCGCCGCGTAGAATTCGATACGGAGCCGTGGCAGTTGAGCGAAGCCGACCGCAGCAGCTATATCGCCGGTATCACCTTGCAATACACCTACGATAGCGACCTCACCCGCGCAGTGAACCGACTGCTCCTGCTCAAGCTCTCCGGTGATCCTATTCAAGCGGTCGCTGATACGGCTTGCAAACTTGCCAGCAGCAGCTATGTGGATAACAGCAGCGGTCAGCGTGCCGTCCGCAGCATGATGACCTTCTACCAATTGCAGGGGCGAAGCGGCTGTGCAGATACGCTCATGGCATCCAGCGAAATCTCCACACCCGGCATCGTCATCGAAGCATCGACACCAACCCTGCGCCCGCCAGCCACTAAAACGCCGACACCCGAACCTGTTGCCCAGGCAACCATCTTCAAAACTCAAGAACTGGTTATTCCAACCATCCAGCCGCAAGCCGACTTTATTCTTGCCGATGTTCGCACGTTTTGCAGTGCGGAGCTGTCCGGCATTATCGAAGTGCGCGTGCAGGACTATAACGGCAGTGGTATCCCCGGCACTTCGGTAACTGTGAATTGGGACAGCGGTTCCAGCACGTTCGTCACTGGCCTCAAGCCTGAACGTGGTACAGATTACGCCGATTTCCAGATGGACGCGGGTAAATCCTACACCGTACAGGTCGCCGGACGCTCAAACCCGTCGCAAGCCTTAGTCGCTGGCCCTTGCAACGATGCCAACAGTGGGCGACCTGCGCTCATTTCCTATCGCGCGACCTTCCGCCCACAATAAAGGATTAATCATGCCTACCGTCGAAGAACGCGTCCTCGCCGCGATTAATATAAATGATCTGCTGGTCTTCTTGAACCAGATGGTCAGCTTCCCCAGCCTCGGTGGTGACGAATCGCCCATTCAGCGTTTCCTCGCTGGCTATATGCAATCGCTCGGCATGGAAGTCGATGTCTGGGAATTGGACTTTGCCGCCCTGAGCCAGCATCCGGCCTACAGTATCGAAATCGACCGCGCTGAAGGTTTAGGTGTCGTCGGCACGATGGGCAACGGCGAGGGTAAATCACTGATTTACAACGGGCATATTGATGTTGTCCCCGCTGGCGACCTCAACAACTGGCATTACCCGCCCTTTCAAGCAACCGTCGCCGATGGCAAAGTCTATGGACGCGGTGCGCTCGATATGAAAGGTGGCCTTGCCTGTGCCATCTTCGCCGCCAAAGCCATCCATGATGCGGGCGTCACGCTCAAGGGCAAGCTGATGATCGAGAGCGTCATCGGTGAGGAAGATGGTGGGGTCGGTGCGCTGGCAGCCGTTGTACGCGGCTATAAGGCTGATGCCGCCGTGATTATGGAACCAACCGAGTTGATGATCGCCCCTGCCCACGCCGGCGCGCTCAACTTCCGCATCACCATCCCCGGCCTCGCGGCTCACGGCGCGGTGCGTATCGAAGGTGTTGACCCGATTGCCAAGTTCATCCCCATCTACCAAGCGTTGATGAACTACGAAACCGAACGTAACCAGCACGTCGATAATCCGCTTTTCTCGTACCCCGTTCCTTACCCCATCTGTGTCGGCACGCTGCAAGCGGGTAATTGGGCATCAACCGTTGCCGAAAGCCTGACGTTCGAAGGCCGCTACGGCATCGCCATCGGCGAAGATATTCCCGCCTCTCGCCAACGTTTTGAAGCCGTCGTGGCGAACGTCGCTCAGGCTGACGAATGGCTGCGTGAACACCCGCCAACCGTCGAATGGTGGGGCGGGCAGTTTGAACCTGCGCAAATCCCAACCGATCACCCTATTGTGACCACCGTTGGTGCCGCCTTCGCCGATATCACCAGCAGCGCCCCCACCTATCAGGGGATGCCCTATGGCGCGGATATGCGCTTGCTCGTCAATGATGGCGACACACCTACATTGATGTTCGGTCCCGGCAACGTCCGCAAAGCCCATCAACCCGACGAATTTGTGCCGGTCGAAGATCTTGCTGTTGTCGTCCGCACCCTCGCCCTCACCGCCCTGCGCTTCTGTGGCTACGAGGAATAAGGGGATCGAATGGTAGGGGCTTGCCGCTGGCAAGCGCTTTATGTGCAAAATTCTGTTAAACTACAATCATATTGAGATGAGGAGGTATTTCAGATGCAGTCCGATTATGCTCACATCATCACACTTGAACCGGGGAAACGCAGCGGAAAACCCTGTATCTGTGGAATGCGTATCACTGTCTACGATGTACTCTCTTACTTGGCATCAGGTATGACCCATGAAGAAATCCTCAGTGACTTTCCTTCGCTGACAAATGAAGATATTTTGGCTTGCTTGGGCTACGTAGCTGACCGCGAACGCCACTAAAACTCACACGGTACTCTCTTAAATCTCTTCCCCTACTTGGCGTTCTGTGCGCAGCCTCCTCTTGTGGGATGGCGATTTATCTTGCATTTCCCACTTGTTTGACTCAACCCCGATTTATATATACACTATCATATATGCAAAGTTATATATGAAATATCCACATGCTCAAATTTGCGCTGCTCGGCTTCCTCAACTACACACCCATGACCGGCTACGAACTCGAAGGCTGGATGAATGCCTCGACCGGCAACTTCTGGCACGCTGAACTCAGCCAGATTTATAAAACGCTTAAACAGCTTGAAAAGTCGGGGGAGGTTATCTCGCATGTCGAACCGCAGTCCAGTCGCCCCGACCGCCGCATCTACACCATCACCGCTGCCGGCAAAACCGCCCTCGATGACTGGCTGACCACGCCTATTCTTGAGGAGGTCGATAAGAAAGACCCGCTGCTGCTCAAGCTGTTCTTCGCCGCCCCTGCCGACCGCGCCAACATCATCACCCAACTGCGCGTCCAATTACGCCTACATCAACAAAAGCTCGACCAATACCGCAACCAATCGCCCACCGAAATCTTGCAATTCGCCGCCGACCATCCCGAACTGCTAACCAATGCCCCGCTGTGGGAAGCCACTCGCCGCCACGGTGAACTCTATGAGGAAATGTATATCCGCTGGATTGAAGAAACCCTTCAGCAGTTTGATCCGTCATCCTAAAAATTTTTACACCGTACGGGTTTGTCGCTGGCAACCTCAACATAAGGAGCATCCCATGTATCAACTCATCGCCAAGCAAAAAGTGCGTCAGGGCTTCAGCCAGATCAGCACCGCCAACTTTGAACCGCTGCTCAAACAGTTTGCGCCGGATATTCACTTCACCTTCGCTGGCAGCCACGCCCTCGCGGGTGAGTTTCACAGCCGTGATGACGTGCGTCAGTGGTTCAACCGGGTTCACCGCCTGTTCCCCGGCTTGCAGCTCGTCCCCAACCGCATCTTCGTCAGCGGCCCGCCGTGGGATATGGTGGTTACCACCCAATGGACAGTCAGCGACACCCTGCCTGACGGCAAGCCCTATCACAATCGCGGCATCCAAATTCTGCGCATCCGTTTCGGTACGGTCGTGGAAGATCATCTGATTGAGGACAACCAGATACTCGTCGCCACCCTCGACCATCTAGCCCACCTTGGCATTGCCGAAGCGGCGGAGAGGCCATTAGTCGCAACCGCTGCCTGAACGAATAACATTCAACCTAAAAGTGGACATCCATTCCGGTTGCAATTTTCCATATTTGAGGGACACTCAATCGTAAATTTCGTCACTATTATTAAGGTAGTGTCCAATGAACCTCGCACAACCTGAATCCGCTGGCATGTCCGCCGACCGTCTACAGCGCATCAACACCCTCATGGAAGATGTGGTCCGCGATAACCGCCTCCCCGGTGTCCTCACACTGGTGCAGCGGCATGGCAAAGTCGTCCACCTCGGCAAATTTGGCGCGATGGATATCGCCGCCAACAAGCCAATGCAGGAAGATGCCCTTTTCCGTATCTACTCCATGACCAAACCCATCACCAGCATCGCCACCATGCTGCTCTTGGAAGAAGGCCGCTTTAACATTTTCGACCCCGTTTCCAAATTTATTCCAGCCTTCGCCAAAACCAAGGTTTATGCGGGTATGGGTGTCGCCGGAATGCATTTGGTCGACCAGCAGCCCGCCATGAACATTCAGCACCTGCTCACGCACACCGCTGGCCTCAGTTACGGCTCATTCTTCGACTCACCTGTGGAAGAACTCTACCGCAAATCCGGCAGAGCAACCTTCACCCGCACCGACCCGCTCGAAAATCTGGTGAACCGCCTTGCTGAATTCCCGCTGCTGTTCCAACCCGGCACCAACTGGCGCTACAGCTTGGCAACCGATGTGCTTGGCTATCTCGTTCAGGTCGTCGCGGATATGCCGCTGGGTGACTTCTACAAAGAACGTATCTTCAAACCCTTAGGGATGACCGATACCGCTTTCGATGTCGCAGCGGATAAAGTTAACCGCCTCGCCCAAATCTACACCTCGAATGAACTCTACAATATCCGTCCTATCCCACCTGCGGAAGTCATGGGTATTGCCGATGTCACAACGCCTACCCAAACACCTCTCGGCGGCGCAGGGCTTATCTCAACCCTTGCCGACTACCTCAAGTTCTGTAATATGCTGTTGAACAAGGGGGCATATGAAGGGGGGCGTTTGCTCAGTCGCAAAACAATTGAATGGATGACGGCTAACCACATTCCCGCATCTATCATGCCCATTTATATGGGCTTGGAACAGCGTGACCACGGCTTTGGTTTGGGCTTCCGTGTCACCACCGATTTAGGGCAGTCGCGCCGTTTAAGCTCGGTCAGCGAGTTCGGTTGGGGCGGCGCGGCCAACACTTACTTCTGGGTAGACCCTGCCGAGGATTTCATCGGCCTGATGATGACCCAGCACCTCCCCCTCGCGCCTTACCCTTTTAATGACCTTTTCCGTAATCTCGCCTATCAAGCCATCATCGACTAATCACACAAGCCAGCACAAGCGTTTGTGCTGGCTTACCCTAGCTCTCAATGGTTACATGTTCGAGGTCATAGTACCGGTTCAAGCAGTTCCCAAACTCGCTGCCTTCAGCCTCGCCCACATTGACATAATTCGCCAGATCAATGCTGAACTTCGGAACACTGATCGTCATGTTGCCATTCGCCGCTGCCGCTCTCAATGAGGCATCTCGCGCATCCCATTCAGCCGCGAAAGTTTGTAAATTGGGCGAAATTTCCAGCGATTTCAAAGTCGCACGCAGCGGCCCCACAACCATCAGCGTCACCATAATCACCATCATGAATCGTGATATCCAGTTCACGCTGATTGATTTCTTAAGGCTGATACCGAAAATCGCGCCCCACGTCAGCACGACCGCCACCATGACCACATGCGGAATGAGCAATGCCCGCCCCGGCGGGAAACCCGAAATGTTATAGCTCGTCGGTATGAATATCCCGAACATCAAAACCAGTGCCAGCGCCACCACACCCCACATCCACTTGCGCGAATTGCGCTTGATGCGGTTGTAGGCCGTACTCGTCTCCGCAAAACCGCTGCTCACCAACCAACCGCCCACCACCAGCAGCACCAGATGCGGTACGAGCGAAAAGGTCGATAAATCAATGCTGATGAAGGCCGCTGTGCCTGTCAAATTCACGCCGAGCAGCGCCAATAAACCTGCTGGCTTCTCAAACAGCGCCTGCCGTACCGCGTTCCCCGGCGCCGCAATAATAATCACTGCCCCCACCAGCATCCCGATGAGTGCTAAACCCAGTAGTGTCGTCAGCGCCCACTTCTGTTCGGCTTTACGCACCCATACCGCAATAAGGGCAAACACCACCACTTGCAGCGCGAACGCGGCAAAAATCGGCGAGAACCCTGCCAACAATCCACCCGTTACCCCCGCCACGATGCCGACTACTACAGCCTTCACCGTCGATAACTGTGTTCGCGAGATTTGCAGCAAAATACCGCACCAGAACGTGAACAGCGTTATCGGCAGCCCATAGGTCATTGATCCCGATGTCCAATAAATGGATTGGTAAACGTTCGGTGTCCCTTCTAAGATTGCGTAAAGCACGACTGTTGATAGAGCTACCGCCGACAGCCCCACCTGCCGGAAGTTCAGCAGCCCGCACAACTGCCAGAACACGTACACCAACCCCAGCCACCAGACCACGATCAGCAGCGCTGGCAGCAGCGGGTTCACCCAGCCGCCTAGAATACCGACGATACCCTGCGCCGCTGTTGCCGAAAAAATCCCCTGCCAATTGTAATAGTAATAATCCATCGCACCCGGCAGCCCGCGAATCAGCGCATCTGCCGAAAAACAGTAGTCATCTGCCAGCATCCGCGCATTAAACCCGTTGATGATATGCATCACCAGCGGCAGCGCAAACACAACGGTAATTACCAGCAGCACAATCCGATATTCACGGTTCCCAAGGCGCATAAAAAGCCTCACCCGAACAGTTGGCGAAATGGTTAAGTCACACTACCATACTGTAGCATGTTGCCAATCCCCTTTCCGTTAAGACTCGCCCCTAATCACTCCACCACCACGTCCTGCTTCACATACACGCGCTTGCCGTTTTCCACATCCTTTATCACATGGGTCCCCGGCCCGATCTGCGCCCCTTCCCCGATCTTCACCCCCGGCATCGTCATCACATCCACGCCCACGAACGCCCCTTGCCCGATGATCGCCCCCAGCTTATCCCGCCCTGTGTCAAGCTTATTGCCCTTCACGCGGCTGCTAACTGCCCCTTTATCAATCCGCAAGTTCGCCGTCGTACACCCCGCCGAAAAGTTCACGCCGGATGCCAGCACCGAATCCAGCACACGGCAGGCGTGCATATCCACATGCTCCGCCACATAGCTCCGCGCCACCTCAGTCGTAAAACCCACATTGCTCCCACTCAACACCATCGAGTTCCGCACCAGCGCGTTATTGCCCACAATCACCCCCGCGCCGATGTACGCGGGTCCAACCACTGCCGCGCCGGGGAACACCTTCGCTCCTTCGCCGATGTACACATCCCCCACCAGCGTAGCCGTCTTGGCGATGAACGCGCTTTCCGCCACCTGCTGCCCCTTGCCCTTCAACTCGTCAAGGAACACATTCATAATATCCAGCACATGCCACGGGAACTTCAGCGCCTTCCACTGCCCGCTGTAACGCACTACTTGGTAGGTCATCTGCTTCATCAGCGCATCCATCGCCCTTTCATAGTGGTCATCTCCGGGGGTGTCCTTCGTGTATTCCGCTTTGATCGCCTCGAACAACTGTCCGACGTTGCTGTGCAAATGCGCTACAAACGTCACCAGATTACTGGGTCGGTTCTCCGCTCCCGGCTTCTCCACCATGCCGCTGATGCGCCCCGCAGCGTCCACCACCAGATACCCACCGGGGAAATACTCCACCATCTCATACCCTGCCAGATACGTCGCCGCTGGCTGTTCAGCATGTGCCGCCAGCATATCCAGATGCAGCTTGTCATCCACCACGTCGTGAATCTGGTTCACATAAACCGGCGTATCCAATCGGTTCGCCAGCACCGGCTCGGCCTTCAATACCGCGTCACCCATGCCCTTCGGCTCTGGCTGCACCACGATCTCGATTTTCATGTCGGTCATCCCCTCGATCAACCCCGCGATGTCAACACGGTTTTCAAGGTTCGCCACGATAATCGCTTCGCGGAAGCCCAGCGCGGCGTAACGCTGGATCTGCGTCACCAACAGCGGCTGTGAACCAAACTTAATCAACGACTTCTCGCGCAGAGGCCACATGCGTGACGATGCCCCGCCTGCCAGAATAATAAGTACAGGTATCTCTGCCATCTCGTTCCCTTTGTGTAATATGCTCGCCCTTTAAGGCTTGTCCGGTACTCGTTTTGTCATAATTAAAGCGAGAAACAAGCTCTATAGCCGTTATAAAATTAGAAATCCGCCTACTTTTCAGCGGCGAACACCAGCTTTTAAAGTGCCTTTAGTGCACTTGTCTGATGGTTAGCTGAGCGGCTTTAGCCCTCAGCGGAGCAAACGCAAACCTTCTTGAGTACCGGACAAGCCCCTTTATAAGTCTATATTCTACCAGCGCTCACCTTTCACTAGGCAAATAATATTACTTGGTGCGTGTCAGTCCTTCACATCTACGCACAAATTGGAGATCCGTAGGGGCACACGGCGTGTGCCCTACACGTCACCGCTTATCACCAGCCAAATAATCCCCGGTTTGTCGATATTTCACTCGCTGCCGACATATCTAATGATAGACCGATAAACGCCCGCGTAACCCGATCACCTAAAACCTATTGCCTATAGACGACAAACCATTCCATGCATAATATATATACGGAGATCACCAGATCATGAGGTCAGTTACTTCAATGAGCACAACGCTTCTCACCAACTTGATGCAGCTCGCAATCGAACAAACCAAAGCTGACCGTGCCATGATTTGCGACACTAAACTCGCCGTCCTCGGCAGCGTCAAACTCGATCAAGCGGAAATCCTCTCCGAGCATCTCACCGACGTGGTTCAAAAAGCCATTACCACCGGTCAGCCGGTCATCACCAATAACGCCGTGCGCGATGCCGCCAACGCCCCGCACACCAAAACCAACTTCGACAACCTGCGCGGTGTCGTCGTCATTCCGGTTGCTGGCGTCGGTGCCCTCTATCTGGATCGTCCGCTCAAGCAGGGCATCATCGCCAAAGGCACAGTTGACCGCCTCCTCAAAGTCGCGGAACTCGCCGCCAAAGAAGGCCAACCAGAAGCCACCACCGCCCGTCTCGATGAACTCTACAAGCAGGTTTCTGTGTAA
>JAPUDW010000119.1 GCA_027492915.1 Bacteroidota bacterium | reverse complement strand
CGGTCGTGTAGTTTACAGCGCTGCACTATTAGAGAGTAACTACGCACGGCTTGGGCATGAACCTTACCGCAGTTTGATCGCCAATATGGTCACATGGGCGGCTGGGACATTGCCGCTAGTCTGTGCAGATGGCCTGTTGAACACCGAGATCATCACTAACCGTTTGGGCAGCGAGTTGATTGTGCATCTGGTAACGGGTTTTCCACAGCGCTCAGTTCGCTTCGGGCAGCAGCGTTCCTCCGACACCATCGAGGAAATCGTCACGCTGCATAACGTCCGCCTGACCATCCCATCAACCGTAACCGCCGTGTACCGTGTTCCCAATGGCGAGGAATTGCCCATCATCCACACCGATGGAGCAGCTAGCATTATCATACCAACCGTCGAAGATTGGGAAACGCTGCGTTTGGACGGCGACTTTGCCAGCAGCTAATCGTAAGATTACCGAGATGTATGGTGATCCGTATTTGGGGGTAGTTTGTGTTATTGGGATTGGAGAATGAGTAAGCGTTTTTGTTCGGTGTAGTTTGAAGAGGCAGCGAACTGACAGTATTTTGAGTTTATCGCTTTTATTTAAGTAATCCGTAATGCTTTTATTGCTATTGTCATGCAATATAAACTTAAACTAGCTATCGACTGTTTTCTGCTGCCTTTACTTATAGACTAGATCTGGAAATTAACCTCAAAAACTTGTTTCATTAACTCTCTTTCTCTCGTTTTGTGTTAATCTATATCTAGTAACTAAAAGATGATTAAAGTCGTTTAAGTATCATTTATCATACAATGATTAAAATTGAAAACGAATTTCTGGTTAATTATTGATGTTATGGCACACTTACTATAAGTTGTTTTTCGGTATAACTGTCAAACAGTATTGCATATTTTCAAGCAGCACTGCTACCCATATTCAATTGCTTGATCGAGGATATTATTCATGCGTTTTCTAACGGTAAATAATAAGGCAGTTTTATGAAAGTAGTCATTTTGGCGGGGGGGTTAGGGACACGCCTTTCAGAAGAAACTGAAATTCGACCCAAACCGATGGTTGAAATTGGCGGATATCCTATTTTATGGCATATCATGCGTCATTATGCCTTCTATAATCACAACGAATTTTTTGTCGCTTTGGGTTACAAAGGGGAAATCATCCGTCGCTACTTTCTGGACTATCATTTCATGAGCCGCGAATCAATAACGGTTGAATTAGGCAGCGGTAAAGTGGAAATGTCGGGCAACGAACCTGCGGAAAATTGGATTGTTCACCTTCCAAATACAGGGCAGTTGACGAATACTGGAGGGCGCGTAAAA
The DNA here is from genome assembly GCA_027492915.1 of Bacteroidota bacterium. Taxonomy (GTDB): domain Bacteria; phylum Chloroflexota; class Anaerolineae; order Aggregatilineales; family Phototrophicaceae; genus CFX2. The sequence goes on along the minus strand of JAPUDW010000119.1, from coordinate 18,857 downwards.
CGGCTGCAATCTTGGTTACACAATGAAACATTTATGATGACCTATGGTGATGGTGTTTCATCGGTCAATCTTGATGCCCTGCTGCGTTTTCATAAGGAACGTGGGTGTATTGCAACTATGTCTGCCGTCCGTCCATCTGCTCGTTTTGGCACCTTGGAGTTGGAAAACGATTCGGTGGTTAGCTTTGCCGAAAAATCACAGATCAAAGAGGGCTGGATTAATGGTGGATTCTTCGTTTTCGAACCTGCCATCTTTGATTATATTCAGGGCGATGAAACCGTTATGGAAGCTGATGTTTTAGAACAGTTGGCTTCCGAAGGGCAGCTTACTGCTTATTTGCACGACGGGTTTTGGCAGTGTATGGATACACTGCGTGATAAACGCTATTTGGAAAGTTTGTGGCAAGGTGGCGGAGCGCCTTGGAAATTATGGTAAATTTCTGGGCTAATAAACACGTATTTGTAACCGGAGCCACGGGCTTAGTTGGCTCATGGTTGGTTAAAGATTTGCTCGCTGCCGGTGCTCAGGTCATAGCGTTAGTGCGTGATGTTGATCCCCAATCTGAGTTTTACAGGTCGGGAGATTATCAGCACACCTCCATAGTGAACGGGCATCTTGAAGACTACGCTATCATTGAACGTGCGATTAATGAACATCAGGTTGATACCGTTTTTCATTTGGCAGCACAGCCGATTGTTGGAGCAGCTTACCGTTCACCGCTGGCGACCTTTGAAAGCAATATTCGTGGAACTTACAATCTGTTGGAAAGCTGTCGTCAGCTTCGCACGTTGGTCAAACGTACCATCGTCGCGTCAAGCGATAAAGCATATGGCGACCAACCAAATTTACCTTACACCGAGGATATGCCCCTTCAAGGTCATCAACCTTATGAGGTTTCAAAAAGTTGTGCGGATCTGATCGCGCAGTCCTACATGTATACTTATGATCTACCGGTGACGATTGCCCGCTGCGGGAATATTTATGGGGGTGGTGATCTAAACTGGAGCCGTATTGTTCCTGATGCCATTCGCTCTTGTTTGCGCGGTATACCACTTGTAATCCGCAGTGATGGGAAATTCGTGCGCGATTATCTGTATGTCAAAGATGTAAGCCGCGCTTATATGCATTTAGCTGAACATATGGATGATTCGCTCGTCCAAGGCGGTTTTAATTTCAGCCCCGGTAAAGCGGTTACTGTCTTGGAATTGGTAGCGGCTATTCAGCAGTTAATGGGTTGTGAACATATTGATCCAATTATTCAGAACAGGGCGCAGGGTGAGATTCATTCTCAATATCTGGACTCCAGCCGTGCTGAACGTTTGTTAAATTGGCACCCCGAATTCACACTCGAACAGGGGCTTGCAGAAACTATTGAATGGTATCGTGATTATCTAACAAAGACTGGAACGCTATGACGACGGAAACTCGCTGCCGTTCATGTGGTAGCAGTGATTTACACCTCATTCTATCGCTAGGACAAACTCCACTCGCCAATTCCCTTTTGGCGGCGGATCAACTACAGCAACCCGAACCGACTTTCCCGCTGGATTTGGTTTTTTGTCAGCAATGCACTCTCGTGCAAATAACTGAAACCGTACCGCCGGAGCAGCTATTTAGCAATTATCTCTACTTCTCATCGTTTTCGGATACGATGCTGCAACATTCCGAAGAGCTGGTGAATGCTCTAATAAACGACAGGCAGTTGAACAGGAACTCATTAGTCATTGAAATTGCTAGTAATGATGGCTACCTGTTGCAGAATTATGTGAAGGCCGGTATTCCGATTTTGGGTATCGAACCTGCTGCTAATATTGCTAAAGTTGCCAATGAAAAAGGCATAAAGACGATTGTGGAATTTTTCGGGCAATCGCTCGCGGAACGCTTGAAAGCTGAAGGCACTCAAGCCGACATCATTCATGGCAATAATGTGCTGGCACATGTCGCCGAACTGAATGGGGTGGTCAGCGGCATTGGCTTGCTACTCAAGGAAAACGGAGTCGCGGTCATCGAAGCCCCTTATGTTAAGGATTTAATCGATCATTGCGAGTTCGACACGATTTACCATGAACACCTCTGCTATTTTTCGCTTACAGCTTTAGTCAATCTGTTTGGGCAGCATGGTATGTCGATTATAGATGTTGAACGGCTTCCCATTCATGGCGGTTCCATCCGCATTTTCGCCAGTAAGACCGGGGATATTTCCGAACGAACAAAGGCTCTCCTTCAAGAAGAGCAAGAATGGGGTGTTAATCGTTTTGAGTTTTATACACGTTTCGCTGAAAAGGTGGAAAGCTTACGCGCAAAGCTGCGAGATGAGCTGTTTTCATTCAAGCATGCTCATAAACGTATAGCCGTTTACGGTGCTTCTGCCAAAGGCAGCACACTCCTCAATTACTTCAGTATCGGTCAAGATATGATCGAGTATGTGGTTGATCGAAGTACCGTTAAGCAGGGCTATTTTACACCCGGCACCCACTTGCAGATTTATTCGCCGGATAAGCTCCTAGAAGATATGCCGGATTATGTCCTGCTGTTAACGTGGAATTTCGCTGATGAAATTCTTGCTCAACAATCTGAGTATCGTACTCGCGGTGGTAAGTTCATTATCCCCATTCCTGATGTGAGGATTATATGATTAATGGTGTACAGGTTATCCCGCTCAGGCGTATTCCCGACGAGCGCGGTACGATCATGCATATGATGCAAACGACCGACCCCCATTTTCAACAGTTTGGGGAAATCTACTTTTCGACGATTTACAATGATGTTGTTAAGGGCTGGCATCTCCATCGCGAAATGACGCTAAATTATGCGTGTGTGCATGGACGTATCAAACTCGTCATATTTGATGATCGTGAAGGGTCATCTACGCGGGGTGAATTGATGGAGATTTTTTTGGGGCCGGATAATTATTCCTTAGTCATTATTCCTCCTGAAGTCTGGAACGGCTTCAAAGGTATGTCTGAACCGCTGTCAATCGTGGCAAACTGCTGCACACATGCCCATGATCCGTCCCGCAGCAGTCGGCTTGACCCATTTGAAAACCATATTCCGTATAATTGGAACTTGAGAAATCATTAATGCGGGTTCTAGTCACCGGCGCAAGCGGCTTTATTGGGGCAGCGGTAATGCGCTTACTGCTCGAACAAGGGTTTGAAACAGCCGCATTAGTTTCACCGGCTAAGCCATCTGACCGTCTCCGAGATTTAGATGGGCAGTTTGTGCGGATCGAAGGCCGATTAGCAGATCTTGAAGTGATTCGTCCTCAGCTTGAAGCATTTCGCCCCGAAGCCTGTATTCATTTGGCATGGTATGCCGAACCGGGAAAATACCTTTACACGCCGGAAAATGTCCCCATTTTGCAGCAGAGTTTGTCGCTCTTCCAACTGTTGATCGACATCGGCTGTCAACAAATTGTGGGCGTGGGCACTTGTGCCGAATACGATACGGATATTGGATTGTTACGTGAAGATGCTGCTACGAAACCAGCGACTATTTATGCGGCCTGTAAATTGTCCTTATGTTTGATTGCTCAGCACTTGGCAGTCGCAGCCGGTGTTAAATTTGCGTGGGGGCGTTTGTTTTATCTTTATGGGGAACAAGAAGACCCGCGCAGGCTTGTTCCTGCATTGATCCAGTCACTTAAACAAAGAAAACCTTTTGAAGCAACAGCCGGTGAGCAGGTGCGCGATTATCTGCACAGCAGTGATGTTGCCTCGGCGATAGTAACAATGCTTAGGCAAAATGCCGATGGAATCTATAACATAGCCTCAGGAATACCCATAACAATTCGGAGTTTGATGGAGACTGTCGGCGAGCTTGTAGAGAGCAAAGAATTGCTCAGGTTTGGTGCCATACCTTATCGTCAGTGGGAGCCAATGTACATTTGCGGCGATAACACCAAATTGAAATCATTAGGCTGGTCACCTCGTTATACCCTTCGAGAAGGTTTGGCACAGACGATTGCGTGGTGGGATTGTCAGCACAACAACCAATAAGGCATTCGATAAAGCGTAATGTCGCATTCAATGTAATCGGTGGTGTTTGGACGATTGCGTTAAACCTGTTGGCAGTTCGCTTTCAACTAAATATCTTAGGGGCAGAAGCGTATGGGTTGATAAGCTTTGGCGCCTCGTTACAACTTTTCTTTTCTCTGTTCGAGTTGGGTATTTCAACGCTGATTATTCGCGAAGTTGCCAAAGATGATTCCCCTAATCTTCAAGCCACTCATAGCCTCATTCAAACGGCTCTTTTTATATTTTGGACAGTAGCCTTTTGCTTAGGCGTAATTATATTTCTATCGTCTGATTGGCTGGTAAATAATTGGATTACGTTAGAAAAGATTTCAACCGCTGATGCAACTTTTGTTGTCCGAATGTGGTCAATCGCTTTAGCCTTTAATCACCCAATGATCTTATATTTAGGGTTAATGGCAGGTTTGCAACGCCTCGACATTGGGAATCTTGTTAAGGCAGGGGTTGTAACGGCGTACTTGGGCGGGGGTATTCTCCTTTTAATACTCACACGAAGCATTACCCTCTATATGATATGGAATGCAATTACTTCGTTAGTCGGGGGTATTGTTTATGTGGTCATCACCCGCCGCTTGCTAAAAGGGGTATCACTGCGTCCACGCTTCTCATTAGATGCCGTTCGCACTTTATGGCGCGTTGCCCTACAGCTTGTTTTAATTACGCTCCTTGGACTAGTTTTCACGCAGTCAGATAAGATATTGATTAGCCGAATGCTGCCAGTTAAGCATCTCGGTTTTTATGCCGCAGCTTTTACAATTATCACCGGTATCACCGCTCTTCAGGGATTTATCACATCAGCTTTCATGCCTGCGCTTGCTGCCGACTACGGGCGTGGTGACTTAGTAACGATGCGTGTACGATACTATAAAATGGCGCAGATTCTCGTTTATATGATGGGGTTATTCGCGTTTGTGTGCGTTTTCTTTGGACGCGATATATTATCAATTTGGACAACCCTAGAGACGGCGGAGGGATCCTACCGAACACTTGGGCTGTTGGCTTTCGGCTCATTGCTAAACGCCTCAGTTTCTGCTGGATATATCGTTTGTGTCGTGACGAATAACATTCGTATTCCGACTCTCGTTAATCTCGCTATAGTCTGGCTATATTGGCCTGCTCTTTACGGCTTAATACTAATTTTTGGTATTGAAGGTGCGGCCTTAACATGGGTATTGCTCAATCTCTATTATGTTATTGTGCTTGCTTATTTGATACAAAATCGGATATTACATGAGGCTTGGATCGTATGGGCATCCAAGACAATTATCCCGTATTTCGCACTTGGACTTATTTTTGGAATAGGATCTCTTATCGCTCAACCGATGGAAGCATTATTTCAGCGAATCTTGGTTTGTTTAGTCAGTACTCTTATTTATCTTATTGTCGGATTTAGGCTGTTAGAAAAAACTACCCAAGAGAGTATTGCGCGACCTCTACTACGATTTACTACAATGTTGAAGTGAGTTTCATGATGGCTGAGAGTCTATCCTGTCCGTATTGTAATAGTTCTGCCAATCTATTGTTTCGTACTACAGACATTAATCGTAGGCTCTCGACTGAACAATTCTCTTATTATTGCTGCACAATCTGCGAACTTATTTTTCTACACCCTATCCCAACGAATCTTGGAGATTATTATCCAAACAGCTATTATGCTATTCCTGACTCATTAGAGGCACTCCGAAAGCAGGCCGAGCCCCAGCGTTATAAAATCGACCGTATACGCCAATATGTATTAACGGGGCGTTTGTTGGAAATTGGCCCTGCTTACGGTCTTTTTGTGTCGCTTGCTAAAGATGCTGGTTTTACAGTTGATGCGATTGAGATGGATGAGCGATCTTGCCATTTCCTTCATGAAGTTGTTGGGGTTAATGCCGTTCAGCATGATAATCCGGCAGAAGCATTGAAAAATATGGGCATGTATGATGTAATCGCTTTATATCAGGTGATCGAGCATTTACCCAACCCTTGGGAAACACTGAATGCTATTGTTGAGCATCTTGCGCCGGGTGGTATTATCGTGATTGCAGCGCCCAACCCTGATTCACTCCAACTAAGCATATTCGGCAGTCGATGGACACATATCGATGCGCCGCGTCATCTTCAACTCATCCCGGTAGATTTACTGGCTCAAGTTATGTTCCAATCCAAGTTTAATTTAGTTTTCAAAACTACATCAGATGCCGATAGTGCAGGTTGGAATTCCTTTGGTTGGTGTTGGAGCTTTGCTAATCTGACGACACATACTGTGCTGAAAAAAGTGCTATTCACTCTTGGGCGTGTCATAACAAAGATTATGCAACCCATCGAAAGATCTAGAGTGCGTGGTAGCACCTATACCATAGTGTTTCAACGACCGCATGTGAAATAGTAGAGAAAAGCAATTAGACCTATGCCAAAATTTTCTGTCCTGCTACCGACGCGAAATCGCCTCGAATTACTGCAATATGCGGTTCAGTCTGTACTACGCCAACAATATGATGACTGGGAAATAATTATTTCGGATAATTTCTCTGATGAAGATATTGCTGGTTATGTTCATTCGCTGAACGATGACCGTATTCGCTATTATCGTACCGAAAGTTTTGTCCCTGTCACCGATAACTGGAACAACAGCCTGCGTTATGCAACTGGGGATTACATCATTATGTTAGGTGATGATGATTGCCTGATGTCCGATTTTTTTAAGACAATGAATGACTTAATCAAGAACTTTGACAGTCCCGATTTAATTTATACGGATGCCTACCTTTTCGGTTATCCGGGTGTGCTACCAGATTTTCCCTCAGGTTATCTCCGCTATCCCTACGGTAATTATTTTCGCTCAGGCCCGCCTACTCTATTAGATCGAGACTCATCCCTAGAGATCGTTAAAAAGTCACTTTCCTTGCGGATTTGTATTCACTACAATATGCAACTTTCCGTAATTAGCAAGAAATTTATTGCAACATTGTCAACTGAAGGAACGTTTTTTCAATCTCTGTTCCCTGATTTTTATGCCACAGTTGCTGCTTTCTTCAAAGCCGAACGTATTCTGATTTATCCGCAGCCAACTGTTGTTATTGGTATATCGTCAAAATCATACGGCTTTTTTCATTTCAACAATACCCAAGAGGGTGGGCAATCTTTATTATATAATTCAGTTTCAGAGCAACGTGGAGAACCGCCACAGACACTCCCGGGAAGCTGGATAAACACGGGCTGGCTATCCGCTATGCACAGTTTTCAAACCAACTATGACTCTGAACTGAGAGCATTGGGTCTTCAGGTAGATTATCGACATTACCGCCATTTGCAGATCATTTATGGGTACAAAAACCACTACGCCGATAAACGTATCTCAGTCAGTGATTTCATGAAACTCACCAGCAAAATGCGTCCGGAAGAACGCTTGAAGTATGAACTTATTTTAGGCATCCCTTTTCGTTTGATTGGTTGGATACCGCTCAATGCTCGAAAACAACTTTTGGCATTTATCCGTCGTTTATCGGGACGCAAGGATATTTTTGCTGAGCAAAACAGGCATGTTTCTGAGTTTAAAACTGTCCTAGATGTTTACGAAAAAATGCCTCCTCGTATTTCTTGAATGTATATTATTTATAGATAAATTTCATTTGTTGTTCTTTCTGTTTGACCGACAGGTTGCTAGACTGGAAGTAAGCATTAGTGTAAACTGGCATTATATATTGGTCGGTTTGATCTGAATCTTGGAGATATAATGGATCAGCAAGAGTTAATGGATAATCTGAAACGACATGATTTCTATCATGTCATTCAATTGGGTGAAAATATTTCGACATCTGGAGAGACATACTATATTCCACAACAAGAGCTCGTGCAGAGGCAGTTGAATTCAATAGATGTCAAGGGTAAACGTGTACTCGACATTGGTTGCCGCGATGGGCTGTTTTCATTCGAAGCCGAACGGCGGGGTGCAGCGGAAGTAATCGGTGTTGATAACGCTTTGTCGAAAGGGGCGACAGAGTTTTTGATTCCTTACTTAAAGTCAAAGGTAAAGATGTATGAAATGAATTTGTATGACATTAAACCTGAGACATTTGGGACATTTGATGTAATCATTTTTGCAGGTGTCTTATACCACCTACGTTATCCATTCTACGCCCTCAAAATCATCAGAGAACTTTTGAATCCCGGCGGACAACTTATCTTGGAAACTGCTGTTTTGAGAGCTTGGGAACGCTATCCATTTCTATATTGCCCTGTGGGAAGTGATAGCCCCTATGAGCCGACTAGTGTTACCTTTTTTAATACGCCTGCTTTGCTTTCTACCCTTTCGGATATGGGTTTCAAGGTTTCATCCACAGATTACCTGTATAGTCGCAAAATTTTCTCTACGAAAGGGGCGAATTTACGCCGATATCTCATTGCCTGTGGAGTCAATGTTCAACGGGTTATTCCGAATTTAGTATATACGATAGCAAGACGCTTTATTGTGGATCGTGCCGCAATAGTTTGTAGCTACAAGCCTGAGTTATTAAATTCCGAGAATCAAAAATACTGGGAATCTACACATACGATGCATTCTTAGTAGGCCGTGGAAGAGAATGAGGTTTTATTAAAGTACTACTTCATAGTGAAATGGTCTTGGCACCTAAGGGAGGTTTATAAGCAATTTGTCAGTTTAAAAATTCCAGAAGCAGGTTTGCTCAATTTTCTCTAACAGACTGATAACTTATCCGATTTCGGGTGTGGTGTTGGTCGTATATTGATTCCTTTTGCATCAGTGCCTAAATGAACTGTTGGGGAAAATGTTACGGAGACAATGCTGCTTGGCTGCAAAATACCAAATTTGTTGAAGCAACATCCACATTCATATCCACTGTGTACCAATAAATATGTACAATCTAAACGAAGGTGTTTTATCGGACTGTAAACGACAAATGCGATAGCATTTTTGACAGTTCCGAACCTTCTACCGAAAGTAGCGCGATCTTATTTGCATGGGAAGTGTGAGTAGAAACCACTAATGATATCTAGCAATAATCCGGAATTCTCGATTGTAATACCTGTTAGGAATGGTGATCCTTATTTGCGCGAAGCGCTTGACAGTATTTTTAAGCAAAGTTACCAGCGATTCAAAATCCTGATATTAGAAAATTGTTCGCAAGATGATACCCTTTCTATTATTTATTCTTACCAAGACCCTCGCATAACCATTGTTCCCGCCCCTACTGATCTGAGTATTGAGGAAAATTGGGCACGTATTCTTGACCTTGAACTTTTGGAATATATGACAGTAATGGGGCACGATGATGTGTTGTATCCCGATTTCCTGAAAGAAATGGTGCGACTAATTACCGCGGCTCCTGATGCTTCGCTTTACCAATCTCACTTTCATTTGATTGATGAGAATGGGAAGATTATTCGAGATTGCAAACCCATGCCATATCGAGACACAGCCGAGGGGTTTTTGAAAAGTCGGCAGACTCTTCAGCGCGATTCTTATGGAACCGGCTATGTTATGCGTTCGGCGGATTACAAGCAAATTGGCGGCTTGCCCGCTTTTCCCAAGCTGATCTGTGCGGATGATGTTGCTTGGTACAAATTAGCTTGCCTTTCGCATATTGTTTGCAGCTCCGAGTATCTATTCAGGTACAGATATCATCACAGCAGTACCTCTTACACGGTCGATCTGTACATGCTTTATTCTGCCTACAAGCAATATTGGGAATTTTTGTCACAAAGTGACTATTTTATTTCGACTGCAAATGCGGATGCAGCTTATCGCTATATAACTGCTGAGTTTAATAGTAAATATCATCGTGATTTGGTTTATAGAGCACTTGATCCAGATGATAATTGGAAAAGCCAGTATGCTGTAACAAAAAAACATCTTTTGCTTGAAGCAAAACAAGATGCTTTATTTCCGGTATATGACACCACTTCTGCTTTACTCGAAGTATTGCTTAATCTGCGACCTATCCTGCTTCGACGGGCAATTGCAAAGGCTTTAATCATGGTTGCAGATGTTAGCCGCTGGATAAAAACCAAGGTGTTGCGGTAAAAGAACATGCGAATCGGCATTAACCTTCTATATATGCTGCCGGGTGTCGTTGGCGGCACCGAAACCTATGCGCGTGAGCTGTTAAACCACTTGGCGGCAGCTGATCCGGTGAATACCTACTATATTTTCGTCAACCGCGAAGCTGCCGAATGGCCGTTACCTCAAGTCGTAAATTTTAAGCGGGTTGTTTGCCCGGTTGGGGCAACCCGCCGCTCATTACGCTATGCCTACGAGCAGTTGGTACTGCCGCTGCAATTAATAGCGCTGCGGATTAATCTGGTTCATTCACTCGGCTATGTCGGGTCGTTAATTACCCCTTGCACAGCCATTTTGACGCTGCCCGATCTCAACTTCCTCGTTCCGCGCGATATTACGAACATGACTGCTGCACGGGGTCGCGCGCTTGCCTTTTTTGCGACACAAGCCGCACGTCGCGCAAAGCATGTGATAACCCTATCCGAATTTTCCAAATCCGAAATTGTGAAGTATGTGGATATTCCACCGAGTAAAATCACCCCGATTTTGCTGGGCGCGGGAGTCGGGTTTGCGGATACACCCTCAGCCGATTGGGAACGTATAGCGGGGGATTACCAACTACCATCTCGTTATGTGGTGGCATTTGGCGGCGGTTACCCGCATAAAAACATTCCGCGTTTTATTCAGGCGTATGCCAAAATTGGTGCTGATCTAACACTGCCGTTGGTGCTTATCGGTCGGCTGGCGGAGGGTGTGAATGTAGGTGATCTGGCTGCTGAAGCGGGCATTGCGGGGCGCGTGCTGTGGCTGGATTATTTACCGCGTGAGTATGTGAAAGCGATTTTGGAACACGCTGATTTGTTTGTGCTGCCCTCATTATACGAAGGCTTCGGCATCACCATACTGGAGGCGCAGGCGTGTCATGTGGCGGTTGCCTGTTCGCGCATCGCATCCATTCCCGAAGTGGCGGGCGATGGAGCGGTCTACTTTGATCCGCTCTCGGTTGAGGATATGGCGACCGTGATGCGTGACTGCTTATTAGATGATGCTAAACGGGCAGAATTACGCGCTAAAGGTTTTGAGAACTTCAAACGCTTTTCATGGGATAATACAGCGCAAGAGACATTAGCTATCTATCAGCGGTTTGGTAAAGCCACATGAAAATCCTGCTCATCACGATGTATTTTGCGCCAGACTCAGGGGCGAATGCCAATATCATCACTGAACTTGCTGATGGCCTCGCCGAAAAAGGGCATGACATCACGGTTGTATGCGCTTTCCCCCATTACACGCAGAACCGCATTGATGAAGCTTATCGCGGCAAGCTCGTGCAGCATCATCAGCGGGGGACAATCAGCGTTTACAGCACGTATATTTATGTGCCGCAAAACAAAACCAGCCTATTTGGGCGCTTGCTCAACTACATTTCGTTTAATTTCTTTTCGACACTTGTCGGCCTTTGGGCTGGTCGCTTTGATGTCATCCTTACGCCCTCGCCACCGCTGACAATTGGCCTGACTGCATGGGTCATCAGCCGCTTGAAGCGCATACCATATATCTATAACGTGCAGGATATTTACCCGGACATTGCGATCCGTTTAGGCGTTCTCAAAAATAAGACGGCTATTCGCGGCTTTCGTTGGATCGAAGATTTTGTTTATCGGGGGGCGGCACGAATTACGGTACTGTCAGAAGGCTTTCGTGATAACTTGCTTCAGAAATCCGTACCTGTCGACAAGCTGGAAATAATCCCCAACTTTGTGAATACCGACTTTATGCAACCGCTTTCACGACAGAATGCGTTCTCTAGCCAGCATCAGCTCGATGATAAGTTTGTGGTTATGTACGCAGGGAATATCGGGCTGTCACAAGGGTTAGAAACGCTGCTTGCTGCTGCTGACCAATTGCGCGATTTGCCCGACCTGCGAATATTGATTGTGGGGAACGGCGCAGCAAAAAGCGGGCTGGTTGATGCTGCTGCAAGCATGAATTTGTCGAATATCGCTTTTCTGCCGTTTCAGCCGGTTGCTGAGATACCGGTTATGTATGCCTCAGCCGACGTTTCGCTGGTGATTATCCGGCATGGTATCAGCTTCGAGTCGGTACCATCAAAAACCTACACCATTATGGCAAGTGCGCGACCGATTATTGCGTCGGTAGATAATGAGAGCGAAGTCTGGACAATGTTGAATAAGGCGGCGTGTGGTCTCTGCGTCACACCCGAAGATCCCACGCAGCTTGCAGAAGCCATACGCGAATTACACACTAACCGCGAACGCGCCGCGCAAATGGGTGAAAATGGCCGCACGTATGTTGTCGAACATCATTCACAGAAGCGTATTGTCGAGCTTTACAACCAACTATTTTTAAAGATGAAAAGCAGTCGTTAAACAGTTGGTTCAGTCAAATTTCGATGCCATAACAATGTGATTGATTGGCTCAAACGTTGCGATACTACTTATTGTTGGGCAGTATCGCAATTTTACGCTCAAGCGATGCTAATCAGTAATCGGGATGATATTGCGCCACTCTGTTCTGCCTTCATCCAACTAACCCTCATAACCAATCTGGGCGCTATCGCCAGATACTACGTGCATATACCAGCGTAGTTCGTTGGTTGAGCGTTCTTCACAAACAGGTTCACCGAGTACCTTGACTAGCATACCGCTGTCTTATTTTTGGGGTACCGATACCGCAAAGCATTTGCCACGATAACCTGACTGCCTATTGGACTACTGCGGGGTTGGCGCTGCGACCCGTTTGGCGATTTCAGCCTTCACAATCGGTACAATTTTAGTACCCAGCAGTTCAATGGCGTGCATCAGCTTATTATGCGACATCGTGCCAACGCTCATTTGCAGCAGCAGCCGTTGATGGTTGAAAATCGAATGTTGGAACAAGATCTTCTCAATGATGTCATCTGGACTGCCCACAAAGTTTGCGCCGCGCAGCCCTGCCGAAGCTTCGTACTGCTCACGCTTCATCGGTGACCAGCCACGTTCACGCCCGATCTTGTTCATGGCTATCTGTACAGCAGGGAACGAATCGTCAATGGCCTGCTGGCGCGTATCCGCGATAAATCCGTGCGAGTTAATGCTGATCTGTGAACGGCTGGCATCATGATTGTATTCTGCCGCAACCTGCCGATAGAGTTCTACAAAGGGTGCAAACTGTTCCGGCATACCGCCGATAATTGCCAGCGCCATTGGTAAACCACGGCTCGCCGCCCGTACCACCGACTCTGGTGTACCGCCTACACCTACCCAGATCGGCAGTTCGTCTTGCATGGGGCGCGGATATACGCCCAAATTATTCAGCGATGCGCGATGCTGTCCATGCCATGTAATCCGTTCACCTTCACGCAGTTTGACGAGCAAATCCAACTTTTCGGAAAATAGATCGTCATAGTCGTGCAGGTCGTAGCCAAAAAGAGGAAACGACTCGATGAATGAACCACGCCCTGCGATAATTTCAGCGCGACCGTTGGATACCAGATCAAGGCTGGCAAAGCGTTGGAACACGCGCACAGGGTCATCCGAACTGAGAACTGTTACCGCGCTGCTCAACCTGATATTCTTTGTGCGGGTTGCTGCCGCCGCGAGGATCACTTCCGGCGCGGAGGATACGAAATCTTCTCGATGATGCTCACCCAAGCCGTAAACATCCAAACCAACCTGATCCGCGAGTTCAATCTCTTCCAAGAGGTCACGGATACGTTCGACAGGGCTTTGCTTATGACCGGTAACCGGATCCGGCATGAGGTCGGCGAACGAATACAACCCGATCTCAAATGGCTGGCTAGATTGTGGTCTTATTTCATTACTCATTGATTTCTCCTTCATCTTTACATCGCTCAGACGAAGCGTTAAGCCTATCTTTTACGAACGGTCATCATACAAACGCTGGTACAAATCGCGTTGGCGTTCACGAGCCGCTTGCATATAAGCAACATTTTCAGGCTGCGGCGTAAAGGTGTGGGCGATAACAGGCTTATAAGCGGCTAACTTTGTCTGATCCAGTGCGTTTGCCAGCATAACCGCTAAACCTTGGGCTGTAGATTCAGCAACCTGTACCAGATTGACGGGGCGGTTGAGTGCATTACATATCATTTGCACCCACAGATGCGACTCGACCGCAGCACCACCCCCTACATAAATCGTATCCGGCAGCATGGGTAACTGCTCCGCGATCAACGCCAAACGCATTGCCACCCCTTCCAGCACGGCCTGAAAGATGTCGGTAGGTGTTGTCGAAAGCCGCAGTCCGTGGATTGTTCCTGACGCCGTACTGTTCCAACCGGGGCTGCGTTCGCCGTTGAACAGCGGTAAGCAGGTGAGGCCGTGGGCATCGGCTGCGCGTTCCATCACAGCGGCTTCTTCGCGCTCAAAATCGAGCGTGGGAAAGAGGTTACGCAGCCATTGAAAACTATTGCCACCTTCACTGGTTGCCCCGCCCATTAAGTGATGTGTTTTATCGAGGCGATAGCACCATAGGCCGTTAGGAACGATAGGACATTTATCCGGGGATTCGTGCAGGATACGGACGGCGGCAGTCGTCCCAACCGTGATGGCAAGGCTGCTAGAGCCTGTTGCCCCGATGCCCACATTGGCGACCGCGCCATCACCCAATGCTAGATAGAACGGAACGTCAAGGAGCTGCGGCCAACGGCTAGCATAATCAGTCGATAAGCCCAATTGTGCGTCATCAAAATCGGTCAGATGGGGAAACTGTTCCGGGTTGAGACCCAACAACCCCAGCCATTCCGCATCCCACGTCAAGGTTTCACGGTTTAACAATCCGCTCCATGAGGCGACCGAGTAACTGCAAACGGCGTCACCAAACCATGCCGTGTATAAATAGCTGGCAAAATCTAACCATTGGTTCACTGACGCAAAGGTTTCCGGTTGGGTGCGGTGCAGCCAGTGTAAACGAGCGGGATGATAAGCGGTATGCAGCGGGCAGCCTGTTCGCTGAAGATTGTCGTCAGCATCGACCTTTGGGGCAAGCCTATCCACATCGTCGCTGCTGCGCGTGTCTGCGTAGGTGTAAATCGGGGTGATAGGCTTACCGGATTGGTCTACGCCCATCACATTTCCCACAAAGGTCGCTATACCTACCGCCTGAATATCGGCTGCGGCGGGGTGCTTCAACACTTCATCCACGCATTCCTCAACCAACTTTTTTAAGAAGTCAGCATCAACTGTCGAACCACCGTCAGGTGTCACATCAAAGGCATATTTCCGCGAGATTATTTCCCCATCAATCATGTAGGCTTGTCCATCAAATAAAATCGCACGTACTGACGAACTGCCAATATCAATTGTCAGAAACATTTCTTTTCCTTTCGTGGTCTGATGATCGGACTGCATTGGTCAGGTTGCGTCACCATGCCGCAGGGTTCATAATCAGACTCAATAACAAATGCAACGGCCTCGACACAATCAAGTTACGCTCATGACATCCACAACTCAAACCGAACACAGTTTTTCTGAACAACCCGCACGCTTCAGCAACTTCATTCGCTTTCTCGCCTACGTGGGTCCTTATAAGTGGGATATTGTTGCTGCCACTCTTGGCGGTATCGTTAAGTTTACTCTGCCGCTGCTTGTCCCGCAGATCACCCGCTACTTATTGGATGGCGTGTTTTTAAATGCAGCACTTACCACCGAGCAAAAAATTTCGGAACTGCTGTTGAACGTCGGGGGCATGATTTTGGCCTTTGTGTTCATCTGGTCGCCATTCACTTACGTACGCCATTATTTCGCAAGCCGCGCCAGCTACCACGCCGTATTCGATCTACGAGTTGAGGTTTACTATCGTATTTTACGGATGTCGGCCTCATTTTTTGACCGAAATATGTCGGGTGCGATTGTTTCGCGCCTAATCGGTGATATTGAACTCGCGCAAAATTTGGTTGGCAGCGCCTTGACCGATACGTGGATGGATTTTATCGCGCTGATCGCCATTATCTTTTTCTTATTACAAATCGATCCGCTGGTTACCCTCTCGGCGCTGGTTACTTTCCCGCTGTATCTGTATTTCTTCCGCAAATCGCAGCAGGATATTCGTGTATCCAGCCTGCGGGTTCAAGAAGAAATCGCCGCGATGTCCGGTCATGTGCAGGAACGCATCGCTGGCAGCCGCGTTGTTCACGCTTTCACGCAGGAAAAAACTGAGGAAAACATGTTCTTGCGGGACTCGCAGAACCTTTTTTCAACGACGATGTGGCGGGCTTACCTGCAAAGCATGAACATCACCACGACGGGGGTACTTACGCAAATTGCCCCGTTGATCGTGCTGTTGTACGGGGGTACACGGGTTATTCAAGGGAATTTGACGGTTGGTGAGTTGGTGGCCGTAACGATGTACCTGACGCCGCTTTATACGCCGATGCAGCGTTTCGCCCAACTCAACCTCGTGTTTGCCAATTCGATGGCAGCGGTTGACCGCGTTTTCGAAATCATGGACGAGAAGCCGGAAATCCGTGACCGACCCGGAGCAAGTGTACTGCATGATGTAGTCGGTGCAGTGGAGTTCAAGAATGTTGGGTTTGCGTACCCCCAAGCCACAGAAGCAGAACCGGGGCCGGTACTCAAAGGCATGAATTTTATCGTTCAGCCGGGAGAACGGGTAGCTTTAGTCGGCCCAAGTGGGAGCGGCAAGAGTACGGTGGTCAGCCTGATTCCACGTTTTTATGATGCCGATAGCGGTATGGTTCTGATTGATGGGCAGGATGTGAGAGACATCACGGTTAATTCGCTGCGGCGCAACGTGGGCATGGTGTTACAAAACCCGATTCTCTTTAGCGGGACTATTCTCGATAATATTCGCTACGGTAAACCGGATGCCAGCATGAGCGAGGTAATTGATGCCTGTAAAGCGGCTAATGCTTATGACTTCATCACCAAGCTGCCTAAAAAGTTCGATAGTGAGGTAGGCGAGGGCGGGAATTTCCTCTCCGGCGGGCAGAAGCAGCGTATCACGATTGCCCGCGCCTTCCTCAAAAACCCTAAAATCCTGATTCTAGACGAGGCTACCAGCGCACTCGACTCGGTCAGTGAACGGTTGGTACAACAGGCGCTCGAACGGTTGATGCAGGGGAGGACAACGTTTATTATCGCCCACCGTCTGAGCACCATCGAAAATGCAGACCGTATTTTCGTGCTGGAAAATGGTCATATCGTCGAATCGGGTACGCACAACGAACTATTGGAACATACGGGTGTTTACCATAAGCTGTACAGCTAACTGGATTAAATGCTGCTAATGCTCATGGATTTTAAATCCTCCTACGTTTGCGCCGAAATTTTCCACAGGGTCGTAGCATAACGATATGCACAGTCGGGACATCTTCGTTTGGAGCAGGAACATATACTACCTGTATTTGCATTTCAGAATTTTCTAAGATATGAATTTTTACCCATAACAATTGATAAGGCCAATATATATTTCCGAAATGGAAGTTAATTGTTAGGTCTGTGGACGGTATGGTATAGTTAGATTATTGAGATAAAGTCAAGCCACAATGTTACATTAAGGTATCAATATGGTTTGAATTTAATAAGAAAAGTAAGATTTCGGGTGCGAATGCGACCAAAACCCGTCACAAATCCTTTGTCATTGATTTTGCGGCCGATCCGGCTTTACCTGTCTAGATTGCTGGTTGTGCTGCTCCCGCTGATTGCATTGTTGGTTGTCACCTTCTTTCCAGACAACCCCGTGCTACTTTCGGTGATCTTAGGGTTGGGCTGTCTCGACCTGTTTATCCTCCCATATGTGGTCGGCAACGACCAATCGACTATTCTTGCACAAACCTACCGCACACTTGGACTAATGGTTTCTTGGTTAACACAGGGCATCGGCAGCGCAGTGTTGGTGCTGCTTGTGGGGTCAGCCCTAGGTTTCATGGTTGAACAGCAACGGTTGAAGCCATCTACTGTCGCAGGTACGCAAACCCAACGTTTGTTATCAATGTTAGAGGCATTTTTTCAAACCGGTTTGACGATCTTGTTGACATGGTTGGTATACAGCCTTTTCAATGGTTCGATTCCGTTGCGGCATGTCAGCGGCAGTATGGTTCTGCCTGTTTTGGCGATGCTAATTGCTTATGTGTTGGCCGGCGAATTAAGCCGCTATGTTTTCCTGAGCTTATGGCGTGGGCAGTGTTATGCTGCGATGTGGACGCCAGAGAAACGGAACGATATTTTCAGCGGTTTGCTTGTCCTACCAATGGTCATTATTCTGCCGGTGATGCTGGCAGAAAATGGTTTATACCTTGTCTTGCTGACCATTCTCGTGGTTGCTGGTTTGGGTGTGTATCAATTTCAAACTTACATTAACCTTCAAACCGGTGAACAAGATCGACAGAAAAGCGCTGAACTGGTGCGCAAGTTGGCGCTGGTGAACCAGACCGCCCAGAATGCCATGTTCCGCGTTGATCAAGAACTTGCACTACAAACTGCCTGTACAACTGCCGCCAGCATTACACAGGCTGATCGTACGGCGCTGTTTGTGACCGAGCGTGACAGTGACACCCTGAGTCTTGTGGAAAGTGTAGGCTTTAGTGATGCTGAACTTGCGAAAGGTCTCAACCTGCCGTTTGGCGTTAACCAGCAGTTCGACACTGCCGCGTTTATTGTGCCGGATGCTGCCAACAATCAGGTTGCGAACCCGCTAGCTGCATTTAATAGCCAACTCTCGGTCGCTTCATTTGCTATCCTGCCGCTGTTGTCGGGCACGGCGCTGCTGGGTTATCTGGCGGTTTACCATAACGTCCCTCCCGAGTATACGGCGACCGAACACGAATTACTCAACATTTTGGA
>JAPUDW010000118.1 GCA_027492915.1 Bacteroidota bacterium | reverse complement strand
ATGTTCCAGAGGATCTCCGTAGATCTCGGAAGTGGATGCAATTAGAAATCGGGCTTTTTTGGCAAGGGCTAAACCAAGCGCATTATGAGTACCTAGTGCTCCGACTTTCAACGTTTGGATAGGGAGCTTGAGATAATCGATTGGACTGGCTGGTGACGCGAAATGCAAGACGGCATCAACAGAACCGTTGATGTATATATAATTTGTTGTGTCATGCCGGATAAAAGAGAAGTTTTGGTTACCCGCGAGGTGAGCAATATTTCGGGTATTACCTGTTATTAAATTATCCATAGCAATAACCGAATGACCTTCTGCAAGAAAGCGGTCACATAAATGTGAACCCAGAAATCCAGCACCACCAGTGATTAACACGCGCAATTGAATATCCCTTTGGGGTAAATATGGAGAAACACTAAGTTGAGTCTATCACAGGATAATTACAGGGTGTATGTTGATTTAGACAGAAACTTCGCCATCACCGGCTTTTTTTAGATCTTCGATTTGTTCCTGCAATTCATTCTTGAAAATTGTAAATGCGGTTGTGTTATCCAAACACAAAACAATTAACTTCAAGTAACGAGGGTTTTCAAATGTAAAGTCTATAATTTGAGTGATCATTGTGTGAGCACAATTTTCCAACGGATAACCGAGTATGCCCGTTGAAATTGCAGGGAGCGCTAATGAACGAAGACGGTTTTCTTCGGCTAAACGTAAGCAGGCAAGTGTAGCATTTGCGAGCTTGCCACGCTCACTGCCTTCACCCCAACGAGGCCCCACCACATGAATAATTTTTTCATAGGGCAGATTCCCCCCACTTGTAATAACGGCATCACCAATATCACACCAACCAATGTTGTTACATGCCTCTTGAACAGAAAGCCCCGCCTTAATCAGTAGGGCAGGGCTGAGATGAAGATTCGGGTCTGTAGAGTGGACAAAACCATTTAGACCAAGCGATAAAATATCGTCCTGGAGAACTTGGATCGTGACTTTATTCACCTTAACCTTCATTGGCGATCCCCGTCACACTTGGGTTAGATTACACCATTATATTAATGGCTCGTCAATAGATCGCACGTTCTCGTTATGGGTTAAGGCAAATAAAAGGGCGAAAACAAAGCTCAGATCAATAACAAAGACACTGTTGTCAATCATTCCATGCCCGATGAGATTGATCATACTACCAATCGCGCCCACTACTAATGCAAAAAACATGACGTCACGCTGTCGCAGAGCGCGATACAGGTGAATCATACGCTGCCAAAAGGCAATCTGCAGAGTAATTAAGAGAATAACACCCGACAGACCGAGGCGCACCCAGAAATCCAACAGGATGTTATGCGGGTGCGACAAGTTCGGTTCCTGCCATGCATCTGGTAGGATATATTTACCGCGAAATTCATACAGAAATTGATCAAGTCCAAGGCCAGTAATCGGATGATCTTGAATAATATTGATCGCACTTAACCAAGCGCGTATCCGGTAAAAATTTGTACCACTGGAAAAGTCAAGCATTCGTGAGAAACGCTGCGATTGCAACGAAACAAAGAAACCGATGACTACAATTAAAAAGATTCCGACAATGATGATCCGTGCGCGACGACGCAGCGTTACAAAACAGACAAATGCAACTGAAATAGGAACACCGATAAACAAGCCTCCTACGCTTTGTGTCAACAGTAGTGCAATACCCATAGGTACCAATGCACACAGATAAAATAAGCGTCGGCGCCAGTCAACGCCTATGAGTACAAACGCTAATGCAAAGGGTATGCAGCGCCCTAAGATAAGCGCAACGTTATTTGGGGAACCATATACACTGGCTAAGCGACGTGAACCACCTTCAGCCGTGATAATGGCGTCCCCGTTAACGTACTGCCATAAACCTATCACTGCAACCAGTAGTCCAGCGATCAGAAGCGCATCGACAATGAACAGTATTTGTTTTTTAGTCAATCTCGATGTTCTGAGAATTACATAAAACAGGAATGGCTCTACAAACAGGGTTCGTAGTTCTGTAAGGGCTTCGGGAAGCTGTTTTACCCATAAGAGCGATAATGCGCCTAGCGCAACCCACAGCAACAGTAAATAGTCAACAAGCGTGAGTGATGTCACAAATGACTGAAGTTTAAAACCAGAAAATCGAGAGTTATGAGATTGTCTGGTTCGCGCATATGCAACACTTAGGCGCAAAATCCAAGCTAAGGCGGTAAGAATTAATATCACTTCTGTAAGTGGGAAGGCGAAGAGATATAATTTGACCGGAAACAAGAAAAAGGGCGACCAGAAGATAGTAAGTGCTAAACCAATATGAACATGATTGTAAAAAATGATAAATAGGACAATCGCGGCTGCTACAGTGATGACTATGCCCGGTTGCAGTTTTATGAGACCGCTTGTCGCAATTGCCAAGATAATTGGGGTTGGTTCGTGGCGCAGAATATTCGCCACCCCATCGCCCCACGTCAATAACATACCAATGAGAAGGGCAATGGATGAGATAATACTCAGCACAAACTGGGCAGTTGCATTTAGATAATTACCGATAAAACTGAACAAACCCTTTAAAAATT
>JAPUDW010000117.1:16730-20248 GCA_027492915.1 Bacteroidota bacterium | reverse complement strand
TGCGCTTTAACCGCCCCGCGCCTGAAGGTTAGTTAAACACTGAAGACACTTCAAAGGACACATGATGCCCCACAACACAAACGCGATTAGCATATTCGGTGTACCGATGGACTTGGGGCAAAGCCGGCGAGGTGTGGATATGGGGCCAAGCGCCATCCGTTACGCTGGCCTTCAAACCCGTTTGCAGAGCTTAGGCATTCCGGTGCGTGATGCTGGCAACATCACGGTTCCGATTATCGAAGAACTCCGTCACCTTCCGAATGACGCAAAGATGCATAATGCGGCTGCTATCGCCGGTGTTTGCCGCGCGACGCATGACGCGGTAAAACAATCGTTGGCTGCGGGCGAACGGGTGGTGGTGCTGGGTGGTGACCACAGTGTTGCCTTGGGTTCGGTTGCGGCTTCACTGGATTCATTCGAGCGGGTAGGGGTGTTGTGGATCGACGCACATGGCGACTTTAACACGCCCGATATTTCGCCATCTGGCAACGTGCATGGGATGGTTGTTACTTCCTTGATGGGTAAATCGCCACCGCCGCTGGAGATTGGTGAGCGGCGTTTAAAGGCTGACCAGATTGTGATGATTGGCACCCGTGACCTTGACCCCGCCGAGAAAGTTGCTATTCGGGCGGCGGGTGTGCAGGTGATGTCGATGAGCGAGATTGATGAGAACGGCATGGCGCACCAACTGCGTGCTGCTTTGAGTGCGTTGGGTGATGTCGATGCGCTGCATATCAGCTTCGACATGGATTCGCTCGACCCTGCGGTTGCCCCCGGCGTCGGCACGCCCGTATCCGGCGGATTGACTGTCCGCGAAGGCCATCTGATTATGGAGATGCTGGCGGATGATGGGCGGGTACGGGTGCTGGATTTGGTCGAGGTCAACCCGATTTTGGACGAGCGCAATCGTACCGCCGAGGTAGCCGTTGACCTTGCTGCCAGCCTATTTGGTCAGCGTATAATCTAGTTTTGCTGGTTGAAATTTGAGGAGAATTGTGCAGGGGCGGATACATCTATCCGCCCCTTTTGTTTGGGTTAAGCTGCGAACTTAATTACGCCTCTGCGCCGCAGGTTTTTCTCGATTTCCACGCCGACAAACATCAGTGCCGCTAGACCTATTGTGATGAGGAGATGGCTGATGTCGAGTGTCGTCGTCTCGAACGTCGCACGCAGGAATGGCACATAAATGACCGCGAGTTGCAGCAGGAACGTGGAGATGCATGCGTAGAGCAGCAGGCGGTTCTTGGCAAACCAGTTCTGGAAGAACGACTCTTTATCGCCTGCATGGATCGCGATCACATGGAAGATTTGCCCCAGCGCCAGCACGGTAAAGGCGATGGTGCGCGGCGACTGTTCGGCTGCACCGATCAACCCGCCGCTGGCGTGTTCGCTGCTGGCTTCATCCTGTTCGTGTTCACCAATTAGAGCGCGGTGTTCGTCCAACGAGAGGTTGTCCCAATCAGCCGGAATAAGCGTGGACAGGGTTTGTGTGTCGATAAAGCCCGACAGCTCCTGCGTATTCATGTATTCCAGCCCTAAGGTGGAACTTAAGGGGTCGAGGTGATGGTCAGCATAGCCATAGAGGTAGCCGCCAAGGGTAATCGCCGTGAGCAGGATGGATGCCCAGATGATGTGGATACCTAAGCCGCCTGCAAACACGCTGTCGGTGGTCGGGCGCGGCTTGCGGCGCATCACGCCATCTTCGGCAGGTTCGAAGCCCAACGCAATGGCTGGCAAACCGTCGGTCACGAGGTTAATCCACAAGATTTGAATAGCAAGCAGGGGGATTTTTAAACCCGCGATTAGCGCAAGGAACATCACCAAGATTTCGGCGACGTTGGAACTCAGCAGGTACTTGATGAACTTGCGGATGTTGTCGTAGATGACGCGGCCTTCCTCGACCGCTGCCACGATTGACGCGAAATTGTCGTCGGTCAGCACCATCGCCGCCGCGCCCTTGCTCACGTCCGTGCCGGTGATACCCATCGCCACACCGATGTCCGCTTGCTTGAGGGCAGGGGCATCGTTCACGCCGTCACCGGTCATGGCGACGACTTCATTCTGCTGCTGGAGTGTACGCACCAATTGCAGCTTGTGCTGCGGTGATACACGGGCAAACACCGACGACTCGCGAACGACTGCCTTCAGTTCGGCCTCGCTCATCTTATCCAGTTGGCTGCCGGTAACCGCTTTCTCATTGTTTTTGAGGATGCCCAGATCAGTCGCAATAGCTTCTGCCGTCAGCGCATGGTCGCCGGTAATCATCACCGGACGGATGCCAGCCGTCCGCGCGGTGGCAACTGCATCACGCGCTTCCGGTCGGGCGGGGTCAACGATACCCACGAGGCCGAGGATGGTGAGTTCGCGCTCAACCTCGGTGGTCACTTCCGCTGGAATAAGATCGAGCGGACGGTAGGCGATGCCCAGCACGCGCAAACCTTGCTGCGCCATTTTGTTGGTCTGCTGGCTGTAGGCATTCCGGCGTTCGGGTGTGAGCGGCTGCACGCCGTTCGGTGTCATTTCCGCCGCTGCCCATTCGAGCAGATGGTCAGGTGCGCCCTTGGTGATGGCGACGAACGGCGTGTTAGGAAACAGTGACTTTGCATCGGCGCTTTCGACCTTATGGATGGTCGTCATGGCTTTGCGTTCGCTGCTAAACGGAAGTTCTGATTCGCGTGGTAAATCATTTTCAAGTGCTTGTCGCGTCCAACCGATCTTCTGTGCAGCGACAATCAGTGCGCCTTCGGTTGTATCGCCCATAACGCTGTAGCTGCCTTCGCGGTCGCCATCTTGCAGGTGCGCGTTGGTTGACAGCGCAATCGCCGTCACAAAACGCTTAACCGGCTGGTTCAGTTTTACATCCAGTGGTTCTGGTGTGTCCCCGTTATGAAGGGTGAATTCGCCTTTGGGTGTGTAACCAATGCCGCTGATGGCAATATCGTTCATGCCCGGTAGAGCGATGCGGGTAGCGGTCATCTCATTCTTGGTCAAGGTGCCGGTTTTGTCCGAGCAAATGACCGTGACCGAGCCGAGTGTTTCCACCGCTGGCAGCCGCCGGATGAGCGCGTGCCGCCGTACCATCCGTGCTGCACCGAGTGATAGGCTGATGGTAATGAGCGCCGGTAAACCTTCCGGCACCGCTGCCACCGCCAAGCTGATCGAGGTTAGGAACATGTTTTGTACCGGAATGCCGCGCAGCACACCGGCGATAAACACGATTACGACAACAACGCCCGCGCCGATTGCCAGCATCTTGCTGAGGTCGTTCAGCCGCCGTTGCAGCGGGGTGATGCCTTGTTCGACTTGCAGCAGCATCGCCGCAATATTGCCAAGTTCGGTCTTTAAACCCGTTTGGGTGATGACCATTTCACCGCGCCCGTAAGTGACGGCTGTACCCATGAACGCCATGTTATCGCGGTCGCCCACTGTTACTGTTTGGTCGGCTGGTAACGCGTCTAGCTTTTTGTTGACAGGCATGGATTCGCCGGTCAATGCTGACTCGTCAATCTGCATGTTGA
>JAPUDW010000117.1:0-16720 GCA_027492915.1 Bacteroidota bacterium | reverse complement strand
TAACCGCCCATCGGCAGGGATACGGTCGCCTTCGTTCAGGAGAACGATGTCCCCCGGCACGAGGTCTTCCGCGCTGATCTGTGTAACTTCGCCTTTGCGCCGTACCCGCACCATCGGCACCTGCATCGCGCTCAAGGCCGCCAGTGCTTTTTCGGCTTGGAATTCCTGATACGTGCCGATGATGGCGTTCAGGATGACGATAGCGAGGATGACGATTACATCTTTGCTGTCGCCTAGCAGTGCGGAGATGACTGCCGCGACGACCAGGATGATGACCATTAAATCTTTAAACTGACCGAGAACTAGTTGCAGCCAATTCGTGCCTTCTTCGACAGGTAGGCTGTTTTTGCCGTAGGTAGTCTGCCGCTTTGCGACTTCAGCATCACCTAGACCTTGGGCTGCATCAGTATTGAGCGTTTTGAGTGTATCGGGGACGGACTGTTGATAGTATTCAGACATAAATTTATTCCTTACACGGTAATGACAACACCCAAACTGGAATTGTTGGGTGGTCATCTGTCAACATGATTTGGAAAGAGACAGGGTAACTTGCTTATAACCTACTCTACGCCGCCTTCAAAGCCCTAGATTAGTATTCGGTTAAAAACCCCCAATTTTGGGGGGGATATGGGTGAACCTGTCACGATTCGTTTCGTCGCCCCCACGCGGCTATAATGTCTACAAATATTTATTTGGAGTGATTTATTGTGGAAGTTGATTTAGAACTTTATCGTGAAGATATTTTAGTCTCCGAAAAACCACCTGTGCGCCTCAGTTATATCGAGGTCGTGCCGGAGCGCCCCGCCGGAACGATTGTGTTTGTGCATGGCTACGGCGGTTATGCGATGCAGTGGAAGAATCAGCTTAAAGCTTTTTCAGATAACTACCGCGTCATTGCTTATGATGTGCGCGGGCATGGTCGCTCGGATGCCCCTTATTCACAGTACTCGATGGACGAATCGCAGGCTGATCTAGATACACTGCTGGCGAAGCTCGATGTTAAGCTGCCCTTCATTCTGGTAGGGCACTCGTTCGGTGGTGCAATCGTGACCGAGTTTGCCCACCGCCGCCCACAGGACATTGCCCGCCTAATTTTGATAGCTACTACAGGCGAATACCCGCTGGTGAAACCGGCTGCCCTCGCGCTGCGGCTGCCACTCGCCGTCCTCGTGCCGATCCGCCGTTTGGTACGCAAGCAGTTGGCGGCGGAAGCCCACGTCCTGCGTGATGTTTACCGCAACAACATGTCCAAATGGAATGGGTGGAGCATGTTCCGTGATCTGCGAATGCCGGTGCTGGTCATTCGTGGTGAGCGCGATCAAGTGTACCCAACCGCCGTGTTTGAAGAAGTCGCTCGTACCATCCCCAACGCTGAGGACGTGAATATCGGCGTATCGCGCCACCTCGTCCCATTAGAACGCGCTGAAGCCGTTAACCGTGCCATCAGCCGCTTCATCGGTGAAGAAGCTGATGAGCCAAGCTGGTGGGGTAAGCGCACGACCAACGAGTTTACCGTGCTGCGTCCGTGGCTCAAGCACTACGAAGAAGGCGTACCGGTTACACTCGGCTTGCCCAACCGTCCCTTATTCCGCCTGCTGCACAGTGCCGTGCGCCGCTTCGGCAATCGTCCCGCCACCGTATTCGGCGGGCGCACATTGACGTACAAGCAGTTGGATGCCGAAGCGAACCGTTTGGCAAATGCCTTGCGCTCGCTGGGTGTGGAGAAGGGCACACGGGTCATGCTGCTGCTGCCCAACACGCCGCAGTTCGTCATCGCTTACTATGCTGTACTGAAAGCCGGTGGCGTGGTCGTCTCTACCAGCCCGACCAATGAACGCGAAGAACTCCAACGGCAGGTGGCAGATTCGGATTCCGAGTTTCTGATTACGCTCACACTCTTTCATGAAACGGCTCGTTTCGTTCATGCCGGTACAGATTTGCGTGGTGTCATCTTTACCAATGTCAAAGATTACTTCAGTGCCCCGACTAAAATAGCCTTCAGCCTGACGCGCGAAAAACGCGAAGGTCACCAACTCCCTGCCGGTTTGCAAAAGAATGAGCATTTATGGTCGCCGCTGCTGCGGATGCACCCGCCCACGCGTCCCCAGATCGACGTTGACCCCGATAGTGTCGCCGTTATTAAGTACACGGGCGGTACGGTCGATAAACCTAAAGGTGTGCTGCTTAGTCACCGCGCCGTGCTGGCGAACGCCCTACAAACCCGACACTGGATTACCGGCTTGAAGGAAGGGCATGAAACCGTCCTCGCTGCGCTGCCATTCTCTCACTCCTATGGCATGACTGCCGCGATGAATGTGCCGATTGCCCTCGGCGCGAAAATGGTTATCCTGCCCAACTTCATCACGCAGGATGTCCTCAACCACATCAAGCGCTATAAACCGACTTTGTTCCCCGGTGTGCCAACCATGTATATGGCAATCAACCAATTCAAAGGCGTGCGCAAGTACGGCATCAACAGCGTTAAAGCCTGTATCTCCGGTGCTGCGCCACTGCCGGTTGAAGTGCAAGAAGCCTTCGAGAAGCTCACGCGTGGGCGGCTGGTGGAAGGCTATGGGCTGACCGAAGCCTCGCCGGTGACACATTCCAACCCGCTGCGGGGTGTCCGTAAGATCGGCAGCATCGGCATTCCTATCCCCGGCACCGATGCCCGTATCAACGATCTGATTACGGGTGAACGGCTGCCAGTGGGGGAAATCGGTGAGTTAGCTGTGCGCGGGCCTCAGGTTATGCTCGGCTATTTGGGCAAGCCAGATGACGAACAGCCGCTAACGGATGATGGTTGGCTGCTAACGGGTGATCTCGCGCGGATGGATGAAGATGGCTACTTCCAAATTATCAGCCGCAAGAAAGAGATGATCCTCGCGGGTAAGTTTCAGGTTTACCCGCGTGATGTCGAGGAAGTGCTTTACGAACATCCCGGCGTGAAAGAAGTCGCCGTGGTTGGATTGAGCGTAGCGGGGCATGAAGGTGAACAGCGCATCAAGGCGTATGTTGTGCCGCGCCCCGGCAGCACCCTTTCCAAAGATGAACTCATTACGCTCTGCAAACGCCGCCTCAAAGAATACGCCGTGCCGTGGGAAGTCGAGTTCCGTGAAGAACTGCCCAAGAGCTTCGTCGGTAAGGTCTTGCGCCGCCTGCTGGTGGAAGAAGTCACCGACCATACCGCGCCGGAGAGAACCGAAATCGGCAAGCTCTAGTTGTGTTTATTTTCCAATCGCCGCGACCATTTCCTTGATCGCATTCACTTCTTTGTCCTGTGCATTGGCGCTGTCAATGATCGCCTGCTGCATGGCGCTGATCTCGGCGTGGTTGGTGTCGATGCGTTCCAGCAGAATGCGCTGAATAGCCTCCAACTGTGTGTTCACATTCTGGCGCAGTTCTTCCTGAATTTTATCGAGCGCAGCGGCACCGGCAGCAACTTGCTTGTCCCTCTCTTGCTGATGTTGTAGGGCAATAGCTTCACGCCGTTCGCTGGCGGCTTTGTCACGCGCTTCCGAGATGGTCGAGTACAACAATACGGTGCTGCTCACCACGACTGACATCACATTCAGGTAGCTGTTTGCTGCCAGCACAAACACCTCGACATTCGCAAAAATGACCAGCGGTACCAGCAGGCACAATGTCGCCAGAATAGTGATCCGGTTTGTGAGATATTTAACCGGATATGGCAGCACATAGCGGTCTAGAAAGGTGTTCCAACGCCGCATCGGGCTGTCTGCATCCTGCTTTTCCATATGCGGTGTAGAGCTGTTGTGCATGACGTTTTCTCCTTGATGCTTACAAATGCTCTTCTAGCATAATCCCATCTTCGGATTGCGACGATCTTATTCTGTTCCCACTAGCTTGCTTGACCAGTATAATGCGCGTGTAGCTTTTGCCAGCAAAGGTCACAATCTGCATGCCTACCCCGTTTGATGTCGCCATAATCGGTGCCGGTCCTGCTGGATCGTCCGCCGCCTATTTTCTTGCGCGTGCTGGATTTAAAGTGCTGCTGCTGGATAAAGCGACCTTCCCGCGTGATAAAACTTGTGGCGATGGCCTCATTCCCCGTGCGCTGCCAATTTTGGCGGAAATGGGTATCCTCGATGCGGTCATGCCGCGCGGCTGGAAGCTGGATAAGCTCGAAGTGTCGTCCCCTTCCGGTCGCACCGTGCAGTTCAGCATCCCGCCGCTGCCAAACGCGCCCAACTACGCGGTCGTCATCCCGCCCCTCTTGCATGATAACAAGCTGCTACAACAAGCCATCGCCGCCGGTGCAGATTTTCGCGGTGGTGTACATGTGCGCGGCCTACTAACCGATGCTAACGGTGTGTCCGTGCAGGTCGAGCAGGGCAGCACTACAGAGACGATCCGTGCCACGTTGGCAGTGGTCGCTACAGGTGCCAGCACAGCGTTATTGAGCAGCATCGGCATCCCTGCGCCCAAACCGAACATTGTCGCCGCCCGTGCCTATTTTGAGGATATTCAATCGCTACCGCCGCACTTCCAATTTCGCTTCGATGGTGTGGTGCTGCCCGGTTATGGTTGGGTGTTCCCTACCTCACCGACCTCAGCCAATATCGGCGCGGGCTTTATCCGCACAGGTAAGCGCGAGCATCACCAATCCACACAAACTGCCTTTAACAACTTCATCCAAAGCCCAACCATGAAAACGCTGCTGTCCGGTGCTGAACAAGTCGGCGCGCTAAAAAGTTTCCCCATCCGTACCGATTTTGCCACCGCCCGCACTTTTGCCGAACGCGTTTTGCTCGTCGGGGAGGCCGCCGGACTTGTGAATCCACTCACCGGCGATGGCATCGACTTCGCCCTCGAATCCGGAAAAATCGCCGCCCAACATATCGGTCATATGTTAAGGTTAGGTGATGTGTCGGCCTCACAGATGCAAACCTACGATACAATGTTGAGGCAGCGTTACCAGAACTTGTTCCGCTTTTCTGGTCAGGTTAGCCGGTTTTCGCTGAATCGTCGTGCGCTTGATGTGTTGGTGCCGCTGGCGGCAGTTCGCCCCCGCTTGCCGGAAGTGCTGGTCAATATCTTGCTCGGCGCACAACCGGCACCCGAAAATATGTCTTTCTTGCGTATAGTCAAAGGAGTAGCCGCGAGGCTGTAATCGTGATTAACCAGAATTCTCTAAACGCCATCGCTGCCCAACGGCAGGATACCAACTTCACCAAACCCGCCTATGATAGTTACTGTTTCGCCGCGCTGCCGCAGTTAGTGCGTCACTTGTTGACGGGTGCGGGCAAACTTGGCTTTCCATCAGATATTTTGGCAGGCTTACCCGCTCAATACGATAAAGTGGTGCTGCTTTATATCGACGCTTTTGGCTGGCGCTTCTTTGAACGCTATGCCGATAAATACCCCTTCCTCAAACGTTTTATCGAGCAGGGTGTCGCCTCGAAAATTACCTCCCAATTCCCATCGACCACTGCCGCCCACCTTACCACCATCCATCTTGGCGAGCCTGTGGGGAAGTATGGTATCTACGAGTGGTTTTACTACGAGCCGCTGTTGGGGCGTATGATTTCACCGCTCGTTTTTTCCTACGCCGGCGATACCGAAAACGGTACCATCAAGCTGCCTCCGGGCATCAACATCGGCAGCGCTTTTGGCTTCAAAACCTTATACGAACAACTGCAATCGCAGGGCGTGAAGTCCTATGTGTTCCAGAACGCCGCCTATACCAATGGCGGTTTTGCGGATCTCGCCTTACGCGGTGCGGATATTCGCGGCTTTCGCACCATGTCGGAAGGCTTACTGAGTTTGGGCGAGGCGGTCGTGGCGGAGCAGGATAAAGCCTATTTTTATTATTACTACGATCCAATTGACAGCGCCGGACACAAATACGGCCCATCAACCCCCTACTTCGAGGCCGAGGTAGATGCCTTCTTCCTCGCCGCTGAAAATTTGCTGCACACCACCTTATCCGGCAAGGCGGGCAAAACACTCCTGCTGCTCACCGCCGATCACGGCCAAGACGATATTGACCCCGAAAAAACCATTCATGTAAATAAATTTGCGCCGGAAATCATTCCCTACATTCGCACGGATAGCGACGGTCGTTTGCTCGTTCCGGCGGGTTCCGCCCGTGATATGTTCATCTATGTCAAAGAAGGACATGTGGATGAGGTTTATAACTTGTTGGTCAATCATCCTGCGTTTGAAGGGAAGGCCGATGTCCGGCGCGTATCTGACCTCATCGCGCAGGGCTATTTTGGCCCGTCGCCGTCCCCCATGTTCATGGAACGCATCGCCGACATTGTGATCTTGCCCTACAACGGTTATATGGTCTGGTGGCATGACGAGACTCGCTATGAATTCCCGTTCAGAGGGCATCACGGCGGCCTAACACCTTACGAGATGGAAATTCCACTCTTGGCGCTGGCATACTAAACAAAAGGACGTGCTTATAAACACGTCCTTTTCTTAATCACCTAAGCGAAGTTGCCGCTTACATGAAGTCCTTCATCAGGTTTTCCAGCGCCGACTTCGACGGGCGTAATTTTTCTTCTGGCAGGTGTACCAGCGGGGTTTCGGTCAGGCGTAGGGTGTCCGCCAGTGTGGCACGCGGTTCTTCGTAGTACAGCAAACCGGTCAGGAATTGCTGTTCCATCGTCGCCTTTTCCAGCACGGCGATTGCCGACTCGCGGTTGCGCGGGTCATGGTCATTATCAACCTTCTTCAGCTTGATGAACGAACCGTCATGCATCTCAACTTCAATAATTGAGCCTGACTCGTATTCATCAACCTTGATTTCTTCGCGTGTTGGAACCGCACTACGGTCGTAGTAGGTGATCTCATGCAGCGGGATTTCGTGGTCTTTACCGTAGCTGTAGCTCTTGTTTGAGTCTGGCGAGTTATTGAAGGTCACGCACGGGCTAACGATGTCCAGCACCGCTGTACCACGGTGGCTCATGGCGGCCTTCAGCAGTGTTTGCGCCTGCTTGGCATCACCAGAGAAACTGCGGGCAACGAAGGTGCAGCCGGCGATGATCGCTTCTAACGGCAGGTCAAGCGCAGGCAGTTCGTTCTTACCGTAGTACTTCAAAACCTGACCTGCGTCCGAAGTGGCCGAGAATTGACCCTTGGTTAAGCCGTACACACCGTTGTTCTCGATGATGTAGATCATCGGTACGTTGCGGCGGACGAGATGCTTGAACTGGCCGAAGCCGATGCTGCCGGTGTCACCGTCACCGCTAACGCCAATCGCCGTCAGCGACCGGTTCGCCAGCGTTGCGCCGGTTGCAACCGAGGGCATACGCCCGTGAACCGAGTTGAACGCATGGGCGCGACCAAGGAAGTAGGCCGGACTTTTGCTGGAGCAGCCGATACCGCTCAACTTAATGACGTTATGCTGGTTGATACCGAGATCATACGCCATGCTGATGATCTGGTTCGAGATCGAGTCATGACCGCAGCCGGGGCACAGCGTACTTTTTGCGGCCTTGTATTCTTCGCGTTCAAGACCGAGTGAGTTTGTCTTTGGTGGCATTACTTCTTCTCCTCGTGTGAACTAATGTTTTCGTAGATCCATTGTGCTGTCATTGGCAGGCCATCGCCCAACGGGAGCGATACCATGTGTTCGGTACTCTTGCTGGTTTCCATGCGGATGATCTGTGCCATCTGACCGTCGAAGTTATTCTCGATCACATACACATGTTCATGCGAATGGATGAAGTCATGCACGCTTTGTGACAGCGGCAGCGCACGGATGCGCATGTAATCGGTTTCGATACCTTCCGCCGCGAACCAGTCACGCGCTTCGACAATCGCTGGATCGTTCGAACCGTAGGACAGGATGCCGATCTTGGCATTATTACCCTTGACGACTACCGGCTGCGGCAGGGTTTCGCGAGTTGCGCTGATCTTCTTGTTGATGCGTCCGAGGTTCGCCACCCAATCTTCACTGCGCTCGCTGTAACCGGCGCGTTCGTTGTGTCCTGTGCCGCGTGTAAAGTACGCCGCCTTCGGATGGTCGATACCCGGAATAGTGCGGTAGGGGATACCGTCCTCGTCGTAGTCCTTGTAACGGTACCACTCGCCCTTGTCCGCAATAAACTGCGTCAAGCTTTCGAGGTTCAGCGTTTTACCGCGATTTAGCCCTTCTTCAGGGTAGTTGAACGGGTCGCTCATCCAGTTGTTCATACCGAGGTCAAGGTCGCTCATCACGAACACCGGTGTCTGGTACTGTTCTGCAAAGTCCAGTGCGCTCCATCCGAACTCGAAACATTCCGCAACGCTGCCGGGCAGTAAAGTGACCTGTCGGGTGTCACCGTGGCTCAGGAAGTGGATGAACAGCAGATCGCCTTGGCTGGTGCGTGTCGGCAAGCCCGTGCTGGGGCCGATGCGTGTCACATCCCAGATCACGCAGGGGATTTCGGCGAAGTATGCCAACCCTGTGAACTCGGCCATCAAGCTGATGCCGGGGCCGCTGGTGGCGGTCATCGACCGTGCGCCTGCCCAACCCGCACCGATAATCGCGCCAATCGCGGCGATTTCATCTTCAGCCTGCATAATCGCAACCGTGTTCGCGCCTGTTTCGGGGTCTTTGCGCAAATCTTGGTGGTCGAACATCGCATCAACCAAGCTGGTCGATGGGGTGATCGGATACCACGCGACGACCTGTGCGCCGCCGAACAAACCACCGATACCGGCAGCTTCGTTACCCGTGATGATAATCTTGTTCGGGTTGCCACCGGGGATCGCTTCATACTTGTACGGGTCTTGCTTGACGATGTTGGCTGCTGTCCACTCGTAAGCTTTGGTTACCATCTCATAGTTGAGTTTGGCAGGCTTTTCCTTACCTTTGAAGTTGCTCAACAGCGCTTCCCACACAATTTCCAGCGGAATGCTGAAAAGTTGGGCGACCGCGCCGACGTAAACCATGTTGGCAACACGTTCGCGCAGTTCGGCGTTCACACCGGCTTCTTTAACCATCGGGTCAACGGGGATTTCGTAGTAGGTAATGTCCTCGCGGCTCTTCGTCCAGTTCCATTCCTTGGGGATAATGCATACCCCGCCTGCTGGAACTTTGAGCACATCTTCGGCTGCCGTGTCAACGTTCATCGCAACCGTAATCGCGGCTGAATGCTGACGGGCAATATAGCCATCCTTGCTGGCGCGGATGGTATACCATGTCGGTAGACCCTTAATGTTCGAAGGGAACAGGTTCTTACCATTGACCGGAATACCCATCTTGTAGAGCGACAGCACCAGTACGTTGTTGGAAGTCTGGCTGCCCGTACCGTTTTTGGTCGCAGCCGTCAATGAGAAATCGTTGACAATCGCTTGACCTTCATACTTAGCTTGGGCTTGTACATCTAAAACCATAAATTTTTTCCCTTTCGCAGTGGCTCTGCGCCAGCACCTTTCGGCCTATTCGGTGACTTTCGACTCTGTGATTTCTGTCCCGTTTTCCATGTTTTGCATGCGTGGTTGGTGGTGCAGTAAACGGGTATGCTGCATGAAGGCTTCCTGTGCCGCGGTGTAGTCACCCTCGCAAATCGCGTTCAGAATGCTTTCATGATAATCCCAAACCTGCGTGTGGTATCCGTATTCAGCGTAGCGGTTTAGTTCCACCGCTTCGTATGCGTCCCAATACGCTTCCAGCAGGCCGATAACAAATGGGTTTTCGAGATGTCTAAAAATGGTGAGATGAAAAGCGCGATGTTCTTCAAATGGGATGCGAACCCGCGCGTCATGCAGTTTGGCTCTCGCCGAGTCCACATAGCGCCGCAGTTCAACTTTGTCTTCATCAGTGAGCT
Source organism: Bacteroidota bacterium (assembly GCA_027492915.1). GTDB lineage: Bacteria > Chloroflexota > Anaerolineae > Aggregatilineales > Phototrophicaceae > CFX2. The sequence goes on along the minus strand of JAPUDW010000117.1, from coordinate 6,935 downwards.
GTGCGACCGCTTCTTGCCAGAACGCCATCTCGACATGGGTTCGCAGCTCGCTAAAGAGTTCGAAATAGCCAAGGTCGGTTGCCAGTGCGAAGAATAAGCTTAACCGGACTGCTGGTGTGAAGCTGTAATCCTTGAGATGTGTTCCGGTCTTAGAGCGCACATCCACCAAGCCCAATGCACGCGCCACCTCAAGTTGTTCACGTACTTTGCTGACGCTTATACCGAGGTTATTCGGGTCTTGCAGTTCGCTAATAGTGGGCAGGCGGTCGCCCGGTTGGAAACCATGCTTGATGATGTAATTAAGAAGATCGGACTCAAACCGTATATCAGACACGTCACACGCTATTCATCAGATGAATCATATTAATACATTCATTTGAGTTTAGCATGAGTTGTAGATAATGTCTATAGAGATAGCTTAAGTTTTTAGCCAGAGTTCATAAAGAGATGGTTCTGCACCGCCTCTTGAATCCGCGCGAAGTCATTTCCATTGTGCTGGAAGTCAGTACCGTCAATTTGGATTCGCAGCACTTCACACGCTGTCCAGCGACCTATCCACTCATTATAAAGCCGATTCAGCCGCGCCAAGTATTCAGATGAGATATTACGCTCATAATCCCGTCCACGCCGCGCGATGTGCGTCATCAGCGTGTCTACGTTCGCCTCAAGGTAGATCATCAGGTCGGGCGGTGGCAAAAATGCGCTAATCGCCTCGTACAAGCGCCGGTAGGCATCATAATCCCGCGCGGTCATGTTGCCTTGCTCGTACAAATTCCGCGCGAAGATTTCCGCATCCTCGTACACCGTGCGGTCTTGTACCACGCTGCCGGGGTGCTGGATCAACTGGTGATGGTGTTCTAACCGCTTGCCGAGGAAAAATACCTGTGAATGGAAACTCCAGCGTTCCATATCCTCGTAAAAGTCGGCTAGATACGGGTTTTCGGCGTTCGCTTCATAAAACGGTTCCCAGCCGAACGCCTCGCTTAGCATACCCGTCAGCGTACTTTTCCCCGCCCCAATATTCCCCGCAATGGCGATGAATAAACCCGATTGCTCAATCATCGAAATGGCTCTTTGTTTAACCTGAATTTCATATGATTCTTGTTATACGCCAATCGAACAAAAATGCCAATCCCAATATATCCCAATGTGAGTTTTCGTTTCCCAAGTCATGACAAAAGTAGTAAACTGCCATTGAGGTGTCACCCATGATTCAATACGTAGAATTTCTTTCAGATGTAAATATTGCTATCGCTGATGACTTAGGTCGCCCCAAAGTTTTTCATTTGCGTTTCGAAAATTTGGCTCAAATTATTGAGGCACAGGTTTTGTCCGTTTCTAAAGAAACAGAGTTCAAAACAAGCGTGACCGTTAAATTGCGACCAGGGTATGCAGGAATGCACATTCCTATTTCATTTCTCCAGAAGGACAGTGTCTGCACCTTGCTTGATAACTATCCATTTGTAGAGGCTGGCAAGGGGATTATTGTTCGTGCTTGGTTCGAACCTGCATTGCGAGCTTTATGGAAAAATACACCTATTCCTGAGGCCGACAAAATTGTTTTCCCCTACACCCGTACATTTACCTTCAAAGAATATGAGCGAATCAAACTCGGCGTGATCCCGATGGCGATGGAGGACAAATGGTTTGTATACTTTGAAAACGACCGTCTATATTGTCATCGCAGTTGGACAGGGATTGGTGTATTTGAGGTGGAAATTAAACCGACATCATCCGGTGCTGTAATTACAAACGTAATCGCAAACAATGACTCTGCTGTAATCAAATGGGATCCTGTTTTCACGAATGTACTGGAAGCATATCTATTGAATAATCTTTGCACTGAAGCAGAGAGAATTTTTGATGTCTAAAGCTAAATGATCTCCGCCGACAGTACCAACGGAAACGGGTAGTACTTGATGTAGTACACCCTGTACCGCTCACCTGCTGCGAAATTAGCTATCGACTCGGCGTTCGCGAACCGGAACGTCGTGCGAAACAAACCCCGCCGCAGCTTCACTTGGTAGCGCATATACCGTGCGTAGCGCGTGTTATCCGGCTTCACCACCACCTGCGCCACACCTTCTGCTGTGCTAATCCGTTTATTCCGCGCATCCCGCGAATTCCACTGGCTGAACCCCCATGCGATTCCCACCAGCACTGCCAAAAACCCCGCAATAACCGCGATCATTGGCAGCACACTTGGCAAAAACTCGGCTAGGCTTTTCCCCTGCCGCCCATGTTCCACCACCAACCCTACCAGCATCAGCAGCGGTATCCAGATCACGAACGCGCGGGATGTCTGTCGTGCGCCCACTTCCCGTGCCGCATAAGCCGCTTCAACCATTAACCGCTGGTTCGGCGAAATCTGTCCATTCTGGTTCGCCTGTAAATCTGCATCAGTAAATGAAAAGTGCGGTATATAAACTGATGTGTATTCCGTGTGTCATCGCCCCGCTTTCGCCTTCAACACTTTGCCCAACGACTCAATCTCCGCCGCCGTCAAATACTGCCACTCCCCCGGTTGCATTCCCGCCAGCGAGATACTCCCAATTGCCCACCGCACCAACCGCAGCGTGGGATGCCCGACCGCCGCCGTCATACGCCGCACTTGCCGGTTACGCCCCTCCGTCAGCGTCAGGCTGATCCAGCAGTCCGCCACCGTTTGCCGTACTCGAATCGGTGGGTTACGCGCTGGCAAATCCGGTTCAGCATCCAAGCGTTCGACCTTCGTTGGTAGTGTATAGCCGTCGTTTAATTCCAGTCCGTGCCGCAGCTTGCCCAGAGCCTCCTCGTCCGGTACGCGCTCCACCTGCACCCAGTACGTGCGCGGGTGGGCGTAGCGCGGTTCAGTCAGCCGTGTCTTGAGGCGGTTGTCATCCGTTAGCAGCAGCATTCCCTCGCTGTCACGGTCGAGTCTGCCTGCCGCGTACACATTTTTAATGTCGATGTAATCGGCCAGTGTCGCCCGTCCTTGGGGATCGGTGAACTGCGTCAGCACATCATACGGCTTCCAGAATTTGATGATTTTTGGCGTGGACATAGTACTTAACTCAAATACTCAGATATTGCGGATTACCGGTTACCCATCCCGAATAAAGGTCGATCTCACCTGATGAAATTACATGGTACAGCTTGTCTTTAGCGATGGTATGACCATATAGTGCTGTTCGGCACAACAAAAGGCTAGGATAAGGGTAGGTTTTACGCCAAGTTGTCGAGGATGATGAACGCTGGAATGATAATGATGGCAATCGGCAGCACCAGCAGAAACAAATAACTCCCCATTTCAACCAACCAAATCGTCAGGCTTTTCCGCAGGCTGGTCGTCTCGTCCGCCTCCCAGCTTGATGTGGCGTTATCGGTCAGCAAGTTTGTGTCCGCGTTTTCGACCACCGTCACGCCCAGCCGCTCGCCCAATCGCCGTTTTACGGTTGGCATAATTTTCCAGAAGTACACCACAATCCACAGGCCGCACACCACCAGCGCCCCGCCCATGCCCACCGCCTGAACCGTTTCCGTGTCCATAGCGTTGTCCTCCGCTGTTATTTCGGTTTTTGCTTTGCTTCCACTGCTGCCTCAAGGATAATCAGGATTTCCTCACTGGCACGGCCAATCATGCTCACATACTTCTCCGACTTGCCACCAGCACCCTTCAGTTCTTCCTTGAGGATGTGTGATGCCATCATAATCGTGTTCGTCCAGTTACGCACGTCATGCGCAACCAATCGCAGATACGCCACATCCAGCGGTTTTTCTGTATATTGCGCGATCAATTCAGCCTTATCGGTAATTTCGCTCATCGCTAACCCCTTGTATAAGAGCGCAGGCAGTCACGCAGGTTCTGTATTCAGTTACAGTGTAACATTACTTTCCCGTGTGAATAAATGATGACCAAAGTATGTGTATCCTCGTTACGACGATACCCTTATACCATTTTATGCTGGAATACAACCAACCTTTTTGTTGTCAGAGTCGGATGAGCTAACGTGCCACTTTTTATTTTCTGTCTGGTACACGAGGAAAAGAGGTTGGGTCGCTTTCGAGCCAGACCCTATTTGTTGCGATGATGCACCACGCAGCGGTGATATAAGTACGAACCGCCATCCCCTGAACGCGATAATTTTGAGTAGGGATGCGATCATCGTGTCCGCGTCTCAATTTCCACCTATCACTTACGTTGCTACTTAGCGCCTTTGCATTAACCTTTGAGCTTCCGCATCCGTTCGCCAGCTTCCCGCAGTGTCGCGTCACTCTTGCAAAAGGCGAACCGCGCCAGCTTCCCCGCGATATAGCGGTGTTCTTCGCAGTAGAAAGGGGAGGGCGGAATACAAGCCACACCAATATCTTTGATAAGGTGCTGCGTAAATGCCATATCGTCGCCATCGAACACATCCGAAAAGTCGCCCATCACAAAGTAGGTGCCTTCCGGTACTTTAGCCTTAATCCCTGCGCCCGTCAGCGCCTCCATCATCAGGTCACGCTTGACGGTGTACATCGCTTGCAATTCTTCATAGTACGACCCCGGCAAATGCAGCGCATATCCCCCCGCAATCTGTGACGCATGGTGTACCGAAAACGTCACGAATTGGTGTGCCCGCATCGCCCCCGCCACCAGATCAGGATGCCCGTACACCCAACCTAGCTTCCAGCCGGTCGCGCTAAAACTCTTGCCAAAGCTGCCAATCGTCACTGTCCGCTCGAACATCCCTGGCAGCGTTGCAATCGGCACATGCCGCGCCGGTTCAAACACCAGATGCTCATAAACCTCGTCCGAGATGACGATCACATCATGTTCTTTGCACAGGTCTGCCACCAGCGTCATTTCTTCCACCGTGAACACCCGTCCGGTCGGGTTCTGCGGCGAATTCCACAGAATCGCCCGCGTTTTAGGCGTAAAAGCTTTTCGCAGCTCGTCAGCGTCCAGCGTCCATTCCGGCGGATGCAGCGGCACGAATACTGGCTTGGCTCCTGCCATAATCAAGTTCGGTACATAACTGTCGAAATATGGCTCGATGACGATCACCTCATCACCGGGGTCAACCAACCCCAATATCGACGAGAACACCGCCTCAGTTGCCCCTGCGGTCGCCAGCACCCCTTTATCAGGGTCAACATCAAGGTTATAAAAGCGGTTGGCGTGGTCAGCCACCCCTTTGCGGATTTCCGCCGTGCCGTTCCCCGGTGGGTACTGGTTATGCTGCCCGTCCATCAGCGCCTTCACACTCGCCTGCACAATATCGCTCGGCGTATCAAAATCAGGGCGGCCTTGCCCCAAATTGACCGCGTTGTGCTGCGCTGCCAGTACATTGATCTCGCTAAAAATCGTCGTCCCGAATGTTGATACGCGGTTGCTGAAGGTGGGCATGGCTAACACTATCTCCGCTGTGAATAGATTTTCCGGCTAATGTTTCTCTGTGTACTCAGTAGTTCAATGTAAATGTTGCGAATTTGCAGACTTTAAGAATTGGCCTCCCTCGCTTGCGGGGGAGGTGTCGCGCTAGCGACGGAGGGGGTCTTGTACTCGCGTTACATTTTGGTTCTAATTCTGTGTCTCTGTATTTCTCTCTGCCTTGAACTTGGCGCTCTTGGCGATTTGTATTCTCAGTCTTTCGCTGCGTTCTTTGCGTCTCTGCGGTTAAATCTTGGTATTCGTATTTGCGCGTTCCACAGCCTTCTTCGCCGCCTCAACCGCTCGCTTGCTGTGTTCGTGTTCGAACTTTTCCAGCGCTTCCCACCGGATGCTGTAACCTTGTGCCGCCAACTGCAACCGCTTCCATAAGGGTTGGTTCTTCACCGGTTCGCCGCTTGCCGTTTTCCACGCACGCTTCACCCAACCCGTCAACCACTTGCTCATGCCGTTGGTCAGGTATTCACTGTCACTGAAAACCGCCAGAGATTCCGAAGAGTGTGCCAGTTCTTCCAGCACTCGCGCACATCCAATTAGAACCATTTGGTTGTCGGATGAGTTAGGTTCACTCCCCGCGTACACCTTAACACCATCTTTGGTCTCCACTACCACGCCCCAACCACCAACTTTGGAGGTGTAATCCATGCTGGAGTAGACAAAAAGCTTGGCATCGGCGTATACATCCGTTTTGGCTTTCTCGATGACCGCGCCCATCGCGGGTGCGTCACGCTGCTCACGGGCTGCTGTTGCCAGTTCGTCCACGCGGTTGTTGTACTTGCTTGTCGCGTGTCCCTTAACCCAGTGCCATTTCAGGTCGTGGTCTTGCAGAGCCTCGTGTAGCGTCTCCCACAAATCTTGGTTTTGCACGGGTTGTTTGTTCGCCGTCAGCCAACCGTTGCGTACCCACCCCTTCATCCAAAGCGTGATCCCGTTCTTCAAATATTGGCTGTCGGTATGGAACTCAACCGCACTTGCTTCTTCCAATGCTTGCAGCGCCATAATCGCCGCTGTCAGCTCCATCCGGTTGTTCGTCGTGTTTGTTTCACGACCGCTAATTTCGTCAATCTGCCCATCTTGGATCAGCAGCGCCGCCCAACCACCGGTGCCGGGGTTCGGCTTCGCGCCACCATCCGAATAAATGATTACATTTGGTTTAGTCATAATACGGTAATTATCACCTATCTCTTGCTGACATCCAAAATTCACTCGCCAATGGTATCACACCCATTTTCAAACCATTTTCAAATTGACGAATATGAAAACTTGTTCTATAATGAGCAAGCAATTTGGCTCTGTATTGCCCTGTGGTGCATATATGAATTTGTCTTTTCTTGTAACTTGCGACTTGAAGCTTGCAACTAATGTAGAGTCTCGAAAGAAATGGGCTAAAAATCTTGGCCTTCTGTGGATGGCGGTTAAATCTTTTTCTTGTGACTTTCGAAACTTTACATAAGTGGTTTCTCGTAAGTTGTGAGCTATTGGTATTTATTCCCTCCCTCGCTTGCGACCGAAGGAAGTCCTTTAG
>JAPUDW010000116.1 GCA_027492915.1 Bacteroidota bacterium | reverse complement strand
TGGTGTATCCATAAATAAGATTTGCGAGGTTGCATCGGTGTAAATTCCAAGCTGCTGGCGGCGAGTGGTTTGCGGCTTGGGACTGACGATTGCGATTTTTTGCCCAAGTATGCGGTTAATCAGTGTGGATTTGCCTACATTTGGTCGACCTACAACTGAAACTACCCCTGAACGATGGTCAGGCGGTAATACATCATCAAATACGGTATCAAGATCGTTCATGGTGTTATTTCTGCTTGCCAATCTGCAAGCGATGCATAATGAGGTAAGTAGCTGAGTAGACGCACGGGTAAATTGTCTGTAGAAGGTGCAATCAACACGGTGGGTTTAGCGATAGGTCGTATAGCCGTAGGGCTGTCGTAAATCAAAACCTCTGGTGGTACTGCGATATCGAGTGTGCGAATGAATACCATATCATCGGTTCCGTCATTACGGTAGCCAATGACTTCCGAACGCGGGTACAGATTACTCTGTTTTTGCAGGAACTCCCACGCTTCGTCGCCCGTCAGCATTTCGCCGTAATCCAGAACCAGCAGCCCCGGCACAATCGAAATATGCAGCTTGCCGAGAAACCGTACCCCATAACGGATAACGAATTCTCCCGCCGCTATAACCTTTTCAGTACTCACACTGGTTGTTAAAAGCTGTGTGTCACCAACTTGAAACACACTGCCTGTAAACAAGTCGCCAATCGGCTGCCGTTCGGGAATCGCACCTACCACAGTTTAGTGATGAACCGTGGGGTGTGTTTCGCCAGCCGGAACAATCGCATGTTCGTCGACTGCGGATGCATGGCTATGCCCATGACCATCGTCCAGTGGTTGGTTGATGTCATCAAAATGTTGTTGCGGTTTTGTGAGACCAAACCACCCAACAGCGCCAATGATGAACAGGCCAATACCACTTACGAAGGCAAGGCTGATTCCACTATTATCAGCGGTATCCGTTTGGATGACCCCGATACCCAGCGCCAAAACAATCAGGATGACGCCAAGTCCGGCAATCATTGACATTCCAAGCACTGCCGGACTATGATTCCAGCTAATCTTTTCGGAGACTTTCACAGTAGGTTTCTCCCCAGCACCCTGTAGCGGGTAGTGACATATTGAAGTGTAATGTTAATAAGTGCATTATACCGCACTTGCCGCGTATTTTCTCATTTTGCCGTTAGAATCTGGCATCGTCAAGCCAAATTCGGGTTAATATGGGACAACCAAATTCACTTTACGGAAATAAGGCAATCAACTATGACTCCAGTTGAACAAGTACTGCTCATTCGGCATGGACAAACAGATTGGAATGTTGATGGTCGGTGGCAAGGCGCATTGCCCATCGGTCTAAACGATATTGGTAGGGCACAGGCCAAAGCTTTAGCAACCTATCTTTCTAAATACAAAATTGGCTCGGTCTATAGCAGCGATTTACCACGTGCATTGGATACAGCCATTGCCATCGGTGAATCATTTGGTCTTACACCAACGACTGAAGTTCGCCTCCAAGAATTTAACTTAGGCATCTTTCAGGGCTTGAAGCGCGATGAAATCCGCGAACGATACCCCGTAGAGCATACGAGTTTTGAATCCGATTATTGGAACTATGCGGTAACGCAGGGGGAATCGCGTCGTGCCTTACAAAACCGCGCCTATGAAGCATTTCAGGAAATTGTTGCAAAAGCGGTAGGCCCAGATGTCGCCATCGTTTCCCACGGCGGTACCATTCGTATGCTGCTGCTGCGCTTATTCGAAGGTGCGCCGGAACTCAATCACTTTCATGTTGAAAACACCTCGCTTACCATTCTTGTGCGTGAGGGTAAAAAGTGGAAATTAGAAGGGCTGGCGACTGTGCCGCACCTCTAAAGATTTCGATTGTGACAAATATCACATATAACAACGGTCATATGTCGTACGGGTAAAAGGCGGCTCTCATTTAGAATTAGGTTAGATAAATAAACTAAAGGAGCGACCTAAAATGACAGCCCAAATTCTCGAATATGAGAAAACATTTGAAAGCCCACCCGACTATGTTAAACATGAAAAACTCACCAAGTGGGTGGCTGAAATGGCGGCACACTTGCAACCAGATCACATCCATTGGTGCGATGGTTCGCAAGCTGAATATGATGATATGTGTGAACTCCTGATCGAGTCGGGAACGTTCGTTCGCTTAAACCCTACTAAACGCCCCAACAGCTTTCTTGCTCGCTCAGATCAAGGCGACGTAGCGCGTGTTGAAGATCGCACTTTTGTTTGCAGCGTCAATAAATCGGATGCAGGCCCGACCAACAACTGGATGGAACCCGCTGTCATGCATACGATCCTTGATGATCTATTTGAAGGGAGTATGCACGGTCGTACTCTCTATGTCATTCCCTTCAGCATGGGGCCGTTGGGCTCACCAATCGCCTACATCGGGGTACAGTTGTCGGACTCACCTTATGTCGTTGCCAATATGCGCATCATGACCCGCATGGGCAAGCAGGTTTTGGATGTATTGGGTGCCGATGGTGCGTTTATACCCTGCGTCCATTCTGTCGGCGCACCGCTGGAACCGGGGCAGGTTGATGTCGCTTGGCCTTGCAACCGTGAACAAAAGTACATT
>JAPUDW010000115.1 GCA_027492915.1 Bacteroidota bacterium | reverse complement strand
CCTAGCCCGTTGACATGCTCGACCAGCGGTTGCAGGCCGTTCGGGAATTTCTTCGCATCCGGCCACCAGTCACCCAACCCCGCGTTGTCCAAATTCCGTCCGTGGAACCAACCGTCATCCATCACAAATAACTCGACACCCATATCCCGCGCGATTTCAGCATAGTGCTTTTGCGACTCGACATCCACATCAAAGAAGGTCGCTTCCCACGAGTTATACAGCACTTTATGAAGTACATCGCCGTGCGGCAAAATACTGCGGATGTAGTTATGCATCGTGCGACTGGCCGCGCCAAATCCCTGCGCCGTATACCCACCGATGGCGCTTGGCGTTGTAAAATCTGTATCCGGCTTGAGTTCCCAGCCAAAGTCCCAATCGTTTAGCCCGATGTTGATGCGTGTCGAGGCGAAGTCCGTCACCTCCGCCGCGATCTTCCAGTTACCGCTCCACGCCAGCGCCCCGAACCACACCTCGCCCTGATCTTCACCCGCGCTGCCACGGTCAGCCGCGAAGTACGGGTTATGGTTATGGCTGGTGTGGATGCGGCGGCTTTCGGCAACCGTCACCCCGCGCGCTAGCTTTTCGCGCTGAATGTGGAATTCGTCATACCAGCGCCCGGTCAGGTGGCTAAAACGGTACTGGTCGCCGTATGGCAGATGCCACTGTGCTGAAAAAACACGTTCGAGCGCGATACTTTCCTGCCCTGAGTTGTGCAAAACAGCGTACCGTTCGATCAGGTCAAACGCTTCCAACGGGCGATACACCAACGTCACCCGCAGCGCATAATAGGTGTCTTGAAGTTCAATATGCAACGCACCATCCTTGATGGCGTAGTTCACATAGTGGAGTTCAGCCACCCGCACGCCACCCGCAAACGTCACTGTCAGCGCCGGTTCAATAAACTTCTGATCGTTGTTGGTCGGGTATTCTTCCGGTGTAAGCTGGGCAGGCCGGTTAAACGATGCCCATGCGGGTGGATTTGGCGGCGGTGGATAATCGCCCACATTCGGCAACCGTGCGCCCCAATAACGGTGTACCAGCAAACCCGCCTCGTTCAACCCGAAGGCATAAGCGGTATTCGCGGTTTCAATCACCCAACTCTTATTTGTGGCATGAATAGGCATCTCGTTTAACTCCAATAGTTTGATTTAAGGTTTATGTTCGCGCCATTCGCGGGCGAGTACTGAATACGACCACAAATCTTCTGGCTGACCGCGCAGCGTCGTATAGTGGCGGCGCACCCCTTCTTTTTGGAAACCGAGCTTTTCCAACACGCGGATCGAACCCATGTTATCCGGCAGGACGGCTGCCCCGACACGATTGAGTTCGAACGTATCGAAGGCAAACGCAACGACGGTGCGGGCGGCCTCGGTCGCGTACCCCTTACCCCAATAATCGCGGTTGTAGGCATGTCCCAAGTCAGCCCTTCGGTCACGCGGATGGTAGCCGCCAAGGTTGATACGCCCGATCATTTTACGGTCGGCGCGGTGTTCAACTGCCCAATCCAACGCGGTACCCGCCGCATATCCTTCGAGGGTTTCCCGCAGGTCGTCAATGTTTTCTTGAAGCGTTACCTGTGGCAGCCACAACCCGAACGCCGCAATCTCCGCATCTTTGGCATACGCAAACATATCTTCAGCATCGTCCAAGCGCAGTTCACGCAATATCAATCGCTCAGTTTCAAGGGTCGGCAGCGGTTTCAAAATCGGTTTATCCGGCATTTAGCTGCAATCTCCAAAATAAAAGACGGATCACACATTGATCCGCCTCATATTCTACCGAGCTTTGTCGCAGCCGAAAACACTAATGGGCGTTGACCTTCGTCGCACGAATGGTCACAACCAAACGGGTTTCGTCTTCCGGCTTCGTCCATTGGTTAAAGCCGCCGTAATATTTTTGACCGCTGTACTTTTGTGACAGGGCTTCAATATGTTCGCTGCCACCCGCTTCGGTCACTTCCGCCGTACCGCGCACTTCAATCCAGTTGAACCCATCGGTCGGGTTCACAATCACAAGTGTAACTTTCGGGTTATCTTGAAGATTCTTGTCCTTCTGCCGACCGCGCGCCGTATTAAAGCGTACGTTCTCACCATCGTAGTCCGCCCAAACAACTGTTGATTGCGGCTGACCATCAGGCATCACGGTCGTCACAATTGCATAGTAGGGTTTTTCGAAAAGGTCTTTGTGCGAGTCGGGAATGGTTGTATTCGCCATGATTGATTGCTCCAGAAAAGTGTATCGAAAAGGTATCAAATGATACTGGTTATGGAATTCATTGACGCTCAGGCACGGACATCTATTACCCGTACTTAACAACACGCTCCGGCCTAATCACAAACATGATACCTTTGTACGACGGTTCACGTTCAGCCGGTTCGACCGCGCCGTAATATTTCGGTTTGCCCATATAAAGCTGAGTGTGGTGATTGAGTTCATCCAACGCGCCTTCGGTTTCAATCCGTTCAACCACACCGCCAATTTCCAAAAAGCGATAGGGATTTTGCGGGTCAATCGCCATCACCGAAACATGGGGGTTCGCTAGAATATTCCGATGTTTACGGTTATCAGGGTCGCTGGTAATACGGATATACTCACCAT
>JAPUDW010000114.1 GCA_027492915.1 Bacteroidota bacterium | reverse complement strand
ATACTTGAAGCACTTTACACCTCTGGGTACAGAGTAAATTTAACCATCATGAACTTTTAGGAGGAAGTGTCTGGCATGGGCGCAGCACTCGAGATCCGTAATTTACACGCAAACGTTGAGGATAAGCCTATCTTACGTGGGGTCAACCTGACAATCAAGCAGGGTGAAGTTCACGCATTAATGGGACCGAATGGTTCTGGGAAAAGCACTTTAGCAAATGTATTGCTAGGTCATCCAGCATATGAAGTCACTGCTGGCGAAGTCATTTTTGACGGCAAGAACATCCTTGAATTGGAAGCTGATGAACGCAGCCGTGAAGGTTTATTCCTCGCATTTCAATATCCGGTATCAATTCCCGGTGTAACCTTGGCGAACTTCTTACGCCAAGCCATTAATTCCCGTATGAAGGCTGTAGATCCTGAAAGCAAAGGAATCTCGATTCCAGACTTTCGCCGCCTTCTAAAGGCCAAGATGGATTATCTGCAAATGGATCACAGCTTCGCTGGTCGCTATTTGAACGAAGGGTTCAGCGGTGGCGAAAAGAAACGTGCTGAAATCCTCCAGATGGCGACACTCAATCCGCGCATTACCATCCTGGATGAAACCGATTCTGGATTGGATATTGATGCCTTACGCATCGTAGCTGAAGGTGTCGATAAGCTGAAAGGCCCCGACCTCGGCGTACTAGTTATCACCCACTACCAGCGCATTTTGAACTACATCAAGCCGCAGCATGTTCATATCATGTTTGAGGGTCGAATTGTGGAAAGCGGCGGCCCCGATCTGGCACTTCGCCTCGAAGAAGCCGGATACGATTGGGTACGTGAAAAATACGCTGCAACTCAAACAGCATAACTGCAACTCAGGGTATTAACAGGAGAGCAGAATGGTTGACATTGATCTAATCGCTAGCGAAAAACAACTTACTAATGCTGAAGCAGCATTAAAGGAAGTTGGCGACTCATACGAAACTACCTATGGCTTCCACGATGATGATGTCCAATACTCGTTCAAAAGCGGTAAAGGCTTAACGCGTGAATTGGTCATCCAGATCAGCAAAATGAAGAACGAGCCAGAGTGGATGACCGACTATCGCCTCAAGGCGTATGAAATTTTCCTTAGCAAACCGACCCCGACATGGGGCGGTAACCTGAGCGAAATTGACTATGATGATATTTACTATTTCGTCCGTGCGACCGATCAACAAGGACGCAACTGGGACGAAGTTCCACCGGAAATTAAGGACACTTTCGACAAGCTGGGTATCCCCGAAGCTGAGCAGAAGTACCTCCAAGGTGTGAGCGCACAATACGACTCGGAGTCGGTTTACCACAACCTGCGGAAAGATCTTGAAAGTAAAGGCGTTATATTCCTTGATATGGACTCGGCACTACGCGAGTATCCTGAAATTGTCAAAGAATATTTCGGGACGATTATCCCATCAGCGGACAACAAGTTTGCGGCGCTGAATACTGCTGTTTGGTCGGGTGGTTCATTCATTTATGTGCCAAAGGGCATACATATTGATATGCCCCTCCAAGCGTACTTCCGCATTAACACGAAGAATATGGGACAGTTTGAACGCACACTCATCATCGTCGATGAAGGCGCATACGTTCACTATGTAGAAGGCTGCACTGCCCCGACTTATAGCACGAACAGCTTGCATAGTGCTGTGGTCGAAATTATCGTCAAGGAAGGCGGACGCTGCCGCTATACGACCATTCAAAACTGGTCGAACAACGTATTCAATCTGGTTACCAAGCGGGCAATTGCTTACAAGAACGCCACGATGGAATGGGTTGATGGTAACCTCGGCAGCAAACTGACGATGAAATACCCCGCTGTTCTGCTGGCTGGTGAAGGCGCTCACGGTGAAGTGCTTTCAATCGCGTTCGCAGGCAAGGGACAACATCAGGACGCAGGTGCAAAGATTACCCACCTTGCTCCGAACACAAGCAGCCAGATTATCAGCAAGTCGATCAGCAAAGATGGTGGACGAGCCAGCTATCGCGGTTTATTGAAGGTTGTTGAAGGCGCAGACAACGTTAAGAGCAACGTAGTTTGCGATGCGCTGCTGTTGGATGACCGCAGCCGTTCCGACACCTACCCATCAATTGAAATTGATGCTAGGAACATCACAATGGGTCATGAAGCCTCAGTAAGTAAGGTCGGTGAAGACCAGCTTTTCTACTTGATGAGCCGTGGCATGAGCGAAGATGAAGCGAATGCAATGGTGGTGAACGGCTTCATTGAACCCTTGGTGAAAGAATTACCGATGGAATATGCACTGGAACTCAACCGGCTGATTCAAATTCAGCTCGAAGGTAGTATCGGCTAATCCCCACTACCCTGCTTCGACTTAAATAGGCACAGTCAACAGATGTGCCTATCTTTCAAATTGCATTGAGGAGTATGAATGTGGTAGCTGTGAAAGGACAGCGGCGTTCGAACGCGCCTGCTGCGCCGAGCTATACAAAGACTGATGTAGAAGCTCTGAGCGCGAAGAACAACGAGCCAGCATGGCTTTTAGAAAGCCGATTGGCTGCGTGGGAACTTTACGAAGGTATGCCCATGCCAAGCCTGACCGATGAAGAATGGCGGCGCACTGATTACCGCAGCATCCGGTGGGATGAGGCAGACAAGATTATCTCGCCAAACGGGGCTACGCTGGAAACTGTACCGGCTGTAAACCGTGAGCCACTTATCGGTGAGCAACAAGGCGGTTTACTGGCGTTTGTTGATGGCAAGGTTGTACACCATGAATTGGCAGACGAACTCAGCAGCAAGGGGATCATTTTCACTGACCTGCTGACTGCAAGCCGTGAGCACGAGGCACTTGTACGCGCCAACTTGATGACGAAGGCAGTACACCCCGGTGAAGGAAAGTTCGCGGCGTTACATGCAGCTTTGTGGACACATGGCCTGTTTGTTTATGTACCTAAAGGTGTGGTGGCTGAAATTCCACTACATGTGGTAATTTACAATTCACATCAAGGGGCAAGTCTCGGTCATGTTCTGATTGTGGTAGAGGAAAACGCCCAAGCAACTGTGGTGGTTGATTACGCATCGGCTAATGGCGAGACGCAATCGGCTTACATCGGGGCGACCGAACTTTTGGTGGGTGATGCTGCGAACCTGCGTTATGTGGCACTCCAAGATTGGAACCGTGATACCTACGAATTTAGCCATCAACGGGCTCGTGTAGGTCGCGACGGCAATCTTGATTGGATTATCGGTACGATGGGCGGACGGCTGGTCAAAGCGTATCTCGAAATCGAGCTTGACGGCAAGGGCGCGAACGGGCGCATGTCGGGGTTCTTCTTCGCAGATAAAAACCAACTGTTCGACCATGATACCCAACAGAACCACAATGCGCCGATGACCAACTCCGACCTGCTGTTCAAGGGTGCAGCGAAAGATACAGCGCGTTCGGTGTGGCAAGGTATGATTAAGTCGCTGCCGAAGATGCAGAAGATCGATGGGTATCAGGCCAGCCGTAACCTGCTACTGAGCGAAGATGCACGCATGGACGGTATTCCGGGGTTAGAGATCGAAGCGGACGATGTGAAGTGTTCACACGCGGCGACCTTCGGTACGCTCGAACAAGAACCGATCTTTTACCTGATGAGCCGTGGTATTGACCGTTCAACGGCTGAACTGATGGTCATTGACGGTTTCTTTGATGAGCTGCTTGCACGTATTCCATTCGAACGGGTACGAGCGCGCCTGCAAGCAGCGATGGAAACTAAGATCGTCGGGTAAAACTCCTGACATTCGTCACCTATTTTAAGAGGCGCATCCCTACGAGAAGATGCGCCTTTTTGTTTATACTGAGTCAACGCATGTGAGAAAGAAATTCGTATGACCACTATAGCGATTAATTCGGGGTTTGAAATCGAGAAAATCCGCGCGGATTTCCCGATTTTGAGCCAGATGCATCATGAACAAGTGCCACTGGTTTATCTGGATAACGCGGCGACCAGCCAAAAGCCCAACAGCGTAATCGAGGCAACCGCAACTTACTACCGCGAGTACAATGCTAACGTGCATCGAGGTATTCATAAGCTGAGCGAAGAAGCAACAACTGCCTATGAAAACGCACGGCTTAAAGTTCGAACATTTATCAACGCGGCAAGTAAGCGAGAGGTGATCTTTACGCGAGGAACCACCGAGAGCATCAATCTGGTGGCACAGACGTGGGGACGGGCGAACCTGAAAGCGGGCGATGTCGTCGTTTCGACGGTGATGGAACATCATTCCAATATTGTCTCGTGGCAGATTTTAGCAGCCGAAAAAGGCTTTAAAATTTTGTATGTGCCGGTACTCGAAGATGGCACATTGGACATCAACTATCTTGAGAATGTGCTCAAAACTGAGCCCGTTAAACTAGTCACGATGATGCATGTTTCGAACGTACTGGGGACAGTTAACCCGATTGCGGATGTGGTCAAAATGGTGCATCAGGCGGGAGCATTAATACTCGTGGACGGGGCGCAAAGTACGCCCCATATGCCAATTGATGTACAGGAGTTGGATGTAGACTTCTTCGCGTTTAGCGGGCATAAAATGTTGGGGCCAACTGGCAGCGGTGTGTTATACGGTAAGCGGCCATTGTTGGAAGCGATGCCACCTTGGATGGGTGGCGGTGATATGATTTCAAGCGTTAAACTCTCCGGCAGCACATGGAACGATCTGCCCTATAAGTTTGAGGCGGGAACACCGAGCATCGCTGAGGCAATTGGGCTAGGTTACGCGATTGATTACCTGAGCGAAATCGGCATGGAGAATATCCACCAGCATGAGCGGGCGATTACTGGATACGCGCTTGAACGTCTGCAAGAAGTGCCGGAAATACATATTTATGGGCCGAGCAGCGAGAAAAAAGGCGCGGTCGCGGCATTTAGCCTAGAGGGTATCCATGCTCATGACATCGCGCAGATTTTGGACAGCGAAGGTGTCGCAGTGCGGGCGGGACATCACTGTGCGATGCCACTGCATGAGCATTTAGGCGTGAACGCGACGGCACGGGCGAGTTTTTATCTTTACAACCGATTTGATGAGGTTGACAGCCTCGTTAACGCTTTACACAAAGCCCGTAAAACGTTCGGGCTTTAGGAGGTTCATATGGATATGTACCGCGA
Source organism: Bacteroidota bacterium (assembly GCA_027492915.1). Taxonomy (GTDB): domain Bacteria; phylum Chloroflexota; class Anaerolineae; order Aggregatilineales; family Phototrophicaceae; genus CFX2. Next base: position 15,433 of record JAPUDW010000114.1, on the reverse strand, counting down.
GATCATTCTTGACCATGCCAGAACACCTCACCATCCGGGGATCTTGAATCCGGCGGATTTTGACCACGAGGAACATAACCCGTTATGCGGTGACCGTCTGCATCTGACGATGCGGGTGAATAAGGAACGGGTCATTACCGAGATCGCATGGGATGGCGAAGGCTGCGCGATTAGCCAAGCTACGGCTTCAATGTTGGGCGATGAACTGGTCGGGAAAAATCTCGATGAGATTAACCAAATTACGAAGGACGACATTTTTGAGATGGTCGGTATTCCTTTGACGATTAACCGAGTAAAATGTGCATTACTTTCCCTGAAAACGCTGGTGATTGCGACCCAGAGTGTGACGGACTGGCAGGCGATTGAGGATAAGGAAGCGTAATTTGGCGAACAATAAGCCGATAGAATTTGTAACCGTAGCAAAACAGGACGAGCTGCAACCGGGCGAACGCATGGTGGTTGAAGTCGGGCGACGGTGGGTGGCGATCTTCAACGTGGAGGGCACTTACTACGCGATTGAAGATGTTTGTACCCACGATGATGGCCCGCTGGCTGAAGGTGAATTAACCGGCTGTATTATCGAGTGCCCGCGACACGGGGCAACGTTTGATATTCGGACAGGTAAAGTACTAAGCCCACCGGCGATGGTGGATGTTAAAGCGTTTGACGTGCGGGTTGAGGGTGATGCGATACAGGTGATGCCACGGTAGGTTCGTGGTTAAAAATTGAAGGTCAAAGGTTAAAAGCCCAATTTTAGCTGCTAACAATATGATGTAAATGTTGCAGATATTGCACAATTTGCATTACTTCTGCCGAAATGGCGGATGGATTTGAGGGAGGCAGCCGCCGAATTGTCATTTTGTGACGGCGGGAGTCGCGGCTAAATCCGCCGAAATGGCGAAGATTCGGCGATACGCTCCCGTATGGCTGCCGCTGTGCAAATTGTGCATTTTGTGACGGCGGAATGTTCGGCTCGATCTGCCAAAATGGCGAAAATTCGGCGATATGCTCCCGTGTGGCTGCCGCCATACCGATTTTACATTTTGTATCTCAGTTGCGAGGGAGCAAGCTGCGGAATGATCTCCCTTCATGGTTAAAATATTGATGTGAAGATTTAAGGTTAACATCATACATCCGTGATATATTGGCGAGACATTGGTTGTGAAACAGATGGTTGATTTTCGGAATGGTCTGAGACCATTCCCTAGGGCGATACAGTTTGCAAGCGAATAAGCAGTTAACAAGTTTTGTGATGTAAAGGGCGCACAGCCGTGCGCCCCTACAATGTGACATTGCAAGTTGTTGAGTTTGATGACCGTTTACCAAATCAATAGTAACGAATATTCAAAGTAAATGGTGAGTGTGATTTGGTAACTCTAGGATCTTATTTTGTTTGTGATAGGGCAAAATATAGGGTAATGGTGGCAAAGTAAGTGACGAGTGTGATTTGGTGACGCGGACGTAGCACGCTACGTCCCTACAATGTGAACCTAAAATTTATAGACCTTGTGACTACTATCATGTTCAGAATAGCACAAATTTTCTCTTTTAGGGTAACTCTCCGGTTTGAATCGGGTTAGGATACAATTATGCTTCCGTTAGAAAACATTTATCAGGGTCGAACGCTGATTTGGGGACACCGAGGCGCACGGGCATACGCGCCGATGAATACCATTCCATCATTTGAGTTAGCCCTTGCTCAAGGTGCTACAGGTGTTGAGTTGGATACGCATTTGTCAAAAGATGGGCAGCTTATCGTGCTGCATGATTTTAGCGTTGATGGGACTACGGACGGTCAGGGACTGGCGAAGGATATGACTCTGGCACAGTTGAAAGAACTGGATGCCGGAAGCAGCTTCAGCGCCGAGTATGCAGGTGTTCGCATCCCTACCCTAAGCGAAGTTTTTGAGGCGGTCGGCAATAAGTGCTTCATCAATGTCGAGATTAAATCCGAGACGCAAGATACCGATGGGGTTGAGCAAGCAGTTGCGGATTGCATTCGCCAGCACGGGTTAGAGGCGAGTGTGATTGTGTCGTCATTCAACCCGCTGGCGCTCAAGCGATTCCGCGACATCCTACCCAATGTGCCAATTGGTTATTTATACGCGCCTGATTATGACTTCAGCGCGGCGATGGAAGGCTTGCCACATGAGGCACGGCATCCACAGGACATGATGATTGACGCAGCGTATATGGAATGGGCACACAGCCACAATTACCGTGTGAATACATGGACGGTCAATGATCCTGCACGGGCAACGAAGCTATACAAGCTCGGTGTTGATGCGATTATTACGGACAAGCCGGATGTGATTATCGAGGCAATTCGTGGAACTGCTGGCTAAGGGTTGGTGGAAGCTCGTCCGATTTGGCTTCCGGCTGCTTTACAATGAAATGGCCTTTACATATGACCTTGTGAGCTGGGGGGTATCATTGGGGGAATGGCGAAGCTGGCAACGAGCGGCGCTACGACATTTGGATGTAGAACAAGGCAACCTGATACTCGAACTGGCACATGGGACGGGCAACCTGCAATTGGATTTGATTGAAGCGGGTTATCAAACGGTTGGTTACGATTTGTCGCCCTATATGGGCCGAATCACCAGACGTAAGCTGCGCAATCACCGAATGGCAGCAAAACTGGTGCGGGGCAAAGCGCAACAACTGCCCTTCCCTGCCCGAACCTTTGATGCGGTCATCAGCACCTTTCCGACTGATTTCATTTTCGCGGCAGAAACTTTACGTGAAGTCTATCGCATCCTCTGTGAGAATGGGCGCTTCATTATTGTGCCGAATGGGGTGCTCACAGGCGGGGGTGCCGGTGAAAAAGGATTAGAGTGGCTGTATCGCATTACAGGGCAACGCGGAGAGCAAGGTTCTACTGTTAGTGACTTTTTCGGACACTACGGATTTGATGTGACTATCTATGAAGAACGATGCGAAAGAAGTATTGCCCAAGTGATTGTTGCACGGAAAAAGCCCTAGATTCGGTTTGGGGGCTATGCTATACTGATTCCCATATGGTGACATTAGCTCAGTTGGCAGAGCGCGGGGTTGTGGTCCTCGATGTCATGGGTTCGAGCCCCATATGTCACCCCAATAAAAAAACACCCATGAATGGGTGTTTTTTGTTTATACCGGTCGGCGGATTTTGACGTGTTTACGGCGTAAGACCAAGCGGAGGCCGATACGCGACGGCTGAACAGTTATTTGAGCGGCAGGTTGAGTGAGAATTTGCTCAACTTCATCGGGTATGACTACAGGTCGCATTTCCTGCGTCTGGCTGGGGCGCGGTATACCAAAGAGATCAAAGACACTCATTTCGCCCGTTTCCATCTTAACGGTATCGGCATATGAAGGCACGGGATCAAAGGAAGCAGCAGGCATGGGTTTAGGCGTTTCTACAACAGCGGTGGGTTCAACTGGTGTAGAGACGGTGTGCGATTCCTGAGTGATGGTACGCGCAACTGTTGGCACGTCTGTATAAACACGCGCAGTTTCATTAGCTGCCGCAAAGGGATCAGGGATTTCATCAGCAGTTTCAGGAAGGGTTGTGCTGGCGGCCAATTCGCTTACGACTGCGTCTTCTGTCACCGGAGATGGCAGCGGCGGGGCAAATTCCGAGCGCGTGGCTTCAGGAACTTCTGTCGATTCGGGAGCTACCTCGACAGGCGACAGTTCCGCACGTACAGGGGCGCGGGGTCGAGTATCTTCAAGGGAAATTGGCGGTTCGACAATGGCGGAAATACCCTTTTCGGGCAACACCTCTTGATAGTCGTCATCCGGTTTACCAGTAGGGTAACGAGAGCGGTAGTGGGTGCGTGATTCGTAGTCGGGTGCATCACGCATCAACGATTTGACTTCACGGGGCTTATCGTCCGGTATTACCTTTTGAATGACTTTCCAAAGGTTTTTGAGACTATCAATCATCGCGCTTTCAAATTGGCGTTTGAGACCGATAGCATTCCGAACACCAGCCAGCATACCGCTGGTTTCATAGGTTAGAGTCCATTGGACAACTGTACCTTCAGCGATTTCTTGTAGGCGGATACGGCCTTTGCTTTCTTTAAAAGGGCCACCATCTACGAACGTGTACTCGTAGCCGAGGCCATCGTACCATGCTGTTGTTTCGACGACGTAAGAGCGACCGCCGGTGCTTGTATAGCGCCAACGCACCCCTGCCCCACTACGCTTGGAAGTCAGCAGTGATACCTCACTGCAATCAACCTGCCATTCAGCGTTCCGCGAAATATCGCTTAGAAATTCCCATATTTTTTCAGGTGATTTCGGAATTAGGATGCGGTGGTCTAAAATAGTCATCAGCAAAAATTAGCCATTAGTACTGTGTTTGATAGGTGAGTTTATGCTACACTCGTCACTATCGGAATTGTACCATAGACTAATAGAACGTAACAATTCTGCGAGAGGATAAGCAATTTTGCTGGGACCGACCACCATTTTCGGATTTATTCTGGCGACACTTTTCGGAGCAGCGTTTCATATCCTCGTCGGCGGTGATGCACGGCGGTTGGCGCTATTCCTACTGGCTGGCTGGATAGGGTTCGGCGCCGGACATTTAATTGGCGTCCTCTTCACAATTAATATTTTCAATATCGGCACACTGCGAATTGCCACGGCAGCATTAGGCGCAATATTCGCGCTGGTGGGCGCACATGTGCTGACAACTGATCGTAACCGGCGTTCAACTCAATAAGGATTAGCCATGACGCAAGCTGTTTCAACGACCCCGCCCATTGAGCCAACACAAACGGAAGCGCAATCACCGTGGACCGTGCAGCGGATTGTGTTCCTCAGTGCTGGTGTTTTAGGCGGCGTGATCGCCTTGATTTTCGTCGTCGGTTTACTGCTCGGATTTACAAGTGAACTAGAAGTCACAGCGACACGGATTGAGTACATTCGCAATCTATTCTTCATTGTCATCGGCATCGAGGGCATTCTCATCATTGGTTCTATCGCGGTTTTGATCGTGCAGATTACACGTCTGATCAACATGCTCAAGCGTGACGTGAAGCCGGTACTGACAACTGCTAAAGAAACGGTTGATACGGCGAAGGGAACGGTCGAGTTTGTCGGTGACAATGCCGTTGGGCCGATTATCCGCGCAGGCGGGTTTATGGCGGGGTTAGGCGTGGTTGTCCGCGACCTAGGGGGCATCCGCCGAGCAATCCGACGGACGAAGCAGGATGAGCAAAAATAATGGGTGACAATAATCAACTCGACAATGGGATGCTGTTTGGCGGATTCATCTTTGGTTTGATCGTGGGCGGGGTGGTGGCTTTGTTCCGCACTCCTCGCAGCGGCAGTGAATTACGACAGCAAATTACCGACAGCGGGGATAACCTGCGGAATAAGCTGGAGTCGGCAGTAAGCGACCCGCTGGCGGAGAGTATGGCTGAGGGCAAAGCCGCAGCAAGACGACGGCGATTGGAACTCGGTTTTAAGGATTAATGACTGAGCGCTGTTAAAGCGCTCGCAATCGCATTGAGCACGTCACCCGCAATTACACTGCGGGTGTTCCCACAAGCGTGGGCAGCAAATTCACCTGCTAGCCCATGCACATATGCCCCTAAAACGGCGGCTTTAAACGGCGAAACCCCCTGCCCCAGAAAACCTGCGATTAGGCCAGCAAGCACATCGCCAGTTCCAGCGGTTGAAAGTGCATCGGACTTAAAGGGCAACGCGGTAACTTGACCATCAGGCGCGGCGACAAGCGTATGTGCCCCTTTCAAAACTAAGATCACATTCCATTCGGCGGCCTTTTCGGCGGCGATTTTCCATCGATCAGCTTGCACATCAGCAGTCGACATTTTGGCAAGCCGCCCCATTTCGCCGGGGTGCGGTGTGATGACAGTCTCAGCGGGTAAGCCCTTCCACCAACCGTCCATTTCACTGAGCAGGTTGAGGCCATCAGCATCAATGATGAGCGGTGGCAATTTTTGGGTTAGCAAACTCACGAGCAAGTCATGGGTGGATTTTGCCTTGCCCCACCCCGGCCCCAGGAGTACAGCGCTATACGTAGAGACTTCGGACATCAATCCAGCGCTGGCTTCGGCAGCAATCGTGCCGTTTGATTCTGAAAGCGGCAGCCATGTGGGTTCGAGAAAGTGACCTGCTAATGCTGAGACTACCGACTGCGGCGCGGCGACCGTCACCAACCCGGCACCTGACCGGTAAGCGGAGGAGGCCGTAAGACCAGCAGCACCCACAAAATTCAGTGAGCCGGCGACGACAAGCACTTTGCCAAATGTGCCCTTGTTGGCGTTTAGGGGGCGATCAGGCAGCAGAGAAGCAGCGGTGGCGGCATCAGCAAGGGAGTATTGTTCGGATTTTAACTCGGGGAAGTCAGCAGTAAGGCCAATGGTGGCAAGATGAAGTTGTCCGACGGCAGCGGCACCGGGGAATTCGAGCAAGCCTTTTTTGACAGCGATGAAAGCAACCGTTTCATCGGCATGGATAGCGTTCGAGTCAAGTTCTCCTGTATCACAATCGAGGCCACTGGGACAATCGACAGCAACCACATAGGGCTTGGAAGGGTGTGGGCGTGAGGTGGGATCAATGGGAGCGATTAATATTCCATGTGGTTGTTCGGGCAACTGTGAGTCGTTGAGCGCCTGATTAATGATACGTAAGGTTTTGGCAGCATCCGAGCGAAGGGGTAGCTTAAGACCAATGCCAAAGAGCGCATCAATGACTACATCAGCACTGGCAACTATGTTGCGGAGAACGCGCCCATCACGATCATCGCTGGCAAATGCAACTGAGAGGTTAGCCGTGCGGACGGCGGCGAAATTCGGGTCATCATCGGGGCGAGATTTTAGCAAGTAGAAGCGAACGAGCGCCTTTGTTTGCTGTGCGATGATAAGACCAGCAACCAAGCCATCGCCACCGTTGTTGCCAGCGCCGACGAGTACCGTAACGCGCGCATCAGACTGGTTGTGAAGTCGTTCGATAACGCGCGAGGCGACTGCGTGTCCAGCATTTTGCATCAATGTGGCGTAGGTTAAGCCAGCCGCATCAGCCGCAGATTCGATCTCACGAATACGATCAACGGAAACAACTTTTATCACGGCGCAGTTCCTTCCCAGTTTGATATGGCGATTATACCGCGCAACGATAACAAAAAATCCAGCCAAGTGGCTGGATTTTATAGGACAACTTTAGTTTAGGGTAAAACTTAATGGTCGCGGTCAACCACCATGTTCGCGAGGTCGATCAATTCTCGTTTCGCTTGCGATTCGGGTAGTACATTGAGGCAGGCAATGGCGGTTTGAGCAAGCGTTTGAGCTTGGATACGGGCTTCGTTGATGGCATCACCCTTGAGCAGCTTTTCCTTGATGGAAGTCATGGGGTCAGCCTGTTCGATCACGGCCTCGGCAACAGCGCCGCCTGTGTGACCGTTAGTGGCATGAGCAGCAACATAGCCACGCCCCTGTGCAAGATCGATGCCAGACGTCTTACCCAGTTTATCGGTATCAACCGTGAGGTCAAGAATATCGTCGATAATTTGGAATGCAAGGCCAACACTGTAACCATACTGGCCTAGCGCTTGAATTACTACCTCATCCGCATGCGCTAACTTCGCACCAATGGTGGCAGCCGACTTGAACAAGGCAGCCGTTTTACGTGCGATAATCTGGTAATAGACTTCACGGGTAAAGTTATTCTCTTTGACAGCGGCGGCCTGTAAGGTTTCGCCCTCGACCAGCGCGACGGTTGCTTCGGCAAGGTCGATATTGAGGTCTTTATAGGGCGCCATGAGTTCATAAACTTTGGTGAACAGAAAATCACCAGTAAGGAGGGCAAAAGTACGTCCCCAGATGGCATTCACTGATGGGCGACCGCGACGAACAACACCATGATCGTTAATGTCATCATGTACGACGCTGGCCGTATGCACCAGTTCAATCGCAGCAGCCGGAGGGGCCGCGTAATCATAATCTGTACCACCAAGAGCCGAATAAGCCAACATCAACAAGCGAGGACGAACACGCTTGCCACCCGCATCCAAGATGTGGCGACTGGCATCGCGCAGCGTTTTAACATCACTGTTTACGACCTCAAACATAATGTTATCGACCGACTGCATTGCCTGTTGAATGGTCATAATTGGCCTACCTCATTAGTGCCAGTAATAGGTCGTTTGTTACTTTCAGAACTATCTAAATTTAGTATACACTGAACAAATTCGAGTGTCAACGAATGCTCAGGGTTTCACATTAGATGTTTAATTTACCTTGATTACATACGCGCCACTGGTCGAAATTCCGGTGCAACGGGTGACGCTTGTGATACCTGCTGCATCATACCCTGACTGCATAGCGAGAGCAACCTTTTGAGCGATTTCTTCATTATCGCAGATGGCACAAAGGGTTGGCCCTGCCCCACTTATGACCAGACCGTGGGCTCCCGCAGACTTCGCAATCTGGCGCATTTCATATAGTAATGGCATAAGGTGAGCGCGAGCAGGTTCGATGACCTGATCGCCTTCCATCGCAAGCGCCATTGCGGGTACGTCACCGCGATAAATCGCATCAATAAGGCGTGCCATATAAGCCGTTTGAAGTACCATTGTTTTCAGTGGAACCGTGGCAGGTAAAACAGCCCGTGCCGTTGCTGTAGGAACCGCTACATCCGGCGTTACTAACGCGAGATGGAGTGACGGCGGGATTGGGAGCATTCGAATTGAATCGACATCCACACCTGTGACGAGGTTAATCCCTCCGAATAAACATGGAGCCACATTATCCGCATGGCGACCACTAACGGCGGCTTCACCATCTAACGAAGGCGCTAGCAACTCCTTCATCGAGAGCGGTTCGCCAAAGAGCGCGTTTACGGCTACCGCAGCAGCGACAGCGCTAGCGCTACTGCTGCCCAAACCGCTGGCGAGTGGTAGATTTTTGCGAATGATGAGGCGAACGCCCTGCTGCACACCGAGGAGCTTTAGCGTGCTGGCAGCCGCAATACCCGCCGTATTCTTGTCAGCATCACGGGTGAGCTGGCCGCCATCCCCTTCTATATCTGCGATGGTGACGCCGGGTTCGTCCGCCAATTCAGCACGAACAATGTCACCCGGTTCGTGAAAGGCTAAGCCCAACACATCAAAACCAACGCCTAAATTCGCCATCGTTGCCGGAGCGAACGCCTCCGCACTAGAATTCGTCATAAGAAATTGTTATCCTTGCTTTTTTCCTGCAAAAGCACAATTGGTGAAAACAGCATGTTGAGCATACTACAATGCATGGATTGTGGGCAGCAATACCCAGTTGACACGATCATTTATTCCTGTGAAAAATGCGGTGGTTTACTGGATGTTCAACATGATACTGAATACCTCAAAAAAGTAGCAACCCGTGCGTTATTTGACCAGCGCCTCGGCACGCTGGATGCGCCATACAACAGCGGCGTTTGGCGTTATAAAGAAATGATCTACCCTGATGTCGACAATGGACTGGTAGTCAGCCGACCTGAGGGTAACACCAACCTCTACCGCACGCCCAAACTGGCAGCTTGGGCAGGTGTGGAGACATTGTACCTCAAACATGAGGGGGAAAACCCTACCGGCTCATTCAAAGATCGTGGTATGACGGGCGGTGTGACACAAGCGCGGGTACTCGGCATTGAGCGGGTGGCATGTGCTTCAACAGGGAACACCTCAGCCTCACTGGCAGCATACGCAGCATGGGCAGGCATTGAAGGCATTGTTTTCTTTCAAAACAAGCAAATCGCCGCTGGCAAGTTAGCACAAGCAATTGCGTATGGGGCGACGGGTATCCAAGTCGATGCCGATTTCGACCGTAACTTGGAATTGGTACGAGAAGTAGCGCAAAGCCTCGGCATTTATGTACTGAACTCTATCAATCCGTTCCGGTTGGAAGGCCAGAAAAGCATTATTATCGAGGCGATACAACAATTACGGTGGAAAGTGCCGGATTGGATTGTGCTGCCGGGGGGGAACCTTGGTAACAGCTCCGCATTTGGGAAGGGGCTGCACGAACTTTACTCACTAGGTTTGATTGACAGGATGCCACGTATGGCAATCATCCAAGCAGAGGGGGCAAATCCGCTGTACCGAAGCTACAAAACCGGTTTGCACGAAATGGAACCTGTACACGCCGAAACAGTAGCAACGGCGATTAAGATCGGGAATCCGGTCAACTATAAGAAGGCTGTACGGTCGTTGAAATGGACTGACGGGGTAGTTGAAGAAGTCAGCGATCAAGAAATTATGGATGCGAAGGCCATGATTGACCGACAGGGTTTGGGCTGCGAACCAGCATCGGCCTGTTCATTGGTCGGCGTGCAAAAGTTGGTGCGGAAAGGCATCATCAAGCCACACGAAACAGTCGTCGGTATTTTAACGGGGCATGTGCTGAAAGATCCAGAAGCCGTGATGCAATACCATAACGACACAATGGACGGTATTGACGGAAACTACGCCAACACACTGCACCAATCCGAGGCGACAATTGAGGCACTACGCGGGATACTTGAGGCCAAAGAACTAACACCTGCATAAGTAATATCTCTCAATCGAAGATAAATAAAAAGAGGCACAATCAAAAGTGGTTGTGCCTCTTTATATTCATACGAACAAGTGAAACAGACTACATATTGGCGAGTGCTTGCTGTACATCGAAAAGTACATCATCGGTGTCTTCAATTCCGATAGCGAAGCGCACGAGATTATCTTTGATGCCAAGTGCAAGCCGTTCCTCACTGGTCTTTTCATAGTAACTCATGAGGGCGGGTTGTTCGATCAAGCTTTCCACCCCGCCAAGGCTAGGCGCGATGTACGGGATTTTAAGGCGGTCGATGAACCGGCTGGTGGCTTGAAGATCACCTTTGACTTCAAAGCTCACTACCCCACCGAATCCTGTCATTTGAGCCATAGCGATTTCATGATCAGGATGTGATTCGAGGCCGGGATACCAGACACGTTCAATACGTGGGTGGTCATCCAAGATTTGGGCGACTGCCAGCGCTGTTTTATTCTGCTGCTGCACACGAACACCCAAGGTCTTGATACCACGATCCAACAGATAGGCATTCTGCGGATCGACAATACCGCCCAACACGCCGCGTGCATCACGCAGGGCTTTGATACGATCAGCACGACCGACAACAACGCCAGCGAGCAGGTCATTATGACCGGAGAGGTATTTGGTAGCACTATGAACGACGAAATCAATGCCCCACTCTAGCGGGCGCTGGTTAACAGGCGTGGCAAAGGTGCTGTCAATCATGGTTAGGATGCGGTACTTCTTCCCTAGCTTGGCGATCTTGTCCAAATTCGCAATTCGCAGATAGGGGTTAGTCGGGCTTTCGGAAATAATGACACGAGTGGTCTTGGGGATGATAGCGGCTTCCATCGCTTCATAGTCACCCATTGGCACTACGGTTGTTTCGATACCAAAACGCTTGAGAAAGGTTTGACAGAATTGGCGCGTGCGGCGGTAACAGTCATCCGTCATGACAATATGCGCACCAGAAGGCAAGACGGACAAGAGCAATGAGGTGATGGCTGCCATGCCGGAGGCGTAAAGCACCGCATCTTCACCCGAATCCATTGCCGCTAACTTACGCTCAACGGCGGAAACGGTAGGATTGCCGTAACGACCGTATTCTTCACGATCATCACCATCACCCCATGTTTTACTTTCCATGAAGTCGATGAGTTCCTGCGTATCGCCAAATGTGTAGGTCGCGGTTTGGACGATGGGTGTATTTAGTGAATTGAACGCCTTACGACGTTTCGCACCGCCATGTACGGCGCGTGTACTTTTGCCCTGTGTATTGTTGTTGTCGTCATTCACGATGTTTTCTAGACCTTTACCCAATTGCTTTAAGGACACATGACTGCTCTGCCATAAGAAATAAAAAACCCGGCCTCGAATTGAAGCGCCGGGTGAGTTTTACCGACAAAAAAGACTTCGGGCTGAAGTCTTAGAGTTGATTCCTGTGTAATAAAACAATCAGGTAATCACTCTCATCTGTCAGCAATTGCCGACGGATTTGGCACCTTCCCATCATTTGGGGGTTGCCACGGTGTCTCAGGGCCGTTCCCTCAACCGTTCTTCATAAGAGTGTATGTTATTCAGTTGTTATGTCGGACAGGATAGCATAGGACAAAGAAAAGAGCAAGCGCTTGGGCGAGTCCAATTCATAGTATAATGGCAGGTGCGGTGTCAGGCGGGGAGTGGGCAAGTGCAATTAGAATTAATGATTATGAGCGGTGTTGATGATGGGCTGCGCCTGAGTTACGCTATCGAAAATGGTGATGGCGAGCTTAGTGAAGATCAAGCGCGGTGGCAAATTAGCATTGGGCGTAAGGAAGAAAGTGATATTTGCCTGAAAGACGATTCTTTTATATCACGCGAACATGCTTATATATATAGAGAAAATGACCATTGGTGGTTGCAAGACTGTGACAGTACCAATGGTACATTTGTGGAACATGCGGATAGTGATGCACGGGTAAAAGGTGCAATACCAATCGAAGCTAAGCAACTGTTTCGGGTCGGACATACATGGATGCGTATTCAAGAGACGAACGAATAAGTTATGCATGTCATAAGCCTCAAAGACATTGTCATTAATGCGCGCCAAGAATCGGTGCAAATGCGACATCACTATCTGGGTGTCGAGCATCTATTCATTGCCATGCTGCAAATTCAAGGCGGCATTACGGCGAGTATTATCGAGGATTACGGATTTACAACAGACTATGTGATTGATGCAATACGGCGTAAGACCGACAAAGGTACAAACCAGCGCTTGTGGGCAGGCTTCCGTTATACGCCGCGGACGGAAGTTGTGCTGGATGTTACGAATGACCTTGCGATGGACAACAACCTGCCGGAAGCGACTGAGCGCGAATTGCTGGTAGCAATTCTCACTGAAAATGATAGTTTACCGATTCGCGTTTTAAGAACGCTCGGCATGAATTTACATGCGGCAACACTGGCGGCGATGGGTTATGACCCCAAGCGCGAACCGCAAACCCCAGATATTAATGTGGCATTTGCCCAGACATTCGATAACAGCCAACCGATTGAACGTGAACAACTTTTTGTTTTACGACGGATGTTTACGGGGCATAAGACGATACGTGTAGAACAGCGCCTGACTGGTTTTAGCGGGGCACTGGTGTTGGTGGTAACACCTGTACACGCAGACGGTCATGAAGATGCACCAATGGTTGTGAAGATCCATGATGCAGATACCATTTTGGATGAAGTACACCGCTTCGAAACACATGTTAAGAGTGCCTTACCACTGCAAACAGCGCGACTGGAAGACAACCCCGTAAAGCCGGAAACGTCGGAACTGGCAGGAATCAAATACACATTGGTCGCCCATTCTGACGGCATCCCAATGGATTTACGACACTATGTTCAAGCGCAGGGTACATCTGCGCTGGGACGGCTGCTCCAGAAGGATTTATACACGCAGTTCAAGATTACGTGGTGGCAGCCCAAACGACCATTCCGGTTTCAGGCATGGAAAGAATATGATTGGCTGCTGCCCCCCCTCATAACGCTAGACTTCATTCCTGAAAATGACGAACCAGAAATGCCACTCGTGGTAAAAATCCCGGTGAACCGCGCCAAACTAAAAACGAAACTCAGTGAGCTTGAGTTTGGGGACGACGTTGTGCTTGAAGGTTTTACCGTCCAAAAGGTTGACCACGAACACAACGTGCTTAAGTTGGCAGTAGGATATGGCAGCGAGGCGGATAAACGCGCGTATAAGATCGAAATACGCGGGGTAAATGGACTTTCCAGAACGTTTTATAGAGGGGAAGTTATTGAGCGATTAGCAGGCAGTGTGTGGAAAACACGCTATGACCTGATGTTGGATGCGGTGCGCGACCTTGAACCGGATTTTGAGCCGGAGGATCGGTGGATTAGCCTCGAAGAATTACAACTCCCGAACCCGCTGCTGGCGTATGAAAACTTACTTGACCGGCATGTGAATGGGTCGATGAGTAAGATTCATGGCGACCTGCATCTGGGCAATATTTTAGTGGGGCCGAATAACAGCATTTGGCTGATTGATTTCGGGCACACTCGCGATGGACATACGCTGTTCGATTGGGCGTGTTTAGAGGTGAGCTTGCTCGGTGACGCGCTGATGAACGCACTTGACCATGATTGGGCGACTGCACGTATAGCAGTACGATGCCTCATCGCAATGGCGAATGAAGACCCTTTACCAAGCGACAATGAACAGATTACCAATTCGATCAAGGCTGTGGAATCGATTCGCAATGTCGTACGTCAGTGTTTAGCCACTGAGGATAACTGGTACGAGTATTACATCGCGCTGGCATTATGTGCATTGAGAGCAATTACGTGGAAAACAATGTCCATTGGGGGCAGACGGCTGCTGTACTTGGTGTCGGCGATGGCGATCCTCGAAATGAACCGCAAGTACTTGAATACAGCGTTCGAAACGCCATCACCAGACTTAACAGATGTGCTACCCACACGCGTAGCACACCCCGACCAGAACGAGCCATAAATTATAGATTTGAGAGTATGGTTTGCGCGAACTCTGTGGTGCTGATGTAAGTGTTACCACGGGTAACAATGTCAGCAGTGCGTGCGCCCGAATCTAAAGTGGCCTCGACAGCCTGTTCGATGTCCTTTGCTTCAGCCTCTAAGCCCAAGCTATAACGCAGCAACATCGCGGTACTCAAAATGGTGCCGGTTGGGTTTGCTTTCCCCTGCCCTGCAATATCAGGAGCCGAGCCGTGAATCGGTTCATAAAGACCAAATTTGGATGAACCCAAAGAAGCAGAGGGCGACATCCCCAATGAACCCGCCAATACAGATGCTTCATCACTCAGAATATCACCGAACATATTGCTGGCAACAATAACATCGAAGCTGGCAGGGCGGGTGATGAGGTACATACTCATGGCATCCGCCAGTATATGCTCAAGCTCAACTTCAGGATAATCTTCGTGCGCTTTGACGACACTACGCCGCCATAAACGCGAGCTTGCCATGACGTTGGCTTTGTCGACGGATGTTACTTTCTTGCGGCGACCATGCGCGGCACGGAAGGCTACCTGTGATACCCGATCTACTTCGGGTGTTGTGTAGAGTTCAGTATCATAAGCTGAATCCCCATCACCTTGATCCTGACGCGGGCCAAAATAAAGGCCGCCGGTCAATTCGCGCACGAAAAGCATATCTACACCTTCGAGAAATTCAGGGCGAAGGGGAACATGCGAGGCGAGAACCGGATACGTTTTCACAGGGCGTAAGTTGGCGAACAGTTCGAAATGCTTACGTACTTTGAGCAGCCCTTGTTCGGGACGGACAGGGGCGGCAGGGTCTGACCACTTTGGTCCGCCTACCGCGCCGAGTAAAATCGCATCCGATTGTTCACAAGTACGAAT